>DUPF01000128.1 GCA_012838445.1 Intrasporangiaceae bacterium | reverse complement strand
GCACCAGCAATACCTGGCGCGGCCGCGGGTTCGTGGCGTGCGAGCGGAGTTCTCGCGCGGGGGTCAGGCGCCGAGCGCGTCCAATGCGGCGTTGAACGTCGCGCTGGGACGCATCACGGCCGTCGCCTTGTCGTCGTCGGGACGGTAGTAGCCACCGACGTCGGCGGGGGAGCCCTGGACCGCGATGAGCTCGGCGGAGATCGTCTCCTCCTGCGCCCGCAGCGACTCGGCCAGGGTGGTGAACTTCGCGGCCAGCTCGGGATCCTCGGTCTGCGCGGCCAACTCCTCGGCCCAAAACAGGGCGAGGTAGAAGTGGCTGCCGCGGTTGTCGATCTGACCGATCCGACGGGCCGGCGACTTGTTCTCCTTCAGGAGCGTCCCGGTCGCCTTGTCCAGGGCATCCGCGAGGACGAGCGCCTTCGCGTTGCCGGTCGACTCACCGAGGTGACGGAACGACTCGGCCAACGCGAGGAACTCCCCGAGGCTGTCCCAGCGCAGGTAGTTCTCACCCTGCAACTGCTGGACGTGCTTCGGCGCCGAACCTCCCGCCCCGGTCTCGAACAACCCGCCGCCGTTCATCAACGGCACGACCGAGAGCATCTTCGCGCTCGTGCCGAGCTCGAGGATCGGGAACAGGTCGGTGTTGTAGTCCCGCAGCACGTTGCCGGTCACCGAGATCGTGTTCAGACCCTGCCGGATCCGCTCCACCGAGTGCCGGGCGGCGGCCTCCGGGGCCATGATCGAGATGTCGAGCCCGTCGGTGTCGTGGTCCTTGAGGTACTCGGTGATCTTCGCGATCAGGGCCGCATCATGGGCGCGGTTCTCGTCGAGCCAGAACACCGCAGGGTCACCGGTCGCCCGGGCCCGGGTCACCGCGAGCTTGACCCAGTCCTGGATCGGGGCGTCCTTGGTCTGGCAGGCCCGCCAGATGTCACCCTGCCGGACCGCGTGCTCCATGAGCACCTCGCCGGCGGCGTTGACGACCTGGACGGTCCCGTCGGCGGGCACCTCGAAGGTCTTGTCGTGGCTGCCGTACTCCTCGGCCTTCTGGGCCATGAGTCCGACGTTGGGCACCGACCCCATCGTCGTCGGGTCGTAGGCGCCGTTGGCCTTGCAGTCCTCGATGACCGCCTTGTAGATCCCGGCGTAGCTGCTGTCCGGGATGACGGCGAGGGTGTCGGCCTCCTCACCGTCCGGACCCCACATGTGCCCGGAGGTGCGGATCATCGCCGGCATCGAGGCGTCGATGATGACATCGCTCGGGACGTGCAGTCCGGTGATGCCCTTGTCGCTGTTGACCATCGCCAGGCGCGGCCCGTCGGCGAGCCCCTGCTCGAACGCGGCCCGGATCTCGGTGCCGTTGTCCAGGTCGTCCAGCCCGGCGAGCACCGCCGCCAGCCCGTTCGTCCCGTCGAGTCCGGCCGCGAGGAGCTCCTCGCCGTACCGGTCGTAGACGTCCTTGAAGTAGGCCCGCACGACATGGCCGAAGATGATCGGGTCGGAGACCTTCATCATCGTCGCCTTCAGGTGCGCCGAGAAGAGCACGCCGAGCTCCTTGGCGCGGGCGACCTGCGCGACGAGGAACTCATCGAGGGCGGCCGCATTCATGAACGTCCCGTCGACGACCTCACCGGCGAGGACCTTCAGCCCCTCCTTGAGCGGGGTGACCGTCCCGTCCGCGGCGACGTGCTGGATCGTCAGGACATCGTCGGCGGGCAGGACGACCGACTTCTCGTTGCTGAAGAAGTCATCGTGGCCCATCGTCGCGACCTCGGTCTTGGAGTCCGCGCTCCAGGCCCCCATCGAGTGGGGGTTGCTGCGCGCATACCCCTTGACCGACTCAGGGGCGCGACGGTCCGAGTTGCCTTCCCGCAGAACCGGGTTGACCGCGGAGCCCTTGACCGTGTCGAAGCGGGCCCGGATGTCCTGCTCCTCCTCGGTCCGGGGGTCGTCGGGGTAGTCGGGCAGTGCATACCCCTGGGCCTGCAACTCGGCGACCGCAGCCTTGAGCTGCGGGACCGAGGCGCTGATGTTCGGCAGCTTGATGATGTTGGCCTCCGGCGTCGTCGCCAGCCGGCCCAACTCGGCCAGGTCGTCGCTGACCCGCTGGTCCTCGGGGAGCAGGTCCGCGAAGGCGGCCAGGATGCGGCCCGAGAGCGAGATGTCGCGGGTCTCGACGTCGACCCCGGCCTGGCCCGCGTACGCCTGCACGATCGGCAGGAACGAATAGGTCGCGAGCAGGGGAGCCTCGTCGGTGATGGTGTACAGGATCTTGGCGCTCACGCTGGGGTGTTCCTTTCGACGGCGAGCAGTTCAGCAGGTATGCGGTGCCCACCCGGGCCGGACCGCTCGCCGGGGCGGGGGTCGGGTCCGGGTGGGCGGGTGGGTCAGATCAGGCCGAGGCCCTTGACGGCGTCGCGCTCCTCGACGAGCTCGGCGACGGAGGCGTCGATCCGCTCGCGGGAGAAGTCGTTGATGTCGAGGCCTTCGACGATTGTCCAGTCGCCGCCGGACGTCGTCACCGGGAACGAGGAGATCAGGCCCTCGGGCACCCCGTAGGAGCCATCGGAGCAGACCGCCATGGAGACCCAGTCGCCGTCCTTGGTGCCGAGCGCCCAGTCGCGGGCGTGGTCGACGGTGGCGCTGGCCGCACTGGCGGCCGAGGAGGCGCCGCGGGCCTCGATGATCGCCGCGCCGCGCCTGGCGACGGTCGGGATGAAGGTGTCGGCGAGCCAGGCCTGGTCGTCGACGACCTCGGCCGCGTTCCGGCCGCCGATCTGGGCGTGGAAGATGTCGGGGTACTGGGTCGCGGAGTGGTTGCCCCAGATCGTCATCCGGGTGATGTCGGTGACGGCGGCCCCGGTCTTGGCGGCGAGTTGGCTGATCGCGCGGTTGTGGTCCAGGCGGGTCAGTGCGGAGAAGCGCTCGCGGGGGATGTCCGGGGCGTTGCTCATCGCGATGAGGGCGTTGGTGTTGGCCGGGTTGCCGGTCACGGTGATGCGGATGTCGTCGGCGGCGACGTCGTTGAGGGCCTTGCCCTGCGGGGCGAAGATGCCGCCGTTGGCCTCGAGGAGGTCACCGCGCTCCATGCCCGGGCCGCGGGGCCGGGCCCCGACGAGGAGGGCGTGGTTGACCCCGTCGAAGACGACGTTCGGGTCATCGCCGATCTCGACCTTGGCCAGGGTCGGGAAGGCGCAGTCGTCGAGCTCCATGACGACGCCCTCGAGGGCCTTCAGGGCGGGGGTGATCTCGAGCAGCCGCAGCTCGACGGGGGTGTCCGGGCCGAAGAGCGACCCGCTGGCGATGCGGAACAGCAGGCTGTAGCCGATCTGGCCGGCGGCGCCGGTGACGGCGACCTTGACGGGGGTGGTGCTCATAGCGGGTGTCCTCACTCCTTCGTGGGTGGGCGCAGGCGGCAGCGCACCGCCCGCAGCAGGTCACTTCTGACGCTAGCAGCGGGAGCACCGAACGACCCACTCGGGTGCACGCTGGTGCAGCCGAGCGGGTCGTGTGCGGAGCCGGGCGGGAGGCGGTGCCGGTCAGCGCGGGGCGTCGGGGTCGACGCCCTCGGGCACGCGCACGTCGCCGCTGTCCATGGTGCCGGCGATGTCCCGGTCGCGCCGGTCGATGCCGGTGATGAGGACGAAGGTCGCCCCGGCGATGGCGGCGCCGATGATCGGGGCCAGCCAGAACAGCCAGAGCTGTCCGGGTGCCCCGCTGCCGTGGAAGAACGCGACGGCGGTGGAGCGGGCCGGGTTGACCGAGGTGTTGGAGATCGGGATGGAGATCAGGTGGATGAGGGTCAGCGACAGACCGATCGCGATGGGTGCGAACCCGGACGGGGCGCGGTCGTCGGTGGCGCCGAGGATGACGTAGAGGAAGATCGCGGTGAGGATGATCTCGGCGACGAGGACGGCGACCAGTCCGTAGCCGCCGGGGGAGTTGTCCCCGAAGCCGTTGGCGGCCATGTTCCCGATCCGGTCCCAGCCCTCCTGGCCGCGGGCGATGCCCCAGATCGCGGTGCCGCCGAGCAGACCTCCGGCGACCTGGGCGACGATGTAGGCGGGGACGTCCTTCCACTCGAACCGGCCGGCGACGGCGACGCCGATGGTGACCGCCGGGTTGAAGTGGGCGCCGGAGATGTGGCCGACGGCGTAGGCCATGACGAGGACCGTCAGACCGAAGGCGAGGGCGACGCCGAGGAAGCCGATGCCGAGGTGGACGCTCTGGCCGGCGACGATGTTGCCTGCCATGAAGGTCGCGGCGAACACGGCGGCACCGGCGCCACCGAAGACGAGGACGAAGGTGCCGAGGAACTCAGCGCCGAACTTCTGGGAGAGGGAGGGTTCGCGCATGATGACCTTCCTGTCGTGGGTGGGCCCGATCGGCTCACCGGGTGCCGCGAGGACGGGCGCTAGCGAGGTAGCGCGCGCGGCCAGCCTAACGTCAGAGCAGCCGTCGCAGCGCGGTGAGGACCCGTTCGAGGTCCGTGTCGCTCAATCCGGCCCCGCTCGGGAGGGTGACGCCGTGGGCGAAGAGTCGCTCGGAGGCACCGGAGGCGAACATCCGCGCGCCGGCGAAGACCGGTTGCAGATGCATCGGCTTCCACAGGTGGCGCACCTCGATGTCCTGCTCGTTCATCGCGCGCACGATCGAGTCGGCGTCGGTGTCGTGGACCTGCGGGTCGATGACGACGGCGGTCAGCCAGCAGTTGTCCTCCTCGTCGCCGCGTCCCGGCTCGCGACCCAGGATGCGCACCCCGGGCACGTCCGCGAGCCCGGCTGCGTAGATCTCGCGGATCTCACGGCGGCGGGCGATCAGGTCGTCGAGCCGGGTCAGTTGGGCCCGGCCGAGGGCGGCGAGCAGGTTGGAGAGCCGGTAGTTGTAGCCGATGTCGGCGTGTTCGTACCACGGCACCGGTTGGCGGGCCTGGGTGGACAACGAGCGGGCCCGCTCGACGAGGGCGGCGTCGTCGGAGAGCAGCATGCCGCCGCCGCTGGTGGTCATGATCTTGTTGCCGTTGAAGGACAGGGCGGCGGCGTCGCCGAAGGATCCGGCGGGCCGGCCGAGCAGGGCGGCACCGAGGGATTCGGCCGAGTCCGCGAGGAGGGGTATGCGTTGCGCCCCGGCGTGCGCCGCGAGCACCTCCTCGATCGCGGGGTAGTCGCAGACCCGGCCGAGCAGGTCGACGGGGATGACCGCGGCGATGTCGGCACCCTCTGCGATGAGGGTGCCCAGGGCCTCGTCGAGCAGGTCCGGGTCGAGGTTGCCGTCCGCCTCCCGGGCGTCGACGAAGACCGGGGTGGCGCCGGTGTAGGCGACCGCGTTGGCGGTCGCGGCGAACGTCATCGAGGCGATGACGACGACGGTGTCGGGGCCGGCGCCGAGGCAGTCCAGGGCCAGGTGCAGGGCGGCGGTGCCCGAGGACAGGGCCAGGGCGTGCTCGACCCCGCAGCGCCGGGCGATCTCGGCCTCGAAGGCGTCCACGTGCGGACCGAGGGGAGCCACCCATCCGGAGCGCAGCGCGTCGAGGACGTACTCCTCCTCGACGTCGGTCACGGTCGCCTGGGAGAGCAGGATGCGCTCGCGGGGTTCCCGCGAGCGGGACAGGTCGGGGGACTGGCTCACCCTGCTGAGCCTACTGGGAGCGGGGGCCTCGCTTTGGCCCGCCGGAAGGCGCGGTGCCACAATGACCGGCATGTCTGCCAGCGATCCTGCGCCGATGAGCGCCGCGCCCACGAGCCCGGCCACCGGCACGCACCGCCCGCGCATCCTGTCCGGGATGCAGCCGACGAGCGACTCGCTCCACCTCGGCAACTACATCGGCGCGTTGCTCAACTGGGAGTCGCTCCAGGACGAGTTCGACGCCTACTACTTCGTCGCGGACCTGCACGCGCTGACGGTCCCGATGGACCCCGAGGTGCGTCGCCGCCGGACCCGGGTCACGGCGGCGCAGTTCATCGCCGGGGGAGTCGACCCACAGCGCTCGGCGGTCTTCGTCCAGAGCCATCTGCACGAGCACCCGGCCCTCGCCTGGGTGATGAACTGTCTGACCGCCTTCGGCGAGGCGAGCCGGATGACGCAGTTCAAGGACAAGACCGCCAAGGGCCAGCAGGCCAATGTCGGGCTGTTCACCTATCCGATGCTCATGGCCGCCGACATCCTCATGTACGACGCCGCCTATGTGCCGGTCGGTGAGGATCAGCGCCAGCACCTCGAGATCACCCGGGATCTCGCGATCCGCTTCAACCAGCGGTTCGGCGAGGGCGGCCTGGTCGTCCCGGAGCCCTACATCCGCAAGGAGGGCGCCAGGATCATGGATCTGCAGGAGCCGACCGCGAAGATGTCCGGGTCGACGTCGACGGACAAGGGTCTGATCATGCTCAGCGACGAGCCGGCCCGGATCGCGAAGAAGATCCGCTCCGCGGTGACCGACACCGAGGCGGAGGTCCGGTTCGACCCCGAGCACAAGGCCGGTGTCTCCAACCTGCTCACGATCCACTCGATCCTCTCCGGGACCCGGATCGAGGAACTGGAGCGGAGTTTCAGCGGCCGCGGCTACGGCGACCTGAAGAAGGAGGTCGCCGACGTCGTCGTCGAGGCGGTCGCGCCGTTCCAGCGTCGGATGGCCGAACTGCTCGACGACCCGGCCGAGCTGGATCGGATCCTCGCCGGTGGCGCCGCACGCGCCCACGAGGTCGCCGCCCGCACCGTGACGCGGGTCTATGACCGGATGGGTCTGCTCGCCCCGGCCCCGCCGGCCGGCCGCTGACCCCTACCGCTGGGTTAGGGTGCTCGCGACATGTCCACGATCGGTGTCTCCATCGCTGTGCCGGAGCCGCACGGTGTCATGCTGCAACGGTGCCGGGAGCAGTTCGGCGACCCGCTCGCCCGCGCCATCCCGGCGCACATCACGATCCTGCCGCCCACCGAGGTGGCGGCCGAGCAACGGACCGAGTTCGAGAACCACCTGAGGTGGGTCTGCGAGGGCGTCGCACCGTTCGAGATCCTGCTGCGCGGCACCGGTACCTTCCGGCCGGTCTCGCCGGTGGTCTTCGTCCAGCTCGCGACCGGGATCTCCCAGTGCGAGTCGCTGGAGTCGGCGGTGCGGGCCGGTCCGGTCGACCGGGAGTTGGACTTCAACTACCACCCGCACGTCACCGTTGCGCACAACCTGCCCGACGACATGCTCGACCACGCGTTCACGACGCTCGAGCTCTACGAGGCCCGGTTCACGGCCGCCTCGGTGCACCTCTACGAGCACGGTCCCGACGAGGTGTGGCGGCCGGTGCGTGAGTTCCGGTTCGGTCTGGTCTGAGTCCGATCCGGGTCGAGTCCCGCGTCGAGCGCGCGGGCCGGTCAGGCAGGCTGCAGGCCGTATGCGCGGGCCCGGGCCGCGCGGTAGTGCTCGAGCAGGTCCTCGGTCAAGGATCCCCACGACCGGTCCGCGACCATCCGGCGTCCGGCGGCTCCCATCCGGGCCCGCTGGAGCGGTTCGGCGACGAGTGCGCCGACACACGCCGACAGGGCACCCGGACGGTCCGGTGCGAAGAGGTACCCGGTCTCGCCGGGCCGGACCAGGTCGAGCGGACCGCCGGCGGCCGGGGCGATGACGGGCAGTCCGCTCGCCGCGGCCTCCTGGAGGGTCTGCCCGAAGGTCTCCCTCGTCCCGGTGTGGACGAACACGTCGCAGGCGGCGTAGGCGTCGGCGAGTGCCGCGCCGTCGAGGAACCCGACGAAGACCGCCTCCGGGAGCAGCCGTTCCAGCGCCGGTCGGCTCGGGCCGTCACCGACGACGAGCAGCCGAACCCCCGGCACCCGGGCCACCTCGATGAGCCGGTCGACCTCCTTCTCCGGGGCCAGTCGCCCGACGTACCCGACGATCGTGCCACCGTCGGGAGCGACCCGGCGGCGCAGCGCGGTGACGGCAGGGGACTGGCGCCGGTGCGGGGTGTAGCGCCGGGTGTCCACCCCGCGACCCCAGAGGTGGACCCGGTTGATGCCGTGCCGGTGCAGTTCGGCGACGGTGGGCCGGGAGGGTGCGAGGGTGCGGTCGACCCGGTTGTGCAGCAACCGGATCCAGTGCCATGCGGTGCGTCCCGCGGACGCGCCGACGACGCCGGGAGCGTGCTGGGCCAGATAGCTCGGCATATCCGTCTGGTAGACCGCGACCGTCGGAAGACCGAGGCGAGCCGCCGCATACACCCCGCGGGCCCCGACCGCGAAGGGGGAGGCGAGATGGACGACGTCCGGGTCGAGTTCGGCCAGCACCGCCTCGACCCGGTAGGTCGGCAAACCGGTCGGGAACTGCCGCACGCTCACAGTCCGCAGGGCGTGCACCTCGGCCCCGGCGAACTCCTGCGGCGCCGGCCCGGGCGCGACGATCGCGACCTCGTGGTCGCGGGCGGTCAACTCCTCGGTGACCCGGCACACGCTCGTCGTGACGCCGTTGCGGGTCGGGAGGAACGATTCGGTGACGATGGCGACGCGCACACCCCGACCGTCGCAGGTGAAGGGGTCGGCCCCGGTGACGCGCAGGGGGTGTCGCGGTGACGAACAGGTGAGCAGTCGGTGGTCAGGACACGGCCGGACCGTGCCCCAGGGCGTGCAGCACCCGACTGCTCGAGTCGGCCTTGTCCTCCCCGCCGACGCCGAAGGCCATCTCGATGCCGAGTTCGGCGCACACGGCCGACTCGCTCGTCGGCATCGCATCGGGGTCGCGCCGGTCGCCGCCGTTGCAGAAGACGAGGTCGGTCTGCGGGTATGCCTCGCGCACCCGCCGCAGGGACTCGGTGACACTGCCGTCGGTGTCGACCGCGACGAACGCATCGTCGACGACCCGCAACGCCTCGACGAGCCGCAACCGGACCGCCTCCTCGAAGATGACCTTGCCCTTCTTCATCCGCTGCTGCTCGTCGTTGTTGACGATGACGATGAGGTGCCCGGCGCCGATCTCGCGGGCGTGTTCCATCATCTGCAGGTGGCCGATGTGGAGCGGGTTGAAGTAGCCGCTGACGATCGCGGCCCGGCTGGGGGTGGAGGTCATGCGTAGCAGCGTAACCAGCCCTGACAGGGTCCGCCGCCGACGCCACCCCGGCCCACCGGCACCGGTGAAGTTCCCCACGCGAGGGGACGCAACGCATACCGGCCCACTAGGTTTGATCCTATGAGTGACTCCGGTGCGACTGCGAAGCCGTTGGATGACGAGCGGGGCGAGCAGCGCGAGGCGATCCCCCTCGCGGCCGACTTCCCGCCCCAGACCCACCATGCGTGGCAGGACCTCGTGGCCGGGGTGGTCAACCGCAGCCGCGCCGAGGACGAGCGACTGACGGGGGAGGCGGCGGAGGACACGCTGCGCTCGACGCTGCCCGGCGGCCTGAGCGTCGATCCGCTCTACCTGCGTCCCGAGACCCCCCGCCCCCTCGGGGTGCCGGGTGCGATGCCGTTCACCCGGGGCCGGGCGATGCGCACCCCCGACCTGCCCTGGGACGTCCGGCAACTGCACGATGACCCGGATGCCACGGTGACGAGCGAGGCGGTCCTCGCCGACCTCGAGCACGGCGTGACGAGCGTGTGGCTGCACGTCGGCGCCGACGGGGTCGCCGTCGAGGACCTGGAGCGGGTCCTCACCGGGGTCCGCCTCGACCTGGCCCCCGTCGTCGTCTCCTCCGTGGATGCCCAACCGGCCGCGGCCGCTGCGCTGCGGCAGATCCTCGCCGGGACCGCCGGAGCCACCGGCAACCTCGGCCTCGACCCGATCGGGGCCGCCGCCCGACTCGGCGTGACACCCGACCTCGACGGGCTCGCGGGTGCACTGGAGGGGCTGGACCCGGACGCGGTCCGGGCCATCACCGTCGACACGCGGGTCTACCGCGACGCCGGGGCCACCGCGATCGACGAGGTCGGGTATGCGGTCGCCACCGGGCTCGCGTACGTCCGCCACCTCGCCGCCGCCGGGGTCGCCCCCGCCGCGGCCTTCCCGCACATCGAGTTCCGCGTGGGAGTGGACGCCGACCAGTTCCTCGGGATCGCCGCGCTGCGGGCGCTGCGCCGACTGTGGGCCCGGGTAGGGGAGGTCCTCGAGGTGCCGGAGGCGGTGCGCGGCGCCCGCATCCACGCCGTCACCGCGCTGCGGATGTTCACCCGGGACGACCCGTGGGTCAACATCCTGCGCAGCACCATCGCCACCTTCGCCGCCAGTGTCGGGGGCGCGGACTCGATCACGGTGCTGCCCTACGACACCGTCGCCGGACTCCCGGAACGCTTCTCCCGCCGGCTCGCCCGCAACACCCAGATCGTCCTCGCCGACGAGTCCAACATCGCCCGGGTCACCGACCCGGCCGGTGGCTCCTGGTATGTCGAGCAGCTCACCGACGACGTGGCGCAGCGGGCCTGGGCGGTGCTGCAGGAGATCGAGGCCGCCGGCGGCATGACCGCGGCATTGACCGACGGCCTCGTCGCGGCACGCATCGACGCGGCGCAGGCCGAGGCGGATCGGCTCCTGGCGACCCGCGAGTTGCCGATCACCGGAGTGAGCATGTTCCCCAAGGCCGAGGAGACCCCGCTGGAGCGACGCTCCCGCGCGGCCGGCCCGTCCGGCGGACTGCAGCCGCGTCGGGACTCGGAGGTCTTCGAGGCGCTGCGCGACCGGGCCGCGGCCCTCGACCCGGCCCCGGCCGTGGTCGTCGCCGCACTGGGCAGTCGACGCGACTTCGGCGCCCGGGAGACGTTCATCACGAATCTGCTTGCTGTCGCGGGCATCTCGGCCCGCACCGTCGAAGGCGGCGCCGAGGCGGTCCTCGATGCAGTCGCCGCCGACGGTGCCACGGCGGTGGCGCTGGCCTCCTCACCGAAGGGGTATGCGCAGCACGCCGCCGAGACGATCGAGGCCCTGCGAGGCGGCGGCGTGGAGACGATCATCGTCGCCGGCCGGGCCACCGAACTCGGCGACGCCGCCGACCGGGTCGACCTGGACGCATACGCCGGGGTCGACGTCGTCGACCTGCTCAACACCCTCCTCGACAGACTGTCCGCCCCGCGGGAAGGAGCCGACCGATGACCCAGTCCCCCGAGTTCACCATCCCCGACTTCAGCGACATCGACCTCGGTGCGGCGACTCCCGCCGACGGGCCGGTCCCGACGATGGAGCCGTGGCTGACCCCGGAGCAGATCGAGGTCAAGGCGCTCTACACCGAGGCCGACCTCGACGGACTCGACTTCCTCGACACGATCCCCGGCGCGCCGCCGTACCTGCGCGGCCCCTATCCGACGATGTACGTCAACCAGCCGTGGACGATCCGTCAGTACGCCGGGTTCTCCACGGCCGAGGAGTCCAACGCGTTCTACCGGCGCAACCTCGCCGCCGGCCAGAAGGGACTGTCGGTCGCGTTCGACCTGGCGACCCACCGCGGCTACGACTCCGACCACCCGCGGGTCACCGGTGACGTCGGCATGGCGGGGGTAGCCATCGACAGCATCCTCGACATGCGCCAACTCTTCGACGGCATCCCGCTCGACCAGATGAGCGTGTCGATGACGATGAACGGTGCCGTCATCCCGATCCTCGCGCTCTACGTCGTCGCCGCCGAGGAGCAGGGGGTCGCGCCCGAACAACTCACCGGGACCATCCAGAACGACATCCTCAAGGAGTTCATGGTCCGCAACACCTACGTCTACCCGCCCGGTCCGAGCATGCGGATCATCTCCGACATCTTCGCCTTCACCTCCGAGCGGATGCCGAGGTTCAACTCGATCTCGATCTCCGGCTACCACATGCAGGAGGCGGGGGCCACGCAGGACCTGGAGCTCGCATACACCCTTGCCGACGGCGTCGAGTACATCCGGGCCGGACGGGCCGTCGGACTCGATGTCGACGTCTTCGCGCCGCGGCTGTCGTTCTTCTGGGCGATCGGGATGAACTTCTTCATGGAGGTCGCCAAGATGCGGGCCGCGCGGCTGCTGTGGGCCCGGCTCGTCAAGGACCAGGGGGCCAAGAACCCCAAGTCGCTGTCGCTGCGGACCCACTCGCAGACCTCCGGCTGGAGCCTCACCGCCCAGGACGTGTTCAACAACGTCGTGCGGACCGGCATCGAGGCGATGGCCTCCACCCAGGGGCACACCCAGAGCCTGCACACCAACGCCCTCGACGAGGCGATCGCGCTGCCGACCGACTTCTCCGCCCGGATCGCCCGCAACACCCAGCTGCTCATCCAGCAGGAGTCGGGCACCTGCCGCACCGTCGACCCATGGGCCGGTTCGGCGTATGTCGAACGCCTCACCCACGACATCGCCCAGCGGGCCTGGCGGCACATCGAGGAGGTCGAGGCCGCCGGCGGCATGGCAAAGGCGATCGAGGCCGGCATCCCGAAGATGCGTATCGAGGAGGCCGCCGCCCGCACCCAGGCCCGGATCGACTCCGGCCAGCAACCGGTCATCGGCGTCAACCGCTACCCGGTCGAGGGCGACGAGGAGATCGAGGTCCTCAAGGTCGACAACGCCGCCGTGCGGGCCCAGCAGATCGCCAAGCTCGAGCGGCTGCGGGCCGAACGGGACGAGACCGCCACCCGGGCGGCGCTGACCCGGCTCACCGATGCGGCCCGTCGCGACGGCGGTCGGGACATGGACTCCAACCTGCTCGCCCTCGCCATCGACGCGGCCCGGGCCAAGGCCACCGTCGGTGAGATCTCCGCCGCGATGGAGGAGGTCTTCGGCCGCTACACCGCCCAAATCCGTACCATCGGTGGGGTGTACAGCGCAGCCGCCGGTCACGACAGCACCGTCGTCGAGGCCCAACGACTCGTCGACGAGTTCGCCGAGGAGGAGGGGCGTCGACCCCGGATCCTCGTCGCCAAGATGGGCCAGGACGGGCACGACCGGGGCCAGAAGGTCATCGCCACCGCGTTCGCCGACCTCGGCTTCGACGTCGACGTCGGTCCGCTGTTCCAGACCCCGGAGGAGGTGGCCCGCCAGGCTGTCGAGGCCGACGTCCACGTCGTCGGGGTCTCCTCGCTCGCAGCCGGCCACCTCACCCTCGTGCCGGCGCTGCGGGCCGCGCTCGACGAACTCGGCCGACCCGACCTGATGATCGTCGTCGGCGGGGTCATCCCGAGCCAGGACTTCGCGTCGCTGCGGGAGCAGGGTGCCGATGCGATCTATCCGCCGGGCACGGTCATCTCCCGGGCCGCGATCGACCTCATCCACGAGTTGCGGGACCGGCTGGCCGACTGAGGCAGCCGCGACCCGAGTCCGCTGTGACCACACCGTCATCCTCCGCTGCCCCGAATCGGCCTGCGCCGGGCGCTTCCTCCCCCCGGGGCCGGCGCACCGTCGACGTGCCCGCGCTCGTCGAGGGGGTGCGAGCCGGGGACCGGGGCACGATCGCCCGGGCGATCACTCTCGTCGAGTCCACCCGGCCCTCGCACCGGGAGGCCGCCAGCGAGCTGCTCGCCGCGCTGCGCGAGCACACCGGTCACGCGGTCCGGGTCGGCATCAGCGGTGTCCCCGGGGCGGGCAAGTCGACCTTCATCAACGCGATGGGCAAGCGGCTCGTCGAGGCCGGTGAGTTGGTCGGCGTCGTCGCCGTCGACCCGAGTTCACGCCGCACCGGCGGCTCGATCCTCGGCGACCGCACCCGGATGGCCGAGCTGACCGCACTCGACGGCGCCTTCGTCCGCCCCAGCCCGAGCGGTCGTCATCTCGGCGGAGTGGCCCGGGCGACGCGGGAGTCGATGCTCATCCTCGAGGCCGCCGGATTCGGGGTGATCATCGTCGAGACCGTCGGGGTCGGGCAGAACGAGATCGCCGTCTCGGAGATGGTCGACACCTTCCTCCTGCTCACCCTGGCCCGCGCCGGCGACCAGTTGCAGGGCATCAAACGCGGCATCCTCGAACTCGCCGACGTCATCACCGTCAACAAGGCCGACGGCGACGGCGCCGGACCGGCCCGCTCCGCAGCCCGGGAACTCTCCGGGGCGTTGCGTCTGGTCATCCCCGACGGGCGGCGTCCCCCGGTGCTCACCTGCTCGGCCCTGACGGGGGAGGGGCTGGACGAGGTGTGGCAGGCGGTCCTGGAGCACCGTGCCTGGCTCGAGTCGCAGGGCACCCTCTCCGCGCGCCGGGCCCAGCAGCAGGAGGACTGGATGTGGGCCATCATCGACGCCCACCTCACCGACGCGGTGCGCGAATCGCCGACCGTGCGCCGGATCCGCGCCGAGACCGAGGCCGCGGTGCGGGCCGGGACGCTGAGTGCGGTCGAGGGCAGCACCCGACTCCTCGACGCCCTCGTCACCGACATCCGCGAGGGCGGGCTCGACACTCTCTGAGCCCGGGCCGCCCACCTTCGCCGCGCGCCGCCGCCGACCGCACGAATCGCCCACCTTCGCCGAGGGTGGGGAAACGGTCGGTTTTCGCGCTGCGTTTCAACCGATCGCCCACCTTCGCCGGGCGCCGCTCACCGTTTGCCCACTCTCGCCGGGCGTTGCCGCGGATCGCCGACCTTCGCCGAGGGTGGGGAAATGGTCGGTTTTGGCGCCTCGTTTCGACCGATCGCCAACCTTCGCCGGGCGTTGCCGCGGATCGCCGACCTTCGCCGGGCGTCGACGCGGATCGCCCACCTTCGCTGAGGGTGGGCAGATGGAGGGTGCCGGCCCGCAGTAACGCTCGGTGGTCAGTCGCCCGGTTTGAGTGGCCCGGCGAAGACGACACCGGTGAACAACTCGACCGCGTAGCGCACCGACTCCTCGTCGATGATCAGATCCCCCTGATGCAGGTCGAAGGTGCGCCCGCCGGGGGTGCGGGTGCCGAGTCGGGCCATCGCGCCGGGCACCTTGGCCAGATACCACGAGAAGTCCTCCCCGCCGAGGGACTGACTCGTCGGGACCGCAGCCATCCCCATGGCCTCGGCCGTCGTACGCAGCGCCGTGATCGCGCCCGCCGTGTTGACGACCGGGGGAACCCCGCGTTCCCGGACGAGTTGGGCATGGACCGCGTAGGGCGCGACCACTCCATGCACGATTTCGTGCAGCAGCGGACCGACCATCTCCCAGGCCTCGGCATCGAGCATGCGCAAGGTGCCCGCCGCATACCCGGACGAGGGGATGACGTTGGAGGCGCGGCCCGCGTGCACCTCACCCCAGACCACGGCGGCGCCGGTGCGCGGATCTAGACGACGCGAGAGCGCAGCCGGGACCTCGGTGACGATCTTGGCCAGCGCGAAGGTCAGATCCTCGGTCAGATGGGGTCGGGACGTGTGTCCGCCCCGACCGGTCAACTCGACCCGGATCGAGTCGCAGGCGGCGGTGATCGGACCCTCGCGCAGCCCGACCTGCCCGATGTCCAGACTCGGATCGCAGTGCACCGCGAAGACCGAGTCCACGCCCTCCATGCAGTGCGCCTCGATGAGTTTGTGCGCCCCGCCCGGGATGACCTCCTCGGCCGGCTGGAACAGCAGCCGCACGCCGATGCCGCGCTCGCGCAACTCGTCCTCGAGGGTGTGGAGGATCAGCCCGGCCCCGAGGACCGCGGCAGTGTGTACGTCGTGACCGCACGCGTGGCACACGTCGGGAATGGTCGAGGCCCAGTCCAGACCGGTGCGTTCACGCACCGGGAGGGCGTCGATGTCGGCCCGGAGGGCGACCCGGTAGGCGGGCTGCTCGGCCCCGACCTCGGCGATGGCTCCGGTATGCCCCGGCACCGGGCGCCACGGGATGCCGGCGGCGGTGAGGCGCTCAGTGACCACAGCCGTGGTCCGGACCTCGTGGAAGGACAGCTCCGGGTGGGCATGCAGATCCCGACGGATCTCGCGGATCTCGGGCAGGAACGAGGTGATCGCCGGCATGAGACCCGCGGGCAACTCATGCGGGAAGATGTCGTCCATTGCCCGATCATCGTATCCGCTCCCGACCCGCGGTGGGCATGGTGCGGGGGACAGGTGAGCGCCCGGTCGGGCACTACTTCCGATGGGGTGCCGCTGCCGGGATGGTCGCGAGTGGATGTCGGGATGATCGCGAGTGGATAACGAATGTGCGCCGAACCCCACGAAGGGCGCCGGAGCGTCGTGCGCGGCGGCTATTGTCGCCAGAGCGGGCGGCATCCCTGTCGCCCCCGCATTACGAACAGCGATGCCCTTAGTGGCGCTCATGCGTCACGGGAGATACAGGAGATTCCCTTGCGCCAGACGACGAAGTACGCAGCCGTCTTCGCGGCCGCGGCCCTGGCCCTGAGCGCCTGCGGCGGCGGCAACGGTGGTGGCGGTTCGACCGGCACCGACGGCACCGACGCACCGAGCAACGGCGGCGAGAAGGCCAGCGACGTCAAGGTCGGGATGGCCTACGACGTGGGTGGCCGTGGCGACCAGTCCTTCAACGATGCGGCTGCGGCGGGCATGGACCAGGCCAAGGCCGAGTTCGGCATCGAGACCAGTGAGGCGACCGCTGTCGACGGCGAGCCTGAGGCAGCCCGTGAGGAGCGGCTCCAGCAGCTCGTCGACACGGGTCACACGACGATCATCGCGGTCGGCTTCGCATACGCGGCGTCGGTGGCCAAGGTCGCCCCGAACAACCCCGAGGTGCACTTCGCCCTCATCGACTCCACTGACGCCGAGGGCGAGAACATCGCCAACCTCGTCTTCGCCGAGCACGAGGGTTCCTTCCTCGTCGGTGCGGCCGCTGCGCTGAAGACCAAGACCGACCACATCGGTTATGTCGGCGGTGTCGAGGTGCCGCTCATCCAGAAGTTCGAGGCGGGCTATGTCGCTGGTGCCAAGGAGGTCAACCCCGACATCAAGATCGACACGACCTACCTGACCCAGCCGCCGGACTTCTCCGGCTTCGGTGACCCGGCCAAGGGCAAGACGGCCGCCGAGGGCTTCTTCCAGGGTGGCGCCGACGTCGTCTACCACGCTGCCGGTGGATCCGGCGGTGGCGTCTTCACCGCCGCCAAGGAGGCCAACAAGATGGCCATCGGTGTCGACTCCGACCAGGCCAAGACGGCTGCCCCGGAGGTCCAGGACGTCATCATCACCTCGATGATCAAGAAGCTCGACGTCGCGGTCTACAACTTCCTCAAGGCTGAGGTCGACGGCACCTTCGAGGCCGGCGCCCAGGAGTTCAACCTCAAGGAGGGTGGCGTCGACTACTCCACCACCGGTGGCAAGGTCGATGACATCAAGGCCCAGCTCGATGAGCTGAAGCAGAAGATCATCGACGGCGAGATCACCGTCCCGACGACCCCGTGAGGCTGACTCACTGACGTCCCGGCTGCTCCGGCAGTCGGCACGAGGACAACGGTTCACCCCCTCGACGCATCCCGCGTCGAGGGGGTGAACCGTGTTCGACCCCCTAAGCCCCACAGCCGGTGGTGGCCGCGTTAGCGTGTCGCAGCAGATCGATGTCGATCGTGCTGCACGATGGAGGAATGGACCCGCTCCAGGATCCACGTCGAGAGGACTGACGATGACAGCAACCGCTCCGGAGGCCGAGCGCGCCATCGACGACGCCACCTATGTCGTCGAGCTCGAGGGCATCACAAAACGGTTCCCCGGTGTGGTGGCCAACAAGGACATCAACTTCGTCGTCAAGCGCGGCACGGTGCACGCCCTCGTCGGGGAGAACGGCGCGGGCAAGTCGACGCTGATGAAGATCCTCTATGGCGTGCAGCGACCGGACGAGGGCACCATCAAGATCGGCGGCCAACTCGTCGACCTCGCCAGCCCCTCGGATGCGATCGCCCACGGCATCGGCATGGTCTTCCAGCACTTCATGCTCGCCGACAACCTCACCGTCCTGGAGAACGTCGTCCTCGGCGCCGAGAAGTTGCACGGCATCGGGTCGGCGGCCCGCGAGCGGATCCGGTCCATCTCCGCCGAGTACAACCTCGACATCGACCCGGACGTGCTCGTCGCCGAACTCGGCGTCGGCGCCCGGCAGCGGGTCGAGATCCTCAAGGTCCTCTACCGCGGCGCGAAGATCATCATCCTCGACGAGCCGACCGCCGTCCTCGTCCCCCAGGAGGTCGACGAACTCTTCGACAACCTCCGGGAGCTCAAGGAGGAGGGTCTGACGGTCCTGTTCATCTCGCACAAACTCGATGAGGTGCTCAGCGTCGCCGACACGATCACCGTCATCCGTCGCGGCACGACGGTCGACACGGTCAGCCCCCAGGACGTCAACGCCCGCCAACTCGCCGAACTCATGGTCGGCTCCGAACTGCCCACCCCGCAGACGGAGGAATCCACCGTCACCGACACCGAAGTGCTCCGGGTGGAGAACATCGTCCTCAAGGGCGCCAGCCGCAACATCCTCGACGGCGTCTCCCTGGCCATCCATGCCGGTGAGGTCGTCGGCATCGCCGGCGTCGAGGGCAACGGACAAGCCGAACTCGTCGAGGTCGTCATGGGTATGCGCGACCAGGACTCGGGGGAGATCTACCTCGACGGGACCGAGGTGTCCCTGTGGGACACCCGAAAGATCCGCGAGGCCGGCATCGGCTTCATCCCCGAGGACCGGCACCGCCACGGACTTCTCCTCGAGGCACCGATCTGGGAGAACCGCATCCTCGGCCACCAGACCCAACCACCGAATATCAAGCACGGGATCCTCATCGACGCCAAGGCCGCCCGCAAGGACACCGAACGGGTCGTTGCCGAGTACGACGTGCGCACCCCCGGGATCGACGTCACCGCCGGCTCCCTGTCCGGAGGCAACCAGCAGAAACTCATCGTCGGCCGGGAGATGAGCCACCACCCGCGGGTTCTCGTCGCAGCCCACCCGACCCGTGGCGTCGACGTCGGCGCCCAGGCCGGCATCTGGGACCTGATGCGGGCCGCCCGCCGCGAAGGCATGGGCGTGCTGCTCATCTCCGCCGACCTCGAGGAACTCATCGGCCTGTCCGACTCGATCCGGGTCATCCTGCGAGGTCGACTCTCCGCGCCGTTCGACCCCAAGCAGGTCACCGCCGAGGACCTCGGCGCTGCGATGACCGGAGCTGACGGTGAGGCGAAGGACCCGCAGAGCCGAGCACCGCATACCGAATCGGCACCTCGACCTGACCCGACCGACCAGTGGCCCGGCCAGAGCCGGGAAGGGAGCGAGCAGTGAAACGCTTCGAACCGCGCCGCTTCGCCCTCGCGCTCGCAGCGCCCGCCGTGGCGCTTGTCGTCGCCTTCCTCATCACCACCCTCGTGCTCGTCGCCATGGGCGACCCGGTCATGAAGGTGTGGGGCACGATCTTCCAGGCTCCGCTGCCGCGGCACTACGTCATGATGATCAACTCGGCGACCGTGCTCTATCTGTCCGCCGTTGCCGTCGCCATCGGTTTCCGGATGAACCTGTTCAACATCGGCGTCGACGGGCAGTACCGCGTCGCGAGTTTCGCGGCCGCCGTGTTCGCGGGTCAGGCGTGGCTGCCCGGGCCGCTGAACATCATCGTCGCCCTCGTCGTCGCGATGGCCGCCGGGGGACTATGGGCCGGCATCGCCGGATACCTCAAGGTCAAGCGGGGCATCTCCGAGGTCATCTCAACGATCATGCTCAACGCGACCGCGACCGCTGTCGTGAGCTGGCTGCTCGCCAAGACCCGTGACCCGGCCAGTGTCGGCAGCAACGAGGTGCACACCAAGACCCTCCCCGAGAGTTCCCAACTCGAGGGTTTCGCGCTGATCCCCGGGGCGACGCAGAAGGTCTACACGATGCTGCTGCTCGCGATCCTCGTCGGGTTCGCCTACTGGTTCGTCCTCGGCAAGACCCGCTTCGGGTTCGACCTGCGGGCCACCGGTCGCTCCGAGACCGCCGCCGTAGCCAGTGGTGTCAACGTCAAACGGATGAGCCTGACCGCGATGGTCCTCTCCGGCGCGGTCGCCGGCCTGGTCGGCATGCCGCTGCTCTTCGGCGTCTACCACAACTACGGGACGACGTTCCAGCCCGGACTCGGCTTCGCCGGCATCGGCATCGCCCTGCTCGGCCGCAACCACCCGGTCGGGATCGCGTTCGCGGCGCTGCTGTGGTCCTACCTCGAGGTGCAGTCCAACGCGCTGCAGATCCAGGCCCAGGTGTCCAAGGAACTCGTCTTCATCATCCAGGGCGTGATCCTGTTCGCCGTCGTCATCGCCTACGAGCTGACCCGTCGGGCCGAGGTGCGCATGGAGCAGGCGAAGGTCGCCCGACAACTCGCCGAGGCCCGATCAGCCGACCCCGCCACGGAAGGAGCCTCCGCATGAGCGTCTCGACCCTCGACCCCGCGGAGCCGACCGACCCGACCGCGGTCCCGACCCGTCGACGCCGGCTGCCACTGTGGTTCTGGCCGGTCGCCATCGTCGGCACGATCTTCGTCCTCGCCGTCCTGCGGGTCATCACCGGGGCCAACGACATCGCCAGCTCCGGTGCCATTGGTGCAGCGGTCGCCCTCGCCGTGCCGATCGCGCTCGCCGGTCTCGGCGGTCTGTGGTCCGAACGAGCCGGTGTCGTCAACATCGGCCTGGAGGGCATGATGATCCTCGGCACCTGGGGTGCCGGCTTCTTCGGGTACCACATGGGAGCCTGGGCCGGCATCGTCGGCGGCATGGTCTGCGGGATCATCGGCGGCATCATCATGGGTCTGGCGACGGTCACCTTCGGTGTCGACCACATCGTCGCCGGTGTCGCCCTGAACATCACCGCCATGGGCATCGCGAAGTACCTCGCGGCCCGGTTCTTCACCGGGCTGCCCGGTGGTGGAGTCACCCAGTCCCCACCGCTGCCGGCCGTGCCGCGGCTGTCCGTGCCGTTCATGTCCGGGCCACTGGGCACTCTGGAGTCCAAGCAGATCTTCTTCGTCAGCGACCTCGCCGCGCTCGTCCGCGGTCTGACGACGAATATCTCCGCGTTCACGATCATCGCGGTCCTGCTGTTCATCGGCACCTTCTACTTCATGTGGCGCACCCCGTGGGGTCTGCGACTGCGCTCCTGCGGTGAGTCGCCGGTGGCGGCGGAGTCCCTCGGTGTCAACGTCATCAAGTACAAGTTCCTTGCCGTGACCGCCTCAGGTGCCCTCGCCGGCCTCGGTGGTGCCTTCCTCTCGCTCGTCGCCGCCAACATCTACCGGGACGGACAGACCGGAGGTCGCGGCTATATCGGTCTGGCCGCCATGATCTTCGGCAACTGGCGCCCGGGCGGGCTGGCCGCCGGTTCACTCCTGTTCGGCTACACCGACGCGGCCCGACTGCGGGGTGGTGGCGCCAACGTCCACGCCCTCTTGCTTGCGATCGCCGTCATCCTCCTCGCCGTCGCCATCTGGCAACTGCGTCGCGGCCGACGCAAGCAGGGCTACCTGTCCGCGCTGACCGCCCTCGCGGTGGGACTGTGGTGGTTCCTCTCCGACAGCGTCCCCGGCGAACTGCTCGGCGCGACGCCCTACCTGACCACCCTGCTCGTCCTGGCCTTCGCCGCCCAACGATTGCGGATGCCGGCCGCGGACGGACAGATCTACCGCAGAGGTGAAGGACACTAGCGATGAGCGACCCGTTCCCGACCGGATCGAACCCGAGCCGCGACCACGGTGCGGAAGTGGACTGGGCGGCACTGCATACCGCCGCTGTCGAGGCGATGGGATCCGCCTACTGTCCCTACTCGGACTTCCCCGTCGGCGTCGCCGGACTCGTCGACGACGGCCGCATCGTCACCGGGTGCAACGTCGAGAACGCCTCCTACGGACTGGCCCTGTGCGCCGAGTGCGGCATGGTCAGCCAACTCCACCTCACCGGCGGCGGACTGCTGCGCGCCGTCTACTGCGTCGGCGGCGACGGACAGGCGCTCATGCCCTGCGGCCGCTGCCGACAACTGCTCTGGGAGAACGGCGGACCACACTGTCTGCTCATGACCCCGGAGGGAATCCTGTCGATGAGTGAGGTGCTGCCACAGGCCTTCGGACGCGACGATCTCGATAGGCTCGCAGACACAGAGTGCCCGGAGGATCCGGCGACCGGCCCGACTTCAGAAGGAGCACGCCATGAGTGAGCAGTTCGATGCAGTCGACGTCATCAGGACCAAGCGCGACAAACAGCGCCTCAGCGAGGGACAGATCGACTGGGTGATCGACGCATACACCCGGGGTGTGGTCGCCGAGGAGCAGATGTCCGCCCTCGCGATGGCGATCTTCCTCAACGGCATGGACCGCCAGGAGATCGCCCGCTGGACCGCCGCGATGATCGCCAGCGGGGAGCGGATGGACTTCTCGTCCCTGTCCCGACCCACCGCCGACAAGCACTCCACCGGTGGTGTGGGCGACAAGATCACCCTCCCGCTCGCCCCGCTCGTCGCCGCCTGCGGAGTCGCGGTCCCGCAACTGTCCGGCCGCGGGCTCGGTCACACCGGCGGCACCCTCGACAAACTCGAGGCGATCCCCGGCTGGCAGGCCGCGCTGTCCAACGAGGCGATGCTGCGCCAACTCGAGGACATCGGTGCGGTCATCTGCGCGGCCGGCTCCGGGCTGGCCCCCGCCGACAAGAAGCTGTATGCGTTGAGGGACGTCACCGGCACCGTCGAGGCGATCCCGCTCATCGCCTCCTCGATCATGAGCAAGAAGATCGCCGAGGGCACCGGCGCACTCGTCCTCGACGTCAAGGTCGGCTCCGGTGCGTTCATGAAGGATGTCGACTCCGCCCGTGAACTCGCCACGACCATGGTCGGACTCGGCACCGACGCCGGTGTCAACACGGTCGCCCTGCTGACGAACATGGAGGTCCCGCTCGGACTGACCGCCGGCAACGGACTCGAGGTCCGCGAGTCGGTCGAGGTCCTCGAGGGCGGCGGCCCGCCCGATGTCGTCGAACTGACCGTCGAACTGGCCCGCGAGATGCTCAAGGGGGCCGGGCGCACCGAGATCGACCCGGCCGACGCCCTCGCCGACGGCCGGGCCATGGACGCCTGGCGGGCGATGATCTCCGCTCAGGGCGGGGACCCGGACGCGCCGCTGCCGACGGCCAAGGAGACCCACGAGGTGCTCGCCCCGGCTGACGGGGTGCTCACGAAACTCGATGCCTACCAGGTCGGCGTCGCCGCCTGGCGACTCGGTGCCGGTCGGGCCCGCAAGGAGGACGCCGTCCAGGCCGCCGCCGGGGTCGAGATGCATGCCAAGCCCGGTGCGAGCGTCCGGGCCGGGGAGAAGTTGCTCACCCTCCACACCGACACTCCCGAACGCTTCGGCAGGGCGCTGGAGGCGCTGGACGGCGCGTACACCATCGCCCCGGAGGGCAGCCGTCCCGACCTGCTGCCGCTCATCATCGACCGCATCGCCGAGTAGCACCTGACCCGGGACCGCCGTTCCGGGCCGCTCCGCCGCAGCGAGGGCGAACCTCCCTGCGGCGGGACCCTGCCCGCTCCAGTGATGCCGGAGCGCTATCACGGTGATGGCTGTTCGGGGCCCGACAAGGAGCGGACCCGTCACTAGCCTGAAACTCGTGACAATCGACGGTGATTCCATCCAGCGCGAGGACGTGCCAGGGCACCACCCCGGCGTGCAGAGCAAGGACTCTGTCCGGGTGGCGGCCAAGGACGTCCTGGCCGACGGCGTCGTCGCCATCACGCTCGTCCGCCCCGACGGAGACCGGCTCCCGGACTGGACTCCGGGGTCGCACATCGATGTGGTGGTGCCCGATTCCGGCGGATCGTCCCTCGTGCGCCAGTACTCCCTGTGCGGTGACCGCTGGGACGCACACTCCTACCGCATCGCGGTGCTGCGCGAACCGCAGTCCCGCGGCGGCTCGCAGTATCTCGTCGACGAGCTCGCCGTCGGTGACCTGATCAGCATCGGCACCCCCCGCAACCACTTCAAGCTCTCACCGGCGCGACGATTCCAGTTCATCGCCGGGGGCATCGGCATCACCCCCATCATGACGATGATCGACGCCGCAGATGTCGACGGCGCTTGAAAACTGGACAGTTTCGGCGGTCGAAAAGTGGACGGTTTGGTCAGTCTAGTGAGCCTTGCTCGGCCTTGATGCTGGGCAGGG
>DUPF01000127.1 GCA_012838445.1 Intrasporangiaceae bacterium | reverse complement strand
GCTCGCGTCGCCCGGCGCCACCGGCACCACCACGACCGCCACCACCGGCGCCACGGCCGGCACCACCACGGCCCGGACGTCGGCCACCAGCCTTGCCGGTCTCACCGAGGTCCTCGAGCACCTCGGCGTCGAGTCCGGCGCGGGTCTGCTTCGACTTCGGCAGCCGACCCTTGGTGCCCTCGGGGATGTTCAGCTCCGCATAGAGGTGCGGCGAGGACGAGTAGGTCTCCTTCGGTTCCGGCAGGTCGAGGTTGAGGCTCTTGTTGATCAGCCCCCACCGCGGAATGTCGTCCCAGTCGACGAACGTGATCGCCGTGCCGGTGTTGCCGGCCCGGCCGGTGCGCCCGATCCGGTGCACATAGGTCTTGTCGTCCTCGGGGCACTGGAAGTTGATGACGTGGGTGACGTTCTCGACGTCGATGCCGCGCGCGGCGACGTCGGTGGCGACGAGGATGTCGACCTTGCCGGAGCGGAATGCCCGCAACGCCTGCTCCCGGGCGCCCTGTCCGAGGTCGCCGTGGATCGACGCCGCGGCGAAGCCCCGGTCGACGAGCTCGTCGGCGACCTTGGCCGCGGTCCGCTTGGTGCGGCTGAAGATGATCGTCAGGCCACGACCCTCGGACTGCAGGATGCGGGAGAGCATCTCGGTCTTGTCCATCGCGTGCGCCCGGTAGGCGTGCTGCTTGATCGCGGCCACCGTCTGGCTGTCACTGTCGGCGCCCTCCTCGGCCATCGCCCGGATGTGCGTCGGCTGACGCATGTAGCGCCGCGCCAGCGCGACGACCGGACCGGGCATCGTCGCCGAGAACAGCATCGTCTGGCGCGATCCCGGTGTCAGGGCGAGGATCTTCTCCACGTCGGGCAGGAAGCCGAGGTCGAGCATCTCGTCGGCCTCGTCGAGGACGAGGGTCTTGATCGAGGACAGGTTGAGGTGACCCTGGCGAGCCAGGTCGATGAGCCGGCCGGGGGTGCCGACGACGACCTCGACGCCACGCTGCAGCGCCTCGATCTGCGGCTCGTAGGCCCGCCCGCCGTACACGGTCAGGACCCGGATGCCGCGCCGCTTGCCGGCGGTCTCGAGGTCACCGGCGACCTGCACGGCCAGTTCCCGGGTCGGGGCGACGGCCAACGCCTGCGGGCGACCCGCATACGAGAGGTTGGCGAAGGTGGGGTCCTTCGGTGAGACGACCCGGTCGAGCATTGGCACGCCGAACCCGAGGGTCTTGCCGGTGCCGGTCTTGGCCTGGCCGATGATGTCGTGCCCGCCGAGTGCGACCGGCAGGGTCATCGACTGGATCGGGAACGGGGAGGTGATGCCGGCATCGGACAGGGAGTCGACGATGTCCTGGTGCACGCCGAAGTCGGCGAAGGTCTGGGGGCTCATAGGTGCGGTGAGTCCTTCTCTGATCGAGGACGCCCCCAGGACCGGACGGTCCGGTGGCGTCACGCCACGGCCGGCGGTGCGCTCTTCGCACGCCGGGAACTGGGCCGATCGGAGGAAGTCAGCGGGAGTCTGGGATCAGGCTCACCAAGGGAGAAACACTCATCGAACACGAGTGTCGGAACACGCAACATGTGCCGACCGGGCACCGGTACGACGCACAGTCTACCCGCTAGGCTCGCGGTCGTGAGCAATGCACTCTCCGACGAGGACCTCGACCCCGACTATGTCGCCGGTGCCGTGGACCTGCTCGGAGTCCTGGCCTACGAGGAGCTGACGACGTACCAGTCGCTCTCGGTGCACGCGTTCTCGGCACCCGATCTGGCCGGTCGGGTCGCGCTCTGCCGGTATGCGGCCGCCGACTTCGAGAACGTGCTGCGGCTGGATCGACGGCTGGCCGAGTTGGGAGTCAGTCTCGAGGAGGCGATGGCACCGTTCGTGGCCGTCATCGACGACCTCAACCGCCGGACCCGGGCCCAGACGTGGCTCGAGGGGCTGGTCAAGGCCAGCGTCGCCGACGGGATCGTCTCCGACTTCTATCGGGAACTGGCCCGCCTCGTCGACCCGCGCACCCGGGACGTCGTCGAGACGGTCGTCGCCGAGGGGGCCAAGAACGACCACCTCATCGACATGGTCCGCACCTCGATCACGCCCGGATCCGCCGAGGCGAGCCGGTTGTCCCTGTGGGGGCGCCGGCTCGTCGGCGAGGCACTCACCCAGGCCCAGCAGGTCGCGGCCGACCGGGAGGCGATGGCCACCCTCCTCGTCGGGACCAGCGAGCGTCCCGGTGCCGACCTGGGCGAGATCGGTGAGATTCTGCGCAGAGTCACGCAACGGCATACCGAACGGATGACCCGGATGGGTCTGACCGCCTGACCGGTCCGGCAGACCAGGCGCTCCGGGGGGCGGCTCAGACCTGTTTGCGGCCGATGAGCAGGCCGTAGGCGACGATGAGCACCGCCGCGGCCCCGATCCCGATGACGAACGGGATCCACTCGAAGCCGCCGGACTTCTCGTAGCCGAACTGGTAGGCCAACCAGCTCCCGACGAGGGAGCCGAGGATGCCGAGGATGACGGTGACGAGCAGGGAGATGCTCTGCCGGCCGGGCAGGATGAGCCGGGCGAGGGCGCCGATGACCGCACCGAGGGCGATCGCGCCGAGGACGGTGGAGATCATGGCCGGGTCAGCGCGGGATGGGGGTGGTGCCGAACCCGACCCGTCCGATCTCCGACTCGCCGACCTGCACATACGCCAGGGCAGCGGTCGGGACGAGCACCTCACGACCCTTGGAGTCGGTCAGGGAGAGCACCGGTGCGGACTCGGTCAGTGCCGACCGGACCGCCGCAGCGATCTCCTCAGCACTCTGCTCGGTCTCGATGCTCAGTTCGCGAGCGACGTTCTGGACGCCGATCTTGACCTCCACGGGGGACTTCCTTTCGCAGGTGCTGCTGGGACGGACGGTGCCTAGGCTAACCGGTCCGGCCGGTGGATTCTTCCCGCGGCACCTCGCCGGACTCCCCGGTCGGGAATCCGGTGGCTCCGCGCCAGGCCAACTGGCCGACGAGTCGGGCGGCGACATCCTTGGGCACCGTCGCGCCCTGGGCGAGCCAGTGCCGCGCCGAGACCTGCGACATACCGGCCAGGGCGACCGCCATGAGCAGTGCCTGATCGTCGTCCAGCCCACCCTCGGTGTCCTCGATGATCGCCTCGGCGATCGCCTCGGCGCACGCGTCGGTGACGGCGTCGATCCGGTTGCGCACCTGCGGCTCACTCGTCAGGTCCGACTCGAAGACCATCCGGAACGCCCCGTCCTCCTGGGCGACGAAGTCGAAGTAGGCCTCGATCGTCGCGAACACCTTGGAGTGGGCGGTGCGGCCGGGGGCGTTCAGCGCCTCGCGAACGAGGTTCTCCAGGGTGAGGCAGTGCTTGTCGAGCAGTGCCAGGTAGAGGTCCAGTTTGCCCGGGAAGTGCTGGTAGAGAACGGGTTTGGAGACGCCCGCCCGTTCGGCGATGTCGTCCATCGCGGCCGAGTGGTATCCGGCGACGGCGAAGACCGCCTGCGCGGACTCGAGCAACTGGGCGCGACGTTCACTGCGCGGGAGCCGCTGGTTGCGCAGCGTTCCGGGCTGACTGGGCGGCACCGGCCCTCCTCTTTCGTGAGCGTCGATGCGGGCATCGACGCGGTGATGGGTCACCCCACTGTAGAGCCACGACTATCGTGCAGCGTATGCAGTTCGCGCCTCTCGTCGAGCCCGGACCGGCTCTCAGCGGGCCGGAGCGGAGCAGGTATGCACGGCATACCCGACTGCCCGAGATCGGTGAGGTCGGACAGCGACGGCTCGCCGCCGCCCGGGTCCTCGTCGTCGGAGCCGGGGGACTGGGCTCACCGGCGCTGACCTATCTGGCGGCCGCCGGGGTGGGCACGATCGGGGTCATCGACGACGACGTCGTCGAGGTCTCGAACCTGCACCGGCAACCGGTGCACGGCGAGTCGGACCTCGGGCGGCCCAAGGTCGACTCGGCGATGGACCGGGTGCGGCAGATCAATCCGTATGTGCGGATCGTCGCCCATCGGCAACGGTTCGCGGCCGACTCGGCGCGCCGGCTCGCCGCGGACTACGACCTCGTCGTCGACGGGGCGGACAACTTCGCCACCCGCTATCTCGTGACCGACGCATGCGCCCTGGCCGGGATCCCGCACGTGTGGGCCTCGATCAACACCTTCGCCGGCCAGCTCAGCGTGTGGTGGGCCGGTCACGGACCGTGCTACCGCTGTGTGTTCCCCGAACCGCCGCCTCCGGGGTCGGTCGCCTCGTGCGCCGAGGCCGGTGTCCTCGGGGTCCTCCCCGGAGTCATGGGCGCACTCCAGGCCGCCGAGGCGATCAAACTCATCACCGGCACGGGGACCCCAGCCGTGGGGCGGATCATCCTCCACGACGCGCTCGCGGGAACGTGGGAGGAGGTGCCGGTGCGGGCCCGGCCGGACTGCGCCCTCTGCGGGAGCGAGCCGACGATCCTTCAGGTCCACGAACCGGCTGCGGCACCACCGGTGCCGGTCGTCAGCGCCGCTGCGGTGCGGCGGGTGCTCGGTGGTTCCGGCGTCACCGTCCTCGACGTGCGGGAGGCGAGCGAGTTCGTCGAGGGGCGGATCGAGCCCTCCGTGCATGTGCCGCTCGGGGATCTGCTCGCCGGCCAGGGGGCGGACCTCGTCGACCGGTGGCGGGCGACGGGGGAGCGGGTCGTCGTGTACTGCCGCTCGGGGAGCCGCAGCGCCGACGCGGTCCGCTATCTGCTCGACGAGGGCGTCGACGTCGCCGAGTCCCTCGACGGGGGCATCATCGCCTGGACCGGACTGTCGGTCTGAGCGGCCGACCTGGCCGATGGCCGTGTTGGCTGACTGGCTGACGTGGCTGACTGGCCGGCGCAGCGTTGTCAGTGCCCCGTGATGGGATCGTGTCATGTCCCCAGCCGTGCCCGGTGCCGCTCCCGAGTCGTCGCGCATCCTGCGCTCCGACGTCGTCGTGCCGAACGACGAGCAGCGCGCCGCGATCGACCACCGCGGGGGAGTGCTGCGGGTGCTGGGCGCACCACGCACCGGCAAGACCGAGACCGCCGTCGCCATCGTCCTGGACCGGATCCGCCGCGGTGAGGTGACCACCGACGAGGTCCTCCTCCTCGCCTCGACCCGGCACGCCGCCGCACGGCTGCGGCGGCGCGTCATGATCGAGCTCGGCGGGACCGCGACGACCCCACTCGCCCGCACCACCTCCTCGCTGGCGTTCGGGATCCTGCGCCAGCAGGCCGCCCTCGTCGGGGACCCGCCGCCCCGGCTGCTCAACGGACCCGAGCAGGACATCGTCATCCGGGACCTGCTCGCCGGACACGCCAGTGGCGCGGTGCCCGAGCCGCCGTGGCCGGAGTCGGTGCGTGGCGCGCTGCCGACGCGCGCGTTCCGGGCCGAGATCCGGGACCTGCTCATGCGCGCCGTCGAGAACTCCCTCGGCGCGGCCGACCTGCTCGACCTCGCCGACCGGTTCGACGTGCCCGAGTGGCGGGCCGGGGCCCACTTCCTCGAGGAGTACGACCGGGTCACCGCCCTCGCGACGCCAGGAGCCTTCGACCCGGCCTGGATCGTCGCCGCGGCCGAGTCCGCCCTCCTCGACGACGCCGCCCTGGCCGCCGCGGTGCGGGCCGACCTGCGCCTCGTCGTTGTCGACGACGCCCAGGAGCTGACCCCCGGAGCGGCCCGACTGCTCGCGACGATCGCCGCGATCCCCACCCCGCACCCGCTCGACGTCGTCCTCATCGGCGACCCCGACTCCACCGTGCAGACCTTCCGCGGCGCCGACCCCGGCATCCTCGGCGGCGCCGCCGACCCCCCCGTCGCGTGGACCACCCTGTCCCGGACCGGGGCGACGGAGACGATCCGGCTGCGCACCGCATACCGACCGGAGCGACTGCTCCAGGTCAGCGCCCGCATCTCGGGCGCGATCGGCACGGTCGGCGGGACCGACCACCGGGACGTCACGGCCGACGCCGGGGCGGGGGAGGGGACCGTCGAGACCCATCTGCTCCGCACCCCGAGCGCCGAGGCCGCCTATGTCGCCTCGCGGGTCCGGGCCGCGGTGCTCCACGAGGACCGGCGCTGGTCCGACATCGCCGTCATCGTCCGCGGCCGACGGCGCAGCGACGCCATCCGCCGCGCCCTGGCCCTCGCGGACGTCCCGGTCGCGGCCGACACCGCAGAGCTGCCGGTCCGGGACGAGCCGGCCGTGCGGCCGCTGCTCCACCTCCTCGGCGCCGTGCTCGCCGGCGGCGACGGGGACCCCGCCGGGGGACTGACGACCGACGTCGTCGTGGACCTGCTCGGATCCCGGATCGGTGGCACCGACGCGGTCGCGCTGCGCCGGCTGCGGCGCCGGTTGCGTCAGGTCGAACTGCGCGCCGGTGGCCGGCGCACCAGCGACGAGCTCCTCGTCGAGGCGGTCCGTCATCCGCTGCACCTCGAGGACATCGGCGCCGAGGCGACCGGCGCGCGACGGATCGCGGACGCCTACGCAGCCGGGTTGGCTGCCTGCAGCACCCTCGACGAGGCAGGGACCCGGACCAGGCGACCGGGCGTCCTCGTCGAGGACATCCTCTGGGCGATGTGGTCGGCGCTTCGGCTCGCGAAGCGCTGGCGCGAGACGGCGCTCGCCGGTGGGGCGGCCGGTGCCCGGGCCGACCGGGACCTGGACGCGGTGCTCGCCCTCTTCGACGCGGCGACCCGCTTCACCGACCGGCTCACCCACGCCGACCCGGACTCGTTCCTCACCCACATCGACGAGCAGGAGGTCCCCGGGGACACCCTCGCGCTGCGGTCCCCGGTCGGCGACGCCGTCAGCGTCCTCACCCCCGCCGGTGCCGCCGGACAGGCCTGGCCGCTCGTCATCGTCCCGGGCGTCCAGGACGGGGTCTGGCCGGATACGCGGCTGCGCGGGCTCCTGCTGCGCAGCAGCGAACTCGTCGACTGTCTGCGCGGTCGACCGCGCAGTTGGCGCTCGGCCGCCGTCGCCGTTCGGCACGACGAGACCCGACTGTTCCACGTCGCCGTCAGCCGCGCGACCGAACACCTCATCGTCACCGCGGTGCGGGACGAGACCGACCAGCCGTCCGCATACGTCGAGATCGTCGACGGCAGCGGCGGACTCGGCGAACGACCACTGACCGAGGTCACCGACCCGACAACGTCCCGGGAACTCGTCGCCTGGTTGCGGCGCACCCTCGCCGAGACCCCACCCGACGCGGCCCCGGACCCGGCACTGCCCGCCGCACTCGCCCACCTGGCCGCGAGCGGGGTCACTGGCGCCGACCCCGACCAGTGGTGGAGCCGGCGGCACACGACGAGCCGGCGCCCGCTCCTGCCCCCCGACGGCGTGGTCGACATCTCGCCCTCCCGGATCCAGGCCTTCGAGGACTGCCCCCTCCAGTGGCTGCTCACCAGCCGAGGCGGCAACGGACCCTCGGTCGGGGCCGCGGACCTGGGCACCCTCATCCACGACATCGCCCGCGACCTCGGGGACGCCCCCGTCGAGGACCTCATCGCCGAGGTCGATGCCCGCTGGCCCCGCCTCGGGCTCCCCGACGGGTGGCCCGCGGAGCGGGCGCGGGCCCTGGCCCACGAGATGATGACCCGACTCGGCGCCTACATCGAGCACGTCACCGCACAGGGCTGGACGAAGGTCGGTGCCGAGGTCGAGATGCGGGTCCCGCTCGGCCGGGCCACCCTGCGCGGACAGGTGGACCGCATCGAGCAGGATGTCGACGGCCGGATCCGGATCATCGACTACAAGACCGGATCCACGAAGCCGGCCACCAAGGAACTGCCTCGGCACGCCCAACTCGGCGCCTACCAGGTCGCCCTCGTCGAGGGCGCCTTCACCGACCACCTCGGGCACCCGGCCGAGTCGGCACCGGTCTCGGCCGGCGCCGGCCTGCTGCAACTCGGCAAGGCCGCCGGCAAGAGCATCACCCTCAGCCCACAACCGCCCCTGCACGAGGACGACGACCCGCAGTGGGCGCATACCCTCATCGCCGAGACCGCCGACGGCATGGCTGCCGCCACCTTCCTGGCCCGACCCGATGAGCAACGCTGCAAACGGTGCCCGGTGCGACGCACCTGCCCGGCCCAACCCGAGGGGACGGCACTGGCATGACGAGAACCCCACACAGTTCTTCCGCTGCTGCGCTCCCCCAGATCCTGTGCGGGGGCCCCGGATGAAAGCCCCACACAGTTCTTCCTCCGCGGCGCGGTACTCAGCCGTCGAGATCGCCCGGGCCCTGGGCCTCGACCACGAGCCGACCCCCGAACAGGCCGCCGTCATCGAGGCCCCGCTGTCCGCGCTGCTCGTCGTCGCCGGGGCCGGCTCCGGCAAGACCGAGACGATGGCCGCCCGGGTCGTCTGGCTCGTTGCCAACGGATTCGTCGCCCCCGACGAGGTCCTCGGCCTGACCTTCACCCGCAAGGCGGCCAGTGAGTTGGCGGCCCGGGTCGAACGCCGCCTGCAGACCCTCAAGGACGTCGGGTTGTGGCCCGTGACCGGGGACGCTTCGCGCGGCGCAACCGATCCGTTCCAGGGCCGCCCGACGATCTCGACCTACCACTCCTATGCGGGCTCGATCGTCGGCGACTTCGGGATGCGGATCGGCGTCGAGCCGACCGTCCGGCTCCTCACCGAGGCCGCTACCTGGCAACTCGCACACGAGGCGGCGGTCCGCTTCGACGGCGACATCAGCGACTTCCCGCTCATGGAGGCCTCCCTCGCCAACGCCACCCTCAATCTCTCCGGTGAGCTCGCTGAGCACCTCGTCGACCTCGACACGGTCGACGCCTACTTCCGGGACTGCGCCGACGCCCTTGAGCAGGTGCCGCTCGCGGGAGGTGCCAGGACGGTGCCGCCGGAGTTGCGGGGCGCGGCTGCCTCGTTGCGGGCCAGGTGCATCGCCGTGACCGTCGCCCGGCGCTATGCGCGTCTGAAGTCGGAGCGGGACGCGATGGACTTCGCCGACCAGATGGCCCTGGCCGCCCGGTTGGCCCGCGACTTCCCCGACATCGCCCGGATCGAGCAGGACCGGTTCCGGGTCGTCCTGCTCGACGAGTTTCAGGACACCTCGCACGCCCAACTCGAGTTGCTCCGCTCCCTGTTCGGCGGAACCGCCGTGACCGCGGTCGGCGACCCGCACCAGTCGATCTACGGCTGGCGCGGCGCGAGCGCGACCACCTTGTCCGCGTTCCAGGAGGCCTTCGGGGGTGGGGCCGCGGTTCCGGTCCTGCCGCTGGCGACGAGTTGGCGCAACAGTGCGCGGATCCTGACCGTCGCCAACGCCGTGGCCGCTCCACTGCGGGAGCGTCTGACCGTGCCCGTCGCCGAGTTGAGCGCGCGACCCGCTGCCCCGTCGGGGCGGGTGTTCGCCGCCCGCTATGAGACCGACGTCGCCGAGGCGGCGGCCGTGGCGCAGTGGTTCGCGGACCGCGGAGCCGGACATGACGGTGGACCCAGCGCCGCGGTGCTCTGCCGCAAACGCCGCCAGTTCCGCCCGATCATGGAAGCCCTCGAAGCCCGCGGGGTGCCCTTCGAGGTCGTCGGACTCGGCGGTCTGCTGCTCACCCCCGAGGTCGAGGATGTCGTCGCCCTGCTCAACGTCGTCGACGACCCGACCCGCGGCGACCATCTCATGCGGTTGCTCCTCGGCCCGCTCGTGCGGATCGGGCCGGCCGACCTGGACGGACTGTGGGCCTACGCCCGGCAGCGGCAACGTCTCGCGACAGCAGGCCGATCGGCAGTGCGCGACCAGGCCCGGGACGCCGCCGACACCGCCACGCTCGCCGAGGCCCTCGAGGATCTCCCGCCGCCCGCGTGGCACGGCCCCCGTGGCGAGACGATCAGCGATGTGGCCCTGCGCCGCCTGACCGACCTGGCCGCCATCGTCCGGTCCGTGCGGGGGGTCAGCGCGCTGCCGCTGCCGGATCTGGTCAGTGCCGCAGAGCGGGCCCTCGGTCTGGACATCGAGGTCGCGGCCCGCCCCGGCTACTACCTGTCCGCCGCCCGCGCCCACCTGGACGCCTTCGTCGACGTGGCGGCCGAGTTCGCCGCCAGCGCCGACCGGGCCACCCTCGGTGCCTTCCTCGCCTGGCTCGACGCGGCCGAGGAGCACGAGCGCGGGCTGGAGACCCGGGCAGCCGATGCCGCAGTCGGCCCGGTCTCGATCATGACGATCCACGCGGCCAAGGGGCTGGAGTGGGACCTCGTCGCCGTCCCCGGGCTGATCGAGGCGACCTTCCCGGCGCACAACAACACGCGGTCGACGAACACCTCGGGGCGGTGGGACATCGCCGGACAGTCCGGCAAGGGCTGGCTGGGATCGGTGACGACCGCGGGAATCCCGCACGCCCTGCGCGGCGACCGGGCCGCACTGCCCGATCTGGACTGGCGATCCCTGCCGGACAGCGCCACCGCCAAGACCGCCTTCGCCGAGTTCGCCGCGGCCATGGGTGAACACGCCATGGACGAGGAGCGCCGACTCGCGTATGTCGCCTTCACCCGGGCCAAGGACCAACTCCTGTTGACGACGTCGGTCTGGGGGCCGCAACAGAGTCCGCGCGTCACCTCCCGCTTCCTCGTCGATGCGCTCGTCGGAGGTGGCGTCGTGCCCGCCGACCCGAGCCGCCACCTCGACGCACTCGACCGTGGTGAGGTCCCACTCGGTGCCGACGGCACCGTCACCGTGCTGACCTGGGCACCGATGCCGCCGCCCGAGGATGACCCGCCGCGGCCGCAGACCACGACCGAGCGGGCCACCCTCTGGCCGCCACCGGAGGTCGCCGAGAGCAACGCTGAGCGCGTCGAGAGGCACGCTGCCCTCGTGCGGGCCGCTGCCGACGACTGCTGGAGGTCGGTCCACCCGGATCATCCGTTGCGAGCACTGACCGAGCAGATCCTCGATCAGGAGTCCGCGCCGGCAACCCGGGCCGACCAGGTGCCCCCGCTGACCGCCATCTCCGCCTCGAATGTCGTTGCCGCAGCACGCTCCCCGCGCCGATTCGCGGCCGGACTACGGCGTCCGATGCCGGCCCCGCCCAACCCGGCGGCTCGGCGCGGGACCCGGTTCCACACCTTCGTCGAGCAGCACTTCGGACACGCGGCGATCCTGGACTGGGACGAGTTGCCCGGCAGCGCCGACGCCGAGGAGTTCGGTGTCGACACCGACCTGGCGGCGATGAAGTCACACTTCCTGCGCAGCGAATGGGCCGAGCGGGAGCCGATCGCCATCGAGACGGCGGTCGAGACGGTGCTCCCGACCCGGCACGGCCCGGTCTCGGTCCGCGGCCGGATCGACGCCGTCTTCGCCCGGCCCGATGGCGGGGTCACGGTCGTGGACTGGAAGTCCGGCGGACCCGGGGATGCCGGGGACCTGGCGGCCCGGGCCGCGCAACTGGGTGTCTATGCCCTCGCCTGGGAACGCATCCACGCCCTGCCGCCGGGGTCGGTGGACGTCGCGTTCTACTTCGCCGCGACCGGCCAGACGGTGCGTCCGCCGGTGCCGACCGAGGCCGAGATCATCGACATCCTCGACGCCGTCGGGTGACCCCCGCGCGAACCCCAAGGATGCGGTGGTCGAGCATTCACCCCCGACGGACCGACCACCGCTCCACGTCGACGGATGGTTCTGGTCCCACCTTTTCGTGAGATCCGGGTCCAGAACCATCCGTCAACGGGGGTGGTGGGGCACCACGGTCGTGATGGTGGGGGTGAAGGTGGTGCCGTTCGCGTGGTGGATGACGCGGGTGGCACCACGGTCGTCATGGTGGGGGTGAAGGTGGTGTCGTTCGCGTGGTGGGTGACTCGGATGGCACCACGGTGGTGATGGTGGCGGTGGAGATATGTCGGGCGGGTTCAGCGTCCGTCGGCGGCGCCGGGCTGCTCAGGGTCGTCCCTGTCGGGAGCCGCAACGTCGTCGCCCGCATCGGTCTGGCCGCCGCTCTCATCGTCGGACCACACCGGCATATGCGCTTCGGTCGCATCCGCCTCGGTGGCGTCCCCTTCGGCGTTGTCCGGGTCCTCGGCACCGGCAGCGTCTTCAGCAGCGTCGTCAACTGCGTCGTCGGTGTCCACGGGCGCATCCGAGGGGTGCTCTGCCGCCGCACCCACTGCCTCGGCGACCGAGTCGATGACATCGGTGGCATCCCCATCGACGTCAGCGTCGCTCTCATCCCTCGGCTCATCGTCGGATGCGTCGACCCGGTCCACGTCGACACGGTCGTCGCCAGAGGAACTGACATCGGCCGCACTGACATCGGCCGCACTCGAGTCGGCACCGGGCTGGTCCGTCGACTGCCTCCCCTCGGGAGCCTGGACCGGGGTGGACGGCACCCCGCCGCTGACCGGGGGTGCCGGGACGATCTGCAGTCGGCGGGAGTTCGCCGGGTCGTGGACCATGTCGTCGAGGCGCCGCAGCCGAGCGGTCGTCGCCTCGGTGAGGACGTCGTTGCGGGTGGCCACTGCGTGCAGCAGCCGCCCGAGCAGCGTCAACTCGCTGCCGAGCCGGGCGCGGGCCAGCAGATGCTCATCCGGACGCTCGACCCGCACATGGGCGTAGGCGCGCAGCACCGCATCGACGACGTCGGATCGCGCGGCGGACAGCAGCGCGGCGAAGTCGTCCGCAGGATCGGCGACCTTGGCGGCATCCCACCCGGTCACGCCACGGATCGTCGCACTGGCCGGGTCACGCGGGTCGGAGAAGGTGACGAGGACATCCGACCCGGACAGGTCACCATGCACGGGGGTCGGCGCGAACCGCCACAGCCGCACATCGTCGAGCGCCTCCTCCCACCGGGCGAGCAGCGCCGCCGGGACCCGGCCGGTCGCCGCGCCACGGTCGATCTCGGCCACGTGGCGTTGCCGATACGTCTGCGCGTCGTAGGACGCCAGGCCCGCCTCGTCGAACAGGGCCCGATCGACGTTGTGGATCAACGCGATCGTCCGCCCGAGCTGGGCGGTGAGCGGATGGGTCGGGGTGAGCGCCGCCAGATCGAGGGGACTGCCCGGGATGAACGCATGGACCGCGGCCCGACCGATCTTCGGGATCGGCGCAAAACCCTTCGCCGCCGGCACCGCGAACGGCACCCGGCGCACGAGCAGAGCGAGCATCGCGAGACTGGCGTCGAGGTGGGCGGCGGCGACCTCGGTCCGCGGTGCGCGGATCACCCAGCGGCGCTGCTGGGTGTCCTGGATGAAGGCCACGTCGAAGAGCTCCTCGGCATCGAGGACGACTTCCTGGACGGACATCGGATCCAGCCCCGGCACAGCGGCACTCGCAAGGGCGGCAAGGCGCAACGAACGGTCCACGAACCCACCGTATGCCGTGCCCGTGGCCGATCCGGTGAGCCACACCCGAGCAGGACCGAATCTGGTGCGTTGAGCAGGTCACTACGCTGTCGCTCGTGGGACGACTACCGAACGTCACCTTCGCCGGTGGCGCCATCGACCGGGCCGCGCACCGCCGCCAGGACCCCGGGTTGCTGCCTGCCCTGCTCACCGACGAGCGCACCCGCGTCATCGACCTGGGCAAGGACGGATTCCTCGTCGACGACGACGGGCGGCTCGCGCTGCGCGCCCCCCGCGAGAGCGACCTCGGGGCCCCGCTCGCCGTCTTCCTCGGCGAGGGGAGGGGACCGGACGGGGCGAGCACCGCATACGTCCTCATCGAACCGTCCGGGGCCGAGGCGCAGCGGCCCGCTGTCGGGCTGCGGGAGTTGGCCGGAGCCCTCGACAACGACACCGCCGCCCTCGTGGCCACCTCACTCGGGCTGGCGAACTGGCACCGCACCCACCCGCGGTGCAGCCTGTGCGGCACCCCGACCCAACCGGACCTGGCCGGCTGGATCCGCCGCTGCCCCGACGACGCCAGCGAGCACTACCCGCGCACCGACGTCGCCGTCATCATGGCGGTGACCGACCCCGATGACCGGCTCCTCCTCGGCCGGGCACCGTCCTGGCCGACCGGACGGATGTCGATCCTCGCCGGATTCGTCGAGCCGGGGGAGACCCTCGAACAGGCGGTCGCCCGCGAGGTCCGCGAGGAGGTCGGCATCGACATCCACGACGTCGAATACGTCGACGACCAGCCCTGGCCGTTCCCGTCCTCCCTCATGGTCGGGTTCACCGCCCGCACCCAGCAGACCGAACTGCGCCTCGACGAGGCCGAACTCGCCGAGGCCCGGTGGGTGAGCCGTGATGAGGTGGCCGCACTCATCGCCGCCGGTGAATACCGTCCGAGCCCGGGATTCTCGATCTCCCGACTGCTCGTCGAGGACTGGTACGGCGACCGGCTGCCTACCCGTCGAGCCGGTCGCTGACCTCGCGCCGGTCCGGATTCGTCGCCGTCGAACCGTCCGCGAACACCACTGTCGGCACGGTCCGGTTCCCGCCGTTGATCGCCGCGACGACATCCCCCGCCGCCGGGTCCTCGTCGATGTCGACCTCGGTGTAGCTGACCCCGTCCCGGTCCAACTGGAACTTCAACCGTCGGCAGAACCCGCACCAGTTCGTCGTGAACACCGTGACGGTGCCGGCCTGGGGCAGGTACGGGTCGAGTCGGGGGTCCATGCCCGGTGACCCTACCGGTGTCCGTGCCGGGTGAGAGACTGGCACACGCCATGGCCAGCCCCACTCCCGCGCCCGATCTCGAGGCGATCCTCGACGCCCTCGACCCCGAGCAGCGCGCCGTCGCCTCAGCCCCGCGCGGGCCGATGTGTGTGCTCGCCGGGGCCGGGACCGGCAAGACCAGAGCGATCACGCATCGGATCGCGTATGCGGTGCACGCCGGCGTCTTCGCCCCCACCCAGGTCCTCGCGGTGACGTTCACCGCCCGCGCCGCCGGTGAGATGCGCAGCCGGCTGCGACTCCTCGGGGTGGAGGGGGCCCAGGCCCGCACCTTCCACGCCGCCGCGTTGCGGCAACTGCACTACTTCTGGCCGCACGCGATCGGCGGCGGCGCCCCACAGGTGCTCGGCCAGAAGGCCCCCGTCGTCGCCGAGGCCCTCGGCCGGTTGCGGATCGATGTCGATCGCACCGTCCTGCGTGACGTCGCCGCCGAGATCGAGTGGGCCAAGCTCTCCATGCTCACCGCCGAGAGCTATCCCGCCGCGGCGCGCGCGGCCCGCCGGGAGCCGCCGGGGATGGACCCGAGCGCGATGGCCAAGGTGATCGACGCATACGAGGTGGCCAAGTCGGACCGGGGGGTCATCGACTTTGAGGACGTCCTCCTCCTGACCGTCGGGATCCTCGAGGACCGGGCGGACATCGCCGCGGCGGTGCGGCGGCAGTACAGATCCTTCGTCGTCGACGAGTACCAGGACGTCAGTGCCCTCCAGCAGCGGCTCCTCGACGCGTGGGTGGGGGAGCGGGACGATGTATGCGTCGTCGGGGACCCGTCCCAGACGATCTACTCCTTCACCGGTGCCAGCGACCGCTTCCTGCTCGGGTTCACCGACCGCTTCCCGGGTGCGACGACGGTCGAACTCGTCCGCAACTACCGGTCCACCCCGCAGATCCTCGCGGTCGCCAACCAGGTCATCGCCGGACCGACCGCGCGCGGGCACCGGCCGCTGCGGCTCATCGCCGCCAACCCGGCCGGGCCGGTCCCGACGATCCGGGACTATCCCGACGACGCGGCCGAGGCCGATGCGGTGGCCGCCGCCATCCGGGACCGGATCGCTGCGGGGACGGCGCCGGCCGAGATCGCGATCCTCGTGCGCACCAATGGGCAGACCGAGGCGCTCGAGGCCGCGCTCGCCGATGCCGGCGTGCCCTATCTGGTCCGCGGTGGGGAGCGGTTCTTCAGCCGGGCCGAGGTCCGCCAGGCGATGGTGCTGCTGCGGGGTGCGGCCCGCACCGACGATGGCACCGAGCCGCTCGCGGACCTCGTCGGCGCGGTGCTCTCCGGTGCCGGTTGGAGCGCCGAGCCGCCGGGTGTGCGCGGAGCGGCTCGGGAACGCTGGGAGAGCCTGGACGCGATCGTCGCCCTGGCCGCCGACACAGCGACCGAACGGCCCGGCGCACGACTCGCGGAGTTCGTCACCGACCTCGAGGAGCGGGCCGCGGCCCAGCACGCCCCGGCCGCCGCCGGGGTGACCCTTGCCTCGCTGCACGCCGCCAAGGGTCTGGAGTGGGACCACGTCCACCTCGTCGGATGCAGCGAGGGGCTGGTCCCGATCAGCCTCGCGGACACCCCCGCCGCGATCGATGAGGAACGCCGCCTCCTCTACGTCGGGATCACCCGGGCCCGGCAGACTCTGTCGATCTCATATGCGTTGGGGCGCAGTGGATCTCGCGGTGGACGGCGGCTGTCCCGCTTCCTCCTCGGGCTCGGGGACCGGGTCGATGCCCCGACTGTGGCAGGGGGTGCAGCCACCCCGGCACCGGCGCGCCGGCGCAGGTCGCGGACCCGACGCCCCCCGGAGCCGTGCCGCCACTGCCAGGCGCCGCTGGACACCGCTGCCGCCCGCACGCTCGGCCGCTGCGAGTCCTGCCCGTCGACGGCCGACCCGACCCTCGTCGCGGCATTGAAGGAGTGGCGGACCGCCCGGGCCACCGGGGACAAGGTCCCTGCGTATGTGGTGCTCACCGACGTCATGGTCCTCGCCCTCGCCGAGCGGTTGCCGAGCAACGACGAGGAACTGCTCGAGATCCCGGGCATCGCCGAGCGCAAGCTGGCCGCCTATGGTGCGGACATCCTGCAGGTGCTCGCCGACCACGACGCCGCTGATTAGCCGGTCCGGACCGGGCTGCGGAAGCAGTCGGTGGTGGGTGTTTCATTAATACGTTGCGCGCCCCGCGCGCGCAGGCGTAGTGTTGCCGGACGTCCTGATTCCAGGACTGGAACGACGACGCCGACCCAGTGTCCGATCCGCACGTCCGACCCGGACTGATCAGCACTGCACACCACCGGCCATGAGCGAGAGGAGGCTCCGGTGAAGAACACGATGACGGTCACGACCGGTGCCACCGGGGCCTTCGCCATGTCTGCCTGCGCTGGTTCCACCGTGGCCGGACTGCGTCCGCGTCCGACCCACACCGGTCTTGAGGGGACCGTCGTCCTGCGTCCCTCCGCCGCCGCTGCTGCGACCCGGAAGCGCACCGATGTCCCGACCCCCGTGTCTGTCCGCACTGGAGGTGCCTACGGATAACCCTTCCGTATTGCACCTGGCTCTTCTTCAAAGGCCGCGGACCCACACCGGGATCCGCGGCCTTTGTCATTGGTCAGGTCCGATCCAGCGTCATGCCAATGCCGAGGTCAGCAGGTCCCGACCACCGTCACCCGACCCGCCACCACCTACGGACCACCTACCGGAGCACACGATGACTCTCCGCCCCCCGATCAGTCCGGGACCGCATACCCCCGCGGTGCCGCCCGAAGCCACCGACCAGAGCATGACCGATGACCAGGAGAAGCCCGAGATGACCCTCACCGCACTCCTTGACGCCGACCTCTTCACGCAGGCGCGCGATCAGGGCGCTGCCGGCCTCATCCCCTGCCAGCAGGAGGACCCGGAGCTGTGGTTCGCCGAGGAGCCCGGCGACGTCGAGTTCGCCAAGGCGCTCTGCGGCACCTGCCCGGTCCGGCAGGCCTGCCTCGACGGTGCCCTCGCGCGGCGTGAGCCGTGGGGTGTCTGGGGCGGCGAACTCTTCCTCGCCGGTGCCGTCGTGGCCCGCAAGCGGCCCCGCGGCCGGCCCCGCAAGGACGCCGCCGAGGTGCACGCCCGGACGCTGCGCGAGGCCGAGGCCTACGCTGTGCAGGTCCTCGCGGCACGGGCGTCGTAGGCTGAGGAGCCATGACGCGCCTGCAGATCGCCCAGGACCCGCACGCCGACGAGGTGCTGAGCACCGACGACTTCGGGCTGTTGGTCGGGATGCTTCTCGACCAACAGTTCCCGATGGAGCGTGCCTTCGCGGGTCCGGCGAAGATCCTCGACCGGTTCGGCAGTCTCGACCCGGAGCGAATCGCCGCGGCCGAGCCGGAGGCGTTCGCGGACCTGTGCGCCACCCCACCGGCGGTGCACCGCTACGCCCGCTCGATGGCGGGCCGGATCCAGGCGCTCGCCCGCGTCGTCGTCGACGACTACGACGGGCGGGCGTCGCGGATCTGGGCGGACGCGGCGTCCGGTGGGGAGCTGCTCGACCGGCTCCGGGCCCTGCCCGGGTTCGGGGACCAGAAGGCACGGATCTTCGCCGCCCTGCTCGGCAAGCAGCTCGGCGTGCGCCCCGAGGGCTGGCGCGAGGCCGTCGGTGAGTATGCGGAGGAGGGCTCGTTCCGGTCCGTCGCCGACGTCGTCGACCCGGTCTCGCTGCAGAAGGTCCGCGACTTCAAGAAGTCGGCCAAGGCGGCGGCGAAGGCCGCGCAGCAGGCCTGACGGTCGCGGTCCCGGCCCCGCTGCACCCCCGCCCGCTGCGGGGAGCAGTCGCGGGAGGGCGGGGCGTCCGCTAGAACAGGTCCTCGTCGCTGTCGTCGGCCTCGTCCAGGGACGGGAAGTCGGCGCCCGGGAACACCGACTCGATCTTCTCGCGTCCGGCGACGGTGCCACCGATCTGGCACAGCACGCCGATGCCGCCGAGCCAGACCCGGTGGATGAGCAGATAGTCCGGGGGCAGGTTGAGTTTGGTGCCGACAACCCAGTCGGGGTTGCGGGGGTCGTTGATGTGGGTGCTCAGGCTGCGCAGCCAGTCGCGGGAGAAGGTGAACTGCGCGCTGCGCAGCGGGGCGAGGAACGGACTCAGATAGCTGAGCAACTGGTCCGGATCGATCGAGATCGACTCGCGGATGAAGCCCTCCTCGCGCAGCCGGGCGGTCATCTCCTCGGCCTCGCCACGCAGGGCGAGGGAGAGGATCTGTCCCATCGCCGGCGGCAGCCCGTCCGGGAGCCGGTTCACGGCGCCGAAGTCGAAGACCGCGAGGCGTCCGTCCGGGGTGAGCCGGTAGTTGCCCGGATGCGGGTCGGCATGCAGCAGTCGCGCCAGACCCGGTCCGGTGACGAGGAATTCGAGATAGAGGTCGGCCGCATCGTCACGTTCGGACGGCGTCCCGGTGGCGATGATGTCGGACAGCGGTCGCCCGTCGATCCACTCGGTGACCAGGACCCGCTCGGACTGGGCGAGCACGTCCGGGACGACGATGTGCGGATGTCCGCGGAAGGCCCGCGCGAACGACTTCTGGTTGCGGGCCTCGAGGTCGTAGTCGAGTTCCTCGCTCATCCGCTCCATGAGCTCGGCGGTGATCGGCCCCATGTCGATGCCCGGGATCAGACCTCCGGCGAGTTTGGCGACGCGGGACAGCTGGGTCAGGTCGCTCATCAGCGCCTTGGCGACGCCTGGGTACTGGATCTTGACGGCCACCTCCCGGCCGTCGCGCCACACGGCTTTGTGGACCTGACCGATCGATGCCGCCGCCGCGGGTTGGTCGTCGAACTCGAGGAACTTCGCGGTCCGCCACCGGGGGCCGAGCTGCTCGGCGAGGATCGTGTGGACCTTCTCGGTCGGCATGGGTGGGGCGGCGTCCTGGAGTTTGGTCAGGGTCGCCCGGTAGGGGGCGATCATCTCCTCGGGCAGGGCGGCCTCCATGATCGACAGCGCCTGGCCGACCTTCATCGCCCCGCCCTTGAGCTGCCCGAGGACGGAGAACACATGGTCCGCGGTCCGGGCCTGGAGCTCCTGGGCCACGAGTTCGGCCGGCTTGCCGCCGACCCGTTTGCCGACGGCCCACGCCGTCCGTCCGGCGAAGCCGAGCGGCAGCGTCGCCAACTTGGCGGTGCGAGTAACCCCCCGCAGTGGCAGATCCGTCACCGGGTCATTGTCTCATCGACCCCGCGAGGTGACGTCGTGACGGCCGGCCCGGTGCGTCGACCTGCTCCGGGCGGTGGGTCGTGGAGCGGCAATTCGGATCGATCGGCCACGACGAGGTCGCCAGCGACGGCAGCGGCAGCGCGGTGTGCCAGCGCACCCCCACCGGTGGGGGATAGGCGTCGACGACACCGAGGGTGAGCATCGCGACGACCCCGGCCGCGAGTCCGGCGAGTGTCGGCTCGACCGTGACGACGTCGCACTGTCCGTCCCGGACGGTGTCGTCGTCGAGCAGGTCGGTCAGCAGCGCCGGCCCCTCACCGAGCCGAATGCACCGGATGCACGGACCGTGCCCGGCGATGAGGACCGGGCCGATGTCGACCGAGCCGGGGTGGGCGACCACCGGCAGCACGGTGATCCCCCGTGCGCCCCAGTCGGTCGCCCGGCTCTGCGGGAGGCGCCGACCGATCGTCACGACGAGGGTGGGATCCGGTGCGGTGCGGTCGTGTTCCTCGCTGACCCCGGCATACCAGCCGGTGCGCACCGTCCCGACCTGCGCCGCCCGCAGCAGGTGTCCGACGGAATCGACGAGGCCGCCGCGCCCGTCGACGACGACCCGGGCGCCGGCGCGACGGTCGGCCACCTGGGTGCGCCGACCGATCGCCATCGTCGACTCCTGACCGGCGAAGCGTCGGGCCAGCGGCCACGGGTCGAGTCCGTCGCGGACCGGACCGGATCCATCGGTCTGGTGCGGCTGGGTCAGGTCGGCGTGCGCGATGGCGGCGACGATCTCCTGCACCCGGGTCACGGACAGGCCGCTGGCGGCGGCGAGGGCGTCGACCGGCACCGGGTCGGTGGCCCCGAGCAGGGTGCGCAGGATGCCGGCGACGGCGGTGCGTTCGCCGGGGAGCAGGCCGGCCAGGGCGAGGGCGTGCATCGGGTCGGTCCCGAACTGGATGGCGCCGTCGGCACGCAGCCAGGGGGCCAGGCCCGGTCGGAGGGGGTATGCGTGGAGCGGCTCGGGCGGTGGCAGCGGCTCGGCCGGAACGGAGGCGACGGTCATACCCCCAGAGTCAAGCGCACCCCCGCCGAACCGAGCGGGAAGTTTCCACACACCGCGGGTGCCGCACGGTGAACTGGGGTGCCCGCGGGTGGATAACGGTGCCCGACGGGCTGTCGCCCGTCACGATCCACCCCGCCGGGAGACGCAGCACGGGTGGGACCGGTCGGTCCCACCCGTGCTGTGCGATTCGGTCTGCGGCGCTCGGTGGCGCCGCAGTCACCAGGACGCAGCTCCTGTCGTAGCTGTGGCTCAGGCCTTGCCGAGGATGCGGTTGAGGTTGGTGCCGCACTCCGGGCACTTGCCCTTGGCCATGCGACGGCCGTTCTCGGAGACGACGACCTTGCCCTCTGCCTCCCGCTTGGCCTTGCACTTGACGCAGTAGAACTCGCCCTTCCACGTCGTCTCTTCAGCCATAGTTCTCTCCTTTTGGTCTCAACCCTTGCGGCGCGGGCGCGGGTGTGCGCAGCACCGTGAAGGGGCTGCACAGCACCATAAACGCTGCAACAGACTTCGCTGCACCAACCACACGCGGCGCGCCGAGGTTTACCAAACTCTTTGGTCACAACCGTCACATCAGTCACATCGGTGTCTGGATTCACGCTGAATCACGCACGCGGTGACCGTCGACCCCGCTCGATCAGCCCGATCAGCTCGGCCTCGATCCCATCCGGCAGGGCCGCGACCGGCCACCATCGCACATCGAGGGACTCCGCACTGCAGACCGGCTCGGCGCCCGGGGGAGCGGTCCCGATGAAGCGCACGTCGAGGTGCTCGGTGCAGCGGCCGAAACGCTCCCCGAGCCGGTGCCGGTGCAGTTCAGCGATCGCCGGCCGGACGACGATCCCGTCGATCCCGGACTCCTCGCGCACCTCCCGCTGGGCGGCCGCGAGCAGCGTCGGGTCGTCGACGTCGATGTGACCACCGAACTGCAGCCAGCGGCGGGCCTTGGAGTGCAGCGTCAGCAGCACCCGCTCACCTCGGTCGTCGAGCACGACGCACGAGGCGGTCAGGTGCACCGGTGGACCGGCCTTGAAGACCGCGGTGTCGTCCCGCAAGGCGGTCAGATACTCCTCGCGCCAGGCCACCTGCTCCGGATCGTCCGGGTCGTCCGGGACGTATGCGGTCAGCGCCTCGACCGCATCCCGCCAGACCGCGGAGTGTCGGGGCAGGTCCGCGTCGGTTCCGCCCATGCCTCAGCGCGGCTCGTCCGGTGCGTCGGGTGCCTCGCCCCCGTCACCGGCACCGGACTCACCGACACCGGGTTCGCCCGGTCCGGACTCACCGGCACCGGACTCACCGAGCAACCGGGCGAGCTCGGCGTCGAAGTCGTCGCTCGGCGGTGCGCCGAAGCGTTCGACGTAGCCGAGCGGGTCGTCCAGATCGCCGGACTGGGGGGCGACGTCGGGGTGGTTCCACACCTCGTCCCGGGCGCTGCGCCCGTGCCGGTCCTCCATCGCCTTGAACAGATTGGCGGCATCGCGCAGCCGCCGCGGCCGCAGGTCGAGCCCGACGAGGCCGCGGAACACCTTCTCGGCCGGACCACCGCTGGCGCGGCGGCGCCGGATCGCCTCGGCCAGGGCCGCCCCGTTGGGCAGGTGGGCGGCGGTCGCCTGCTCCGCGACGACATCGACCCAGCCCTCGATGAGCGCGAGCGACGTCTCGAGCCGGTCCAGCGCCCGCTCCTGGGCGGCACTGGGGGTGGGCGCGAACAGCGATCCGCTCAGCGCCGACTGCAGGGCCTGCGGGTCGTGCAGGTCGACGTCGCGCATCTGGCTCTCGATCCCGTCCAGGTCGAAGCTGATGTCGGCCGCGTAGTCGCGCACGGCGGCCAGGACCTGCGGGCCGAGCCACGGCACCTGGGCGAAGAGCCGGGTCCGGGCCACCTCGCGCACGGCGAGGTAGAGCCGCATCTCCGCCGGATCGACGGACAGCCCGGCAGCCAACTCCTCGATCGCGGTCGGCAGCAGCACGACGTGGTCGTCGGGCACGAGCGGCAGGCCGACGTCACTGCCGGTGAGGATCTCCTGGCTCAGCGTCCCGACGGCCTGGCCGAGTTGGGTGGAGAACATCCCGGCACTCATCCGCTCGAGCATCCCCTCCATCTGGCCCATGACCATGGACGGGTCCATCCCCGGCGGGAGGAGCTGCTCCAGCTCCGGCGGCAGGTCGCCACCGCCGGTGAGCCGCTCGAACTGGCTCGTCGAGGCCTGCGACAGGGCGCCGGCCAGACCGCGGGCGACCGGCCCGACGAGCTCGCTCCACAGCGGCATCGTCTCCTCGGTCCAGTTCTGCGGGGTCCAGGCGTGCGCCCAGGCGGTATGCGGTGGCAGGCTCGTCGCGTCATCGACCCAGAGCGAGGCGATCCGGACCGCGTCCGAGACCTCCCGGGCGGCGCTGTCCTCGACCTCGTCGGCGGTCCGTCCGGCTGCAGCGGCACCCTCGAGGACGGCGCGGGCGGCGGTCAGGGCCGCCTGCTCGTCGACGCCGCCAGAGCTGCTGTCGGAGCCGAACAGGTTGCCGAACATCCCCGGCCCGCCGGAGGCCATCATCGACTGCACCTGACCCATGGCCTGCTGGATGACCTCCGGGTCCATCTTGTCGAGGCCGAGGTTGCTCATCAGCCCGGCGATCTCCGGCGGGACCGGCCCGCCGGTGAGGTTCTCGAAGATCTCCTGCAACTCCGGCGGCAGGCCGGAGTCGGCACGACCTTCGTCGTCGGACTCGTCGTCGGGGCGGTTGGGCGGCTGGATCTCGTCGGACACGGTCCCTATTGTCCTTCACTCGTCGGGTCGGCAGGCGGCTACCGCGGCACATCCTCGGCCGGCGCGGTCCCCACCACTCTCTCGGCAGTGAAACCCCGGCGAGGTCCCGAACGTTCCCCGAGCACCGCATACGATGAGATGTTCGTGCCGCCCGCACGACCCCGACCGATCCACAAGGAAGAGCCTGCCCGGTGTCCCAGACCCACCCCCGCGTCGCACTCGTCGACATCCGCGACGACGTTCTCTCCCTCGACGAGGTCAGTGCGGCGGTGCAGCGCCCGAGTCACGGCGCCCTAGTGACCTTCACCGGGATCGTCCGCGACCACGACCGCGGCCAGGCGGTGCAGGCCCTGAGCTATTCCGCCCACCCGAGCGCCACCGACCTGCTCGCCGAATCCTGTGCCCGGGTCGCGCAGAACCACCCGGAGGTCGTCCTGGCCGCCGTGCACCGCACCGGCGAACTCCGCCTCGGGGACATCGCCGTCGTCCTCGCCGTCGGTTCGGCCCACCGGGTCCACGCGTTCGCCGCCGCCCGCGAACTCATCGACGACCTGAAGAGCACCGTCCCGATCTGGAAGCACCAGGTCTTCGCCGACGGCACCGACGAGTGGGTCGGCCTGCCATGAGGCGCACCCGACCGGACCGGCAGCCCGTCGGTCGCGGCGCCTCGTGGCTGCTCCTCGCGGCGATGGCCGGCATGGTCGTCGCGCTCGTGCTCGCCCAACTCAGCCTGCCCTACGCGATCATGACGCCGGGACCGATCACGAACACGCTCGGCGAGGTGCGCGACGGCACCCCCCTCATCGAGGTCGAGGGGGCCACGACCTACCCGACCGATGGCGAACTCAACTTCACCACGGTCCGGGTCGGCGGCGGCCCGGGCAACGAGACGACGGTCTTCGACTACGTGTCCGCGAAACTGTCCAGCGACGCGACGATCCTGCCCGTCGATGAGGTCTTCCCCAGGGGCGCCACCCAGAGCGAGATCCGGGAGGAGAACCAGGCCGAGATGGTCGGCTCGCAGCAGGAGGCGGCGGCGGTCGCGCTGCGCGCTCTCGGGTATGCGGTGCGCGAGACGGTCTCGATCGCTTCGGTGTCCGAGTCCTCGGCCTTCGTCGACCTGCTGCGCGAGGGGGATGTCGTCACCGGCATCGGGGGTGTCGCCACCGACGGCGCCGACGCGATCCGGGCCGAGGTGGCCAAGGTGGCACCCGGTGGCCCGATCTCGGTCACCGTCGAACGCGATGGCGCCGAGACCACCGTCGAGGGCACGACCGTCGACCTGGAGGGTCGCTCCGTCCTCGGCATCTTCCTGCGGCGCGAGTTCGACTCCGACGTCAAGGTCACCATCACCGCCGGGGACGTCGGCGGGCCGTCGGCCGGGATGATGTTCGCCCTCGGGATCTACGACGTGCTCACCGAGGGCGCCCTCACCGGCGGGCACGAGATCTCCGGCACCGGCACCATCAACGCCGACGGCCAGGTCGGCCCCATCGGCGGGGTCGTCCAGAAGGTCATCGGCGCCAAGGAGGGCGGGACGAACTACTTCCTCGCCCCGCACGGCAACTGCGCCGAACTCGACGGACGGGTCCCGGACGGCATGGAGGTGTTCTCCATCGCGACGTTCACCGACGCGCTCGCGGCGGTCGAGGGCATCGCCGCCGACGACACCGGTGAGTTGACCCGCTGCGGGTGAGTCCCGCATACATCCTGGCGGCGGAGCCGCACCTCACTCGACCGGATCGAACGTCGCGAGCAACCCCTGGACCAGACCCGGGGCGATGTCCGGGCCCGCGGCGACCCGGTCGTCCCGGTCGTGGTCACGCTGCCGGAGCAGACAGGTCGAGGTGCCGTCCTTGAGGACGGCGACGAGGAGGCGGACGTCCTTGCGGTCCGGGTGCTCGGCCAGGGTCGCCAGCGCCGCATCAGGGTCCGTCGGCAGGTCACGTTCGGCGTCCGGGGGGACGATGATCCGCTCCACCGCCAGGGCCGCCCCGACCACCGCCTCCGGCCACATGAGTTGGCCGAGCATCCGCTCCAGGTGGTGCGGATCGGGCAGGTCCTCCTGTTCGACGGCCGTCAGCGCCCCGGGGGTGGTGTCGTGCGGCCGGAGGTTGTCGAGGAATCCGGGCTCGTGCTCCAGCAGGTGCGCGGTCGGGACGAGGGCGAACAACCGGACCGGCTGGTCCCAGCCGCCGGCAGCGACGTGACGTTCGGTCTCGATCGCGACGACGGACAGCGGATCGGTGACGGGGCGGGGGGTCGAGGCGGTGTTCACGAGAGTCCATCCTGCCCCCTGTCAGGTCACGATCCTGTGACAGCCCCGCCCCGGCGCCCGTCCGGGGCGGGTCCTCCCAGGCAGGCCAGGTAAGTTGTCAGGTCAGGACCGGGAGCCGTCGACCATCGGCGGCCACCTCGACCACAGCACCGATGACGTACCGACGCAAAGGCCCTTTCGTGAGCAACCCCCCGTGGATGGACCGACCCGACGACGCCGACGACACCGGTGGCGCCGGCGAACGCCCCGGCGAGGGTGCCGGCCCGCGGCCGGGCCGCGGCGATGACCCGATGCGGGACATCGCGGCGATGTTCAGCCCCTTCGCCGGCGGTCCGGGTGGATCCGGGGGCTCGGGCGGCTCCGGCGGCGGTGGATCCGGTGGCGGTGGTTCCGGCGGGGGCAGCGGCTGGGTCCGCCCGCACGGCGGTCGACGATAGTCCGGATACGGGCGACGCCCCACCAAGTGCGACAACCGCGGAAACTGCTCATCAAGCTTCCACCGTGGCGTGGACCTGGCCAACGGCTGCGGTGCGG
>DUPF01000126.1 GCA_012838445.1 Intrasporangiaceae bacterium | reverse complement strand
GCGCGCGCTCTGCTGCGCGAGGGCTACACGGTTGACGTCGCCCCGGACGGGGCGCAGGCGCTCTCGATGGCCGGGGCCGGGGTCGATCTGCTCATCCTCGACCTCGGTCTGCCCGAGATCGACGGTCTGGAGGTCTGCCGCAGACTGCGTGCTGCCGGATCGTCGATGCCGATCCTGGTGCTGACCGCCCGCGCCGAGGAGGTCGACACCGTCGTCGGCCTCGACGCCGGTGCCGATGACTATGTCACCAAGCCGTTCCGCCTGGCCGAGTTGCTGGCCCGGGCCCGCGCCCTGCTCCGTCGCGGCTCGACCGAGGCGCCGGGCACGGCGGCGCACGTGCGGATCGACAGCGAAGCCCGGCGGGCATGGTTCGGGGACGCCGAGCTGCAGTTGGCGCCGAAGGAGTTCGATCTGCTCCGTGTCCTCGTCGACGAGGAGGGCAAGGTCGTTCCCCGCGAGGAGATCATGAGGCGGGTCTGGGGCACCCGCTGGATGAGTTCGAGCAAGACGCTCGACATGCACATCTCGGTCCTGCGCCGCAAACTCGGCGACGACGCGGCAGCACCGAGGTTCATCACCACGGTGCGTGGAGTCGGCTTCCGATTCGACACCCCGGTCTCCGACGGGAGCTGACGCCCGGTGCGGGCCGCGATCGTTCGCGCGACGATGGTCTCGGTGGTCGTCGTCATCGCCATCCTCATCGTCCCCAACGTTGTTGCGGGAGTCCTGCTCATCACCTTGCCCGAACGACAGTTCGCCGAACTGATCGACCCCCTCCGGGGGGTACGCGGAGTGGTGCTCATCGTCGCTCTGGCCGTCATCCTCGTCATCCTCGCCGTCGTCGGCAGCCGGTACCTCGCGCTGCGGCAGGCGGCTCGCCTGACCGCCCCGATGACCGAATTGGCCATCCAGGCCAGTCGCGTCGGCGCCGGGGAGGCCCGGGTCAAGCGGGTGGATAGCGGCATCCCGGAGATCGACCTGGTCAGTGACGTTCTCGCCCGGGGCGGAGCGAACATGACCCGGCAGTTGGCCCAGCAGCGGGACTTCGCCGCCGATGCCTCGCACCAGTTGCGCACCCCGTTGACCGCTCTGCTCATGCGACTCGAGGAGATCGCCTCCACCGACGACCTGAGGGTGGCCCGTGATGAGGCCGGGACGGCGATCGCCCAGGTGGAGCGGCTGTCCGCCGTCGTCGACGACCTGCTGTCCCGCTCTCGGACCCAGGAGGGCGTCGAGACAGGGGTGTCGCTGGACTCGGTGATCGCCGGCCTGCAGCGGGAATGGCAACCGGCGTTCGCGCGGGCCCGCCGCAGCGTGCACGTCCACGGGGAGCGCGGGCTGCGGGTGGTGGCCGGCACGTCGGCCCTGTCCCAGATCCTGTCCACCCTGTTCGAGAACTCGCTCCAGCACGGCAAGGGCACCGTCACCGTCCATGCCCGTCGCAGCGGACCATCCGTCGTCCTCGAGGTCAGCGACCAGGGGGAGGGGATCCCGATGACGCTCGCTCCCACCGTCTTCGAACGTGCGGTCTCCAGCAGTGGCAGCGGACTCGGTCTGTCCCTCGCCAGAGACCTCGCCGCGGCCCACGGCGGACGACTGGAACTGGTGTCCGCGCAACCGGCAGTGTTCGCGTTGTTCCTCAGCGAGGCCCGTGACCACGGGGCCTGACCCGCGGCGTCAACGAGGTGTCGTCAGTTCCGTCGATCGGTTCGCCGAAGGCCTTGGCGACCACCGCGGTCGCGTCCGGGGCAGTGCTCCCGGAGAAGACGAAGTACCGGTAGGCGATGAACCGGAAGATCGTCCCGATCCCGATCCCGACGACCGTGGCGACATTGTCGGCAAGCCTGGTCTGCAGACCCAACCCGTAGTGCGACAGCGCGAGGATCGCCGCTCCGATCGCGAGCGCGAGCCCGTTGATCGCGAAGAACAGAACAACCTCCTGCAGCGGTTCCCGACTGCGGCGGTGCCGGAAGGTCCACGTCCGGTTCCCCACCCACGCGAAAAGGGTGCCCACGGACCCCGAGATGATCCGCGCCGTAGTGACTTTGTCCTCCAGGACGGTGTGCCACAGCAGGTTCGCCAGACCGAGGTCGATGACGAACGCCACTGCACCGACGGCCCCGAACTTGATCAACTCGCGGTAGATCAGCCCTACTCCAGCCCGTACCCGGGAGATGAGTCGGTCGAGGACGGCAGCCACAGGGCTAGCCTAATCGTGTCCGGGCGCATCCCCGGGGACGCTGACGTCTGCGCGGGACGACTATTGTTGGGCGCCGTGGCCGATGCACCTCCCGCAGCACCTCGCGATACTCCGATCACGCCTCCGCCGACCACCCCCGGGGGGTTCCCCGTCGTCGGCATGATCGGCTCCGGTCAACTCGCCCGGATGTCGGTCGGTCCGGCGGCCGAACTGGGGATCACACTCAGTGTGCTGGCCACCGACCCCGACGACAGCGCCGCTCTCGTGGCGGCGCACGCGCCGGTCGGCCACCACACGGATCTGGACCGGGTCGTGCAGTTCGCGCGGCACTGCGACGTCATCACCTTCGACCACGAGCACGTGCCCGCTGACGTCCTCGCCGCCGTCGCCGAACTCGGGGTACCGATCCACCCCGACCCGAGCGCCCTGCAGTTCGCGCAGGACAAACTGGCGATGCGGATCCGGCTCACCGAACTCGGCATCCCCTGCCCACGGTGGGCGTCGGCCACGAACGCGCAGGAGGTGACCGCGTTCCTGGACCGGATCGGTGGCCCCGTCGTCGCCAAAACCCCGCGGGGCGGCTACGACGGCAAGGGAGTTCGCGTCATCCGGGCAGCCGACGACATCGCTGACTGGCTCACCCGGGCGAGCGAGGCGGACCCCCTCCTGCTCGAGGAGTTGGTCGACTTCGTCCGCGAACTCGCCGTCCTCGTCGCCCGCAGCCCCTCCGGGCAGGCCGCCGCGTGGCCGGTCGTCGAGACCGTCCAGACCGACAGCATCTGCACCGAGGTGCTCGCGCCGGCACCGGGACTGTCACCCGACCTGGCCGCCGCCGCGACCGAGGCCGGGTTGCGGATCGCCGGGGAGCTCGGGGTCACCGGGGTCCTTGCGGTCGAGATGTTCGAGATCGCCGGGCCGGACGGGCGCAACGGCTTCGTCGTCAACGAGTTGGCCATGCGCCCGCACAACTCCGGACACTGGACCATGGACGGGTCGGTGACCGGGCAGTTCGAGCAGCATCTGCGCGCCGTCCTCGACCTGCCGCTCGGCGCTCCGGATGCCCGGGAGCCGTGGACCGCGATGGCCAACGTCCTCGGTGGGGACCTGACGGAGCTGTACTCGACCTACCGGCACATCATGGCCCGGGACCCGCACCTGAAGATCCACCTCTACGGCAAGTCGGTGCGGCCGGGACGCAAGATCGGACACATCAACGTCAGCGGCTCCGATCTGGACGATCTGCGGGAACGGGCCCGGCATGCCGCGGACTATCTTCGCGGTGTCATCGACGAATGAGCATCGATGATTGCGCATGGATCGGCGAGCATTGATGGGCGAAGATGAGTGAATGGGCAGGAGTGAGCGACACATGAGCAGTTCCGCACCGAGCACCGACCCCCTCGTGGGTGTGGTCATGGGCAGCGACAGCGACTGGCGGATCATGTCCGCCGCAGCCGAGACGCTCGAGGAGTTCGGCGTCCCCCACGAGGTCGACGTTGTCTCGGCGCACCGGATGCCGCACGAGATGGTCGACTACGGCTCCCGCGCTGCCGAGCGAGGCCTGCGGGTCATCATCGCCGGCGCCGGCGGAGCGGCCCACCTGCCGGGCATGCTCGCCTCGGTCACCCCGCTGCCGGTCATCGGGGTGCCGGTGCCGCTGGCGCACCTCGACGGGATGGACTCACTGCTCTCCATCGTCCAGATGCCCGCAGGGGTGCCGGTCGCCACCGTGTCCATCGGCGGAGCGAAGAACGCGGCACTCCTCGCGGTGCGGATCCTCGCAGCCGGGGACGGTGATCCGGCCCGACGCCTGCGCGAGGCGATGAGCGCATACCAGAACGAGTTGCGCGACATCGCCCACGCCAAAGGTGCCGCACTGCGAGAACTGCGCGGCTGACCGGCCCACCGCCGGGCCGACCCCTCAGCGCACCGCCCCGAGCGACCCCAGTCGGCGGGCCTCGATCTTCGGGCAGGTATCCATGATGACCCCGAGTCCGGCGGCCCGGGCCCGGTCCGCGGCGTCCTCGTCGACCACCCCGAGTTGCATCCAGACCGCGTCGATGCTCAGCCGGTCCCGCTGCTCGATCGCCTGGTCGACGATGTCCCCGACCAGGTCGCTGTTGACGAAGCAGTCGACCACCTTGATGTCCTGATCCGGGAGATCGGCCAACGTGGCGTACCCCTGCTCGCCGAAGACCTCCTCCGCCCGAGGATGGACGGGGATGATCCGCTTGTTCTGCTCCACCTGGAGCCACTGGGCGACCCGGTGGGCGGTGCGGCGGGTGTTCTGCGACAGGCCGACGATGACCCACGTGCCGGGGTCGGCGAGCAACTGCGCGATGAGATCGGGATCGTTCTGATGGGCGATAGCCATACCCACCACTGTGCCCGATGCGCGCTCAGGTGTGCAGCCCGCTGCGCCTGCTCACAGGTTCGGACGGCCGAGGGCCCGGTAGGTCCAGCCCGCAGCCTTCCACCGGTCCGGATCGAGTTTGTTGCGTCCGTCGATGACGACCGGGTTGGTCACCGCGCCGCGAACGGCCGCCGGATCGAGGTCCCGATAGTCCTGCCACTCGGTCAGGTGCAGGACGACGTCGGCACCGGCGAGGGCCTCCTCCAGACTGTCGCGGTAGTCCAGCCCGGGACGGTGTGCGCGCGCCACGGGCAGGGCCCGGGGATCGTGCACCCGCACCTGGGCACCGGCAGCGTGGATCTGTTCGGCGACATCGAGCGCAGGGGAGTCGCGGATGTCATCGCTGTTCGGTTTGAACGCCGCGCCGAGGACGGCGACCTGCTTGCCGATGAACGAGCCGTTGCACGCCTCGCGGGCCAGGTCGACCATCCGGGCCCGACGGCGATCATTGATCGCATCGACCTCGCGCAGGAAGGTCAGCGCCTGATCGGCCCCGAGCTCGCCGGCACGGGCCATGAACGCCCGGATGTCCTTCGGCAGGCAACCACCGCCGAAGCCGACACCCGCCCCGAGGAACTTGGCCCCGATCCGGTCGTCGTGGCCGATCGCCTTGGCCAGCGCGACCACGTCCCCGCCGGCGGTCTCGCACACCTCCGACATCGCGTTGATGAACGAGATCTTCGTCGCCAGGAAGGCATTCGCGGCGACCTTGACCAGTTCCGAGGTCGGGTAGTCCATGACGAGGCGAGGGATCCCGGAGGCCAGGGGCACCGCATACACATCGTCGAGCAGGGCGACATCCGCTTCCGCCTCGGCGCTGCCCGGTTCGGCGACCCCGTAGACGAACCGGTCCGGGGTCAAGGTGTCCTCGATGCCGAAACCCTCGCGGAGGAACTCCGGGTTCCAGATCAACCGGACCTGCTCGGCCTCCCGTCCGGCAGCGGCGGCGATCCGGCGGCGCAACCGCTCCGCCGTGGCGACCGGCACGGTGGACTTGCCGACGACGAGAGCATCCTCACGCAGATACGGACCGAGCCCGTCGGCGGCGGCGTAGACATAGGTCAGGTCGGCCCGGAACTCGCCGGGTGCCTGCGGGGTGCCGACGCAGATGAAGTGCACCTCGGCGTCGGCGACCTGCGCCGGATCCGTGGTGAAGGTCAGTCGCCCCGTCGCCAGCGTCTCGGTGAGGAGTTCGTCCAGACCCGGCTCGTAGAAGGGGGTCCGGCCCGCGGCGAACGCCGCGATCTTGTCCTCGTCGACATCGACGGCGATGACGGTGTGCCCCAACTGGGCCATGCAGACCGCATGGACCGCCCCCAGGTACCCAGTCCCGATAACAGAGATCGTTCTAGCCACGCTCAGCACTGTAACCTCACGCGGGAGAGCATCGGCACCCGGAGCCGGGTGCACCCGCGAAGAATGAGGTGGACTCCACATGAAGTTCGGGATCTTCATCCCCCAGGGTTGGCGCAAGGACCTCGTCGGGATCGACCCGGCCCAGCACTGGGGCGTCATGGCCGGCCTGGCCCGTCGCGCGGACGCGAACGGGGACTGGGCCTCGATCTGGGTCTACGACCACCTGCACACCTTCCCGCACCCGATCGAGGAGGCCTGCCACGAGGCGTGGACACTCATGGGCGCCTTCGCCGGCGTCACCGGGCGGGTCCGGCTCGGACAGATGTGCACGTGCATCGGCTACCGCAACCCGGCCTACCTGGCGAAGGTGGCCGCCACCGTCGACGTCATCTCCGAGGGTCGCCTCGAGATGGGCATCGGGGCCGGCTGGTACGAACACGAGTGGCGGGCCTACGGCTACGGCTTCCCCCGTGACGGCGAGCGACTGGCCATGCTCCGCGAAGGGGTCGACATCATGCGACAGATGTGGACGACCGGGTATGCGACCCTCGCCGGTGAGCACTATCAGGTCGACGGCGCGATGGGCTTCCCGCGACCGCTGCAGGGGACGTCGGTGCCGGGGAGCCGGACCAACGGCATCCCCATGTGGGTCGCCGGCGGCGGTGAGCGCAAGACGCTGCGGATCGCGGCCGAGTATGCCGACTACACGAACTTCTCCGGGATGCCGGAGGAGTTCAGCCACAAGAGTGAGGTGCTCGCCGGGCACTGCCGCGACATCGGGCGCGACGTCGACGAGATCGTCCGCAGCGCGAACTTCAACGTCGTCATCGGCCGGGACGAACGGGAGGTCAAGGCCCGCTTCGACTGGATCCGGGCCCACTACGCCTCCGCGGGGCTGGCCGAGGACCAGGTCGACCGGATCGTCCGCTCCTTCCGGAACGGGCCGCTGGTCGGGACCCCGGAGCAGATCCTCGAGACGTTGACCGACCTGCGCCGGCGTGGGATGACGTATGCGATCACGTACTTCGTCGAAGCGGCCTACGACACTTCCGGGATCGAGGTCTTCGAACGCGAGGTCATGCCGGAACTCGTCGACCACGACCAGCACTCACACCTCTGGGCCCGATTCGTCGGTCGCTGAGGGCCCTGCCGGTCGGGCCGGCTCACGAGGGACTGGTCAGGACGGCGCCACGAGAGACTCGCCGCTGCGGATCTGCTCGAACAGACGGTCCGCTGCGCCCTCGTCCCAGAGAACCGAACTGCCTGCGGGCGTCTGATAGTTCATGTTCGCCACCGGCACCTGGAGGCTGAGCGTGCTCCCGCCGGAAACCCCCCGCATGGTGAGCAGGATCTGGGCCATGTCGATCATCGACGTGTTGTCCCCGATCGCCATCCCCTTGGCCGCCGACTGGGTGAACCCCCACCACCGCCAGGGGAGCAGCACGGTCTGGGGCGTCGCTGCGCGGTCCATGATGGCCCCGAGGAACTGCCGCTGGCGTTCCGCCCGGCCCAGGTCGCCGCGTGGGTCGGAGTACCGGGCGCGCACGTACCCCAGAGCGTTCGGCCCGTCGAGCATCTGGCACCCCTCCTTGAGATTGATGTGCGCCTTGGGGTCGTCCATGTCGAAGGGCACACAGATCCGCACCCCACCCAGGCTGTCGACGACGCCGGCGAATCCGCCGAAGCCGATCTCCGCATACCCGTCGATGCGCAACTCGGTGCGCTGCTCCAGGGTCTGGACGAGGAGTTCGGCACCGCCGAGTGCGAACGCGGCGTTGATCTTGTTCTTGCCGTGTCCCGGGATGTCGAGGTAGCTGTCACGGGGGATGGAGATCAACGCCCGCGGGCCGTCGCCGGAGGGGACGTGGACGAGGATGATCGAGTCGGTCCGCTGGCCCGAACTGGAACCGGTGCCCAGACGGCGCCGTTCCGCGTCGCTGAGATCACCGCGGCCGTCGTTGCCGACGAGCAGGTAGGTCGACCCGCTGCTCGACGCGGCTCGGGTGTCCGGGGTGGCGTCGACCCGGTCGATCCGCCACCACGCGATGAGCGGGACGGTGACGAGGAAGGCGAGCCAGGCGGCCAGCAGCCACGCAATGGTGCGACCGGGGCTCCCGTCACGGGGGCGCCGCCGCGGTGGGCGAGGTGACGCGGCGGGGTGTGCCGGTCGGCGGTGGGCGGTCGGTGGGGCATGGTGTCGGGGCGGCTGCTCGACCGGCTGGACCGGCATGACGCGGGTGCGGTCCGTGGGCTCACCCGAACCCCCCCGACGACGGATCGGGATGGGACGGGCGTCGTCATCGTGGCCGCGGGTCATGGGACCAGTGTCACGTCTGGGAGCCGTGCGACCAAACGGGCTCGCGGGACGGGGAAACTGTGCTGTTGAAGCCAGTAATGCGTCGACACGCGCGCGAAGATCCCGGAACTGTCGGTCCGGTTCGGATTAACTGGTCCGGATGGACTCTGACGTGGCACGGGGCCGGTCGGGGGCGGCCTCACGCCCCCGACCGGGGACGCGTGCCTGCGAGGATGTCCATCGCAGTGCCACCGTTGCCCGGCGTCGGGCCGTCACCCTTCTCCTGCTGAGCGTTCTCCTTCCGGGGAGTGCCCAACTCGTCGTCGGCAACCGGTCGTTCGGTCGGATCGTCCTGCGTGTGTGGTTCGGGATGCTCGCAGTGCTCGGGCTCCTCGGAGTGGTGGCCCTGATCAGTCTCTCCACGGTCATCGACCTTCTCTCCACCGGCTGGGTCCTCCTCGTCGCCCAGTGGTTCCTCTACGCCTGGGCTGTCGTCTGGGCCCTCGTCGTCCTCGACGCGTGGCGCCTCGGCGCACCGGTCACTCAGCCGCTCCGAACCCGTCGTCGCTTCGCCATCGCGACCGTCATTCTCATGCTGCTGCCGGCCTCGGTCGCCTACGCCGGGTCGTCGGTGTCGGCCGGCCGGGCCGCCCTCGCTGCGGTCTTCGCGGACGGACCGGCCAGCCCGGCTTCCCACGGTCGGTACAACATCCTTCTCCTCGGTGGGGACAGCGGCGCTGGACGGGAGGGGACCCGTCCCGATTCGATCCAGCTCCTCAGCGTCGACGCCAGGACGGGCCGGGCGGTCACCTTCGGCTTTGCCCGCGACACCGAGCACATCGTGTTCGAACCCGGGTCGATCATGGCCGAGTTGATGCCGCAGGGGTGGGTATGCGGTCGCGACTGTCTCCTGAACGGCCTGTACACCTGGGCCCACGACCACGCGGATCAGTTCCCGCCGGAGGTCACCGACCCGGGAATCGTGGCGACCCGGGAGGCGGTGGAGGCGTTGTCCGGCCTCGACATCCAGTACTACGCGCTGGTCGACCTCAACGGCTTCCGCAGTCTGGTCGATGCGCTCGGCGGTCTGGAGATCACCGTCATGCGGCGCACGCCGATCGGCGGTGGGACCTCACCGATCAGCAGTTGGATCGAGCCGGGGAAGCAACGTCTCGACGGGTACCACGCACTCTGGTATGCCCGATCCCGGGAAGGATCGTCCAACTACGAACGGATGGCCCGGCAGCGGTGCGTGATGTCAGCGATGGTGGACCAGGTCGATCCGCGGACCCTGGCGTTGCGGTTCAGTGACATCGCTGCGGCCTCGACCGGTGTGCTCCGGACCGATATCCCACAGTCCGAACTGGGTGCCTTTGCCGAGTTGGCGATGAAGACCCGTGCCCAGAAGGTCACCGGAGTCAACTTTGTGCCGCCACTCCTCAAACCGTGGGACTATGACGTCACCGTGATGCGGCAGATCGTCGCGGATACGATCCGCGACTCGGAGCAGACCGACGAGAAGGCAGCGGTGAGCACCTCGGTCAGGACGATTCCCGATCCCGACGCCACCGACGGCACTGCCGGTGAAACCAGCCGCACCGACTCCGGAGCCGCTGGTGCCACGACGTCCGATCCGACCGCGGGATCCGGGGGTGCGGCCGAGGAGACGCCCAGCGTGGCCGTGGTCCCCCCGGAGGATCCGTTGGCCCGTCCCAGCGAGGACGCCAACGCCAGGACTGACAACATCGCCTCGGTCTGCTCGGTCGGCTGACGCTCGTGTCGGGGACGGCCCGGGGTGCGGGATACTTGACGCCATGACTGGCTCGGACGTCGTGCGTGCGTCTCGCGCTGATCACGCCAAGGGGGTCGGTCCGCGGGTGTCCGTGATCATCCCGGTCCTCAACGAGGAGCGCCATCTGCGCGATGCGGTCTCGATGGTGCTCGATCAGGACTGGTCGGGCCCACTCGAGGTCGTGCTGGCGATCGGTCCCTCGCGTGATCGCACGGCAGAGATCGCCGCAGCCATCGCAGCCGATGATCCCCGCGTCGTCCTCGTCGACAACCCGTCCGGTCGGACGCCGGACGCCCTCAACGCTGCCATCGGTGCCGCACGCGGCGATGTGGTGATCCGCGTGGACGGTCACGCGGAGATTCCGGCGGACTACATCTCGACGGCGGTCCGGCTGCTGGACCAGACCGGCGCGGACAATGTCGGGGGGATCATGGATGCCCAGGGCACGACCCCATTTCAACGGGCCGTCGCGGTCGCGATGAAGAGCCCGATCGGTGTCGGTCAGTCCCGGTTCCACGTGGGGGGTGGTCCGGGACCGGCAGAGACGGTCTATCTGGGGGCGTTCCGGCGCAGCGCACTGGACCGGGTCGGCGGCTACGACCGCAGGTATGCGCGGGCCCAGGACTGGGAGATGAACCACCGGATCCGGGCGAGTGGAGGACTGGTGTACTTCAGCCCGGAACTGAAGGTGACCTACCGTCCGCGAGCCACCGTCGAGGCGCTGGCCCGGCAGTACTTCCTCTACGGCCGGTGGCGCCGGGTGGTCGCCAGGAGTCACCGCGGCACGATCACCGCCCGCTACCTCGCCGCGCCGGCCATGGTGCTCGGTGTGGGTGGGGCCGCAGTACTCGGAGCGGTCTGGAGGCCGGCGCTCGCGGTGCCCGGGGCATACCTGCTCGGGACGGTGGCTGCCGGCCTATGGATCAGCCGAGGGGAGGCCCAACCGGTCCGGGTGCGCACGCCGGCCGTGCTCGCGGTCATGCACTGGTCGTGGGGAATCGGGTTCCTCACCTCGCCACGGGACCTGCCCAGGTGATGCGCGTCCTGATGCTCGTCTGGACCGGAGTTGCGACCGACACCAGAGTGCTTCGCGAGGCCGGTGCGCTCGTCGCGGCCGGATACGAGGTGCACATCATCGGTCGAGCGGTCCCGGATGACTTCCACCCGCCGCCGGGAATCACCGTCGACTCCGTCGGGGCTGCGCCACGGGGCGAGGGCCGCACCCGGCCGCTGTCGAAGCCGGAGCGGATGGCCCGCTGGCTGCTCCTGCCGAACCACATCGATCGGCGGCTACGCCGTTGGAGCGCGCAGGCGCGCGAGCAGGCACAACGCTGGGCGCACCGCCATGGACCGGCCGACGTCGTGCATGCCCATGACTTCACGACTCTGGAACTGGCCCATGAACTCGCGTCCGCGTGGCACTGCCCCCTCGTCTACGACTCGCACGAGTACTGGCGTGGTCGCCCCACCGAGGGCCGTCCGGCGCCGGTGCGCGCGCGCCGGGCGGCCCGCCGGGAGGACGTTGTCGGAGGGGCCGCGACGGCAGTCATCACGGTGGGGGAGGAGATCGCGACGGCGCTGCGCCGGGACCATCCGAACTGGCCGACGATCCATGTCGTCCGCAACAGCTTCCCGTCCCGGACCGACCCGCTGCCGGTGGTCAGCCCCCCGGCTGCGGCCGTGTATGCCGGCCGACTCGCCCGGGACCGGGAACTCGAGACGATTGCGGCCGCCAGCGAGTTGACCGACCTGCCGATCACCCTGATGGGGCCGGGCGACGAGTCCTATCTCGAACACTTCGATCCCCGACGTTGCGCGCTCGTCCCCTCCGGCTCGATCGCGGACGTCGACGCCGCACTGACCGCTGCGGGGATCGCGCTCGTGACGCACTCGGACGCGTGGGAGAACCATCGTCTCGCCCTGCCGAACAAACTCTTCCACGCTCTCAGCCTCGGGGTCCCGGTGGTCGCCACCGACGTCGGGGCACTGGCGGCCACGGTCCGTGCGCATGATTGTGGGGTGCTCTACGCCCCGGGGGACGCCGCCGGGTTGGCCGCCGCCCTCGATCAGGTGCGCGCAGCGCACGCCCACTATCAGGCGCAGGCGGTGCGGGCGGGTGCCGCGACCGACTGGTCGCGGGACAGGGACGTGCTGTTGGGCGTCTATGCTGGGTTGTCGCTGCGCCAACGTGGGCAGCGGTCCCATGGTGCTGGGCCGACGGACTCGGCCGGGCCGGTGGATGCCGCACCCGCGGGATCCCCAACCGACGAGAGTGAATCGGGAAGTGACTGAGACTTACGAGGGGCGTGAAGCCAATCGCGACGCGGTGGACCGCGCGAGCAGGATCGGATTCCTCAGCGACGTCCAGGTGTATGCGCCGCATCGGGTGGGTCTGCCGCGGCTCGTCCCGTACTTCACCGAGTTGTGGCACCGCAGGGAGTTCGCGGCCGAACTCTCCCGCGCCGAAATGCGCGCAGCGAATACGAGGACCTTCTTCGGACAGGTGTGGCTGGTGCTCAATCCGCTGCTCCTGGCCGGGGTGTATTTCATCCTCGTCTTCATTCTCGCCGGACGACAGAACGGCGCCGCGTTCTTCGCGCACCTGACGGCCGGTCTTTTCGCCTTCTACTTCATCTCGGGAGCGATGCAGGCCGGTGCGAAGTCCGTGGTCGGCAGCGGGGCATTGATCGCGAACATGGCCTTCCCGCGGCTGCTCATGCCGTTGTCCGCCGTGCGCACCGCCTTCTTCCGCTTCCTGCCACCGCTCGCGGTGTACTTCGTCATCCACGCGCTGACCGGCCGTCCCTGGTCCTGGAAGATGCTGCTGTCGGTCTACTTCATCGGCTGCATGGTCGTCCTCGCGTCCGGGCTGGCGGCGATCTTCGCCACGCTGCAGGTCTACTTCCGGGACACGACGAGTTTCCTGCCCTATTTCCTGCGGATCTGGCTCTATCTCAGCCCCATCCTCTGGGCCGCCGACATGGTGCCGGCGAGGTTTGCCCCGTTCATCCAGGCCAACCCGCTCTACTGGATCATCGGTGGGTATGGCGAGCTCCTCGTGGCCAGCGTGATCCCGCCACTGAACATCTGGATCGGTGCCGCGGCCTGGTCGGCCCTGTTCGCCGTCATCGGGGTGCTGTTCTTCATGTCCAGGGAGCGTGAGTTCGCTGTCCGCCTCTAGCCGATCCGGGGCCGGCACCCGACCGGCCGTCATCGTCGACAACGTCTCTGTCACGTATCGAACCACGTTCGAACGCACCCCCACGTTCAAGCAGGCGATCGTTCGTTTCGGGCGGGGCGAGCGGGCTGTCCGGGAGGTCCATGCCCTCAAGAACGTCAGTTTCACCGTCGAGGAGGGCACCTCGCTGGGCATCATCGGTGCCAACGGCGCCGGCAAGTCCACCCTGATCCGCACCATCGGCGGCATTCTGCCGCCCACCTCCGGCCGGATCGAGGTGCACGGGCGGATCAGCGCGCTGCTGGCTCTCGGGGTCGGGTTCAACCCGAATCTGTCCGGCCGGGAGAACGTCATCCTCGGTGGGCTCGCGAACGGGCTGACCCGCCGCCAGGTGCTCGAGCGGGCCGACGAGATCACCGAGTTCGCGGGACTCGGTGATTTCATGGAGTTGCCGATCCGGACCTACAGCTCCGGGATGAAGTCCAAACTCGCCTTCGCCGTCTCGGTCCACATGGACCCAGACATCCTCATGATCGACGAGGCGCTCTCCGCCGGAGATGCCGCCTTCCGGAAGAAGGCCGCCGCGAAGATGCAGGAGTTGATGCAGTCCGCGCGAGCGATGTTCCTCGTCTCCCATGCACTCGGCAGCGTCAAGGAGCTGTGCAACCGCGCCATCTGGCTCGATAAGGGTCGCCTGATGATGGAGGGTTCCCCGGATGAGGTCATCGCGGCCTACACCCGGTTCCTGGAGGTCGGCGAGGACGATCTGACCCTTGAGGACCTTTGACCGACGTCTCCTTCATCAGCTCCGGTCACAACGTCGCGGATGCGCGGCTGCACCGGTTGGTGCGCGCCTGCCGTCGTCGCGGTCTCGCCGTCGAGGTCCTCGCCCTCGGGGACTCGAGCGACGGTCCGCAGGGAGCCCGGGTGCGGACCTGGGGGCGCCCCACCATGCGGGCCCGCGGGCTGCTGGCGCTGCGGATCGCCCGGGCCGCCAGTGGCCGGGTTGTTGTCGCCCCTGATCCGGACACCCTGCTCGCCGCGTGGTTGCTCAACCACGCCCGACCGGTCGGGCGGGCTGCCCGCATCGTCGCCGATGTGCACGAGAACTACACCGACCTGCTGCGGGACCGGAGCTGGGCGGGCGGACCGATCGGCTCGGCGGCCCGGGCGGTACCCCGGGGCGCCGCTGCAGTGGCCCGTCGGGCCGACCTGACGATGGTCGTCGACGACCATATCGAGCCGCTGCACGCCCGTGAGCGAGTCGTCGTCCGCAACGATCCCGACCTCGACCTGATCGGCCTACCAGGGCCCCAGAGCACGCATCCGAAGGCGGTCTATGTCGGGGACACCCGCTCCAGTCGTGGTCTGTTCGAGATGATCGAGGTCATCGCACGTTCACCGAGCTGGACCCTCGACATTGTCGGCGAACTCGCCGCAGCAGATCGGGACGGGTTGGCCGAGGCGCTGACCCGACCCGAGCTTCGGGGCCGGGTGCACGTGCACGGCCGACGAACGCCGGCCCGGACCTGGGACCTGGTCCGTGACGCGTGGATCGGGTTCGCGCTGCTCCACGACACCCCGGCTTTCCGGGATGCCGTTCCGAGCAAACTGTTCGAGTACCTCGCCCTCGGGATCGTGCCGGTGGTCACCGATCTGCCCCGGCAACGCGCGCTGCTGACCGAGGTCGGGTCCGGATTCGTCGTGGGCAGGCCCGGGCGGGACACCGTCGAGGAGGCCGTCGAGTTGCTCGCCGCCATCGCCGCCGACCCGGGTGTTCTCGAGGAGTCCCGGGCCCATGCCCTGCGCTGGCGGGAGCGGATCGAGCGGGCCGGGACCGCATACGAGCTGGCTGCCGAGCGGATCGAGGCTCTCGTGAACCGGTGACGCGCCGTGTCGGGCCGGCGTCAGTCGGGTCCGTCAGTCGTTAGTATTGAGCCAGTATTGAGCCGTGCCCAACACGATGCGCGCATCTGCCGGGTGGCTCCCTTCCCAACGTCCCGAAAGTGAGATCTCCTTGCCGGTCCGGATCCAGGAATCCGCTGATGTCGCCGACAGTGCCCGGATCGGCGAGGGTTCGTCCGTCTGGCACCTCGCGCAGGTCCGCGAGGATGCGGTGCTGGGGGAGAACTGCATCGTCGGGCGCGGAGCCTATGTCGGCAGCGGGGTCGTCATGGGAGATAACTGCAAACTGCAGAACTATGCCCTCGTCTACGAGCCGGCCGTGCTCGAGGACGGGGTTTTCGTCGGACCGGCCGTGTGTTTCACGAACGACCACTACCCGCGCTCGATCGCACCGGACGGCACGCTCAAGCGAGGTGATGACTGGGAGGCGGTCGGGGTCACCTGCCGCCAGGGCAGTTCGATCGGGGCCCGAGCCGTCTGCGTTGCTCCGGTGACGATCGGTCGGTGGGCGATGGTCGCGGCCGGCTCGGTCGTGGTCAAGGACGTGCCCGACTTCGCGCTCGTGGCCGGGGTACCGGCGACCCGGCGCCGCTGGGTGGGCCGGGCCGGGGTTCCGCTCGAGCCGGGACCGGATCCGCACCGCTGGGTCTGCCCGCAGACCGGGGAGACCTACATCGAAGAGAACGAGACCCTCAGAGAGGCAACGACGTGAACGACTTCATCCCCCCGGCCAAGCCGATCATCGGCGCTGAGGAGCGGGCAGCTGTCGACCGGGTGCTGCGCAGTGGGATGCTCGCCCAGGGCCCGGAGGTCGCGGCGTTCGAGGAGGAGTTCGCCGAGCACTTCGGGCTCGGTCGGGCCTGTGTCGCGGTGAACTCCGGCACCTCGGGTCAGCATCTCGGTCTGCTCGCCAGTGGGGTCGGCGCCGGCGACGAGGTCATCGTCCCGTCGTTCACGTTCGCGGCGACGTGCAACTCGGTGGCGTTGACCGGGGCGACTCCGGTCTTCGCCGATATCGACGCCGACGACTTCTGTCTGTCCCCGGCCGCGGTGGAGGCGGCGATCACCGAGCGGACCGTCGGATTCATGCCGGTCCATCTCTACGGCCATCCGGCCAAGATGGACGCGCTGATGGCCCTCGCCGACAAGCACGGACTTCAGGTGTTCGAGGACGCTGCCCAGGCGCACGGTGCCGCGTTGCACGGCCGGCCGGTCGGGTCGTTCGGTTCGTTCGCGATGTTCTCGCTGTACCCGACGAAGAACATGACCTCCGGCGAGGGCGGCATGGTCTCGGTGGCGACACCACAGATCGAGCGCACCATGCGGTTGCTGCGCAACCAGGGTATGGAACGGCAGTACCACAACGAACTCGTCGGGTTCAATACCAGGATGACCGACATCCACGCCGCGATCGGGCGGGAACAGCTGAAGAAGGTCGACGGATGGACCGCGCGTCGGCAGGCGAACGCCGCGTTCCTGTCCGCCCATCTCGAGGGGGTCGGGACCCCGGCCGTGGCGGAGGGGGCGGTGCATGTCTACCACCAGTACACCGTGCGGGTCCCGCAGGATCGGGACGGCTTTGCCGCTGCCCTGCGCGAGGAGCACAACGTCGGATCCGGCATGTTCTATCCCGTGCCGAACCACCGGCTCCTGCCGTTCCAGGTCGATGTCGACCTGCCGGAGACCGAACGGGCTGCTGCCGAGTGCCTGTCGCTGCCGGTGCACCCCTCGTTGACCGAGGCGGACCTGGAACGGATCGTGACCGCGGTCAACGCACTCGCCAAGGCCGGTGCCTGATGGGGGCGCTGCGGGCCGGACTCATCGGGATCGGGATGATGGGGCGCCACCATGCCCGCGTGCTCGGATCCCTGCCCGGGGTCGACCTGGTCGCTGTCGCCGACCCCGGCGGTGATGTTCACGGCGTGGCGGGTGGACGGCCGGTCCTGGACAGCGTCGAGGACCTCATCGCGGTCGGACTCGACTATGCGATGGTGGCGGTGCCGACTGCATACCACGAGGAGATCGGACTGGCGCTCGCCGCGGCGGGGGTGCACACGATGATCGAGAAGCCGCTCGCGCAGGACACGACGGCCTCCGAGCGGTTGGCGCAGGCCTTCGAGTCGGCCGGGTTGGTCGGCGCGGTGGGGCACATCGAGCGCTACAACCCGGCGCTGCAGCAGGCCAGGGCGCGGATCGAGGCCGGTGAACTCGGGGAGGTCTATCAGGTGGTGACCCGACGCCAGGGGCCGTTCCCGGCGCGGATCGCCGATGTCGGGGTGGTCAAGGATCTCGGCACCCACGACATCGACCTGACCGCCTGGGTCACTCAGCAGGACTTCGTCTCGGTGGCGGCGCGGACGACCCACCGCTCCGGACGCGAGCACGAGGACATGGTCTCGATCGTCGGCCTGCTCTCCCAGGGAACGATCACCAACCATGTCGTCAACTGGCTCTCGCCCTTCAAGGAGCGGATCACCGTCATCACGGGGGAGAAGGGCAGCTTCGTCGCCGACACGCTCACCGCTGACCTGACCTTCCACGCCAACGGTCGCATCGAGCAGTCCTGGGATGCGATCAGCAAGTTCCGGGGCGTCTCCGAGGGAGACCTGATCCGGTATGCGATCAGCAAGCCGGAGCCGTTGCGCACCGAGCACGAGCAGTTCCGGGACGCGGTGCTCGGCAGACCGGCCGACATCGTCACGATGACGCAGGGGCTGCGCACCGTGCGCGTCGCGGAGGCGGCGCTGGAGTCGGCGAGGTCGGGCACGACCGTGGCGCTGTGAGTGTCGAGCAGCAGAGGCCACCGATGACGAGCGCGCCCCGGCTGGTCATGGTCGTCAACAATGCGGTGCACGGGGACTCCCGGGTGCAGCGATGTGCGGCAGCGGCGGCCCGCGCCGGGTGGGCGGTGACCGTCCTCGGCCGTTCCGGCGACCGCGAACGGCACGTCTGGGAAACCGCGGACGGGGTGGCGATGGAGTTGCTGCCCGTCCCGGTGGTGATGGCGGGGCGTTCCTTCACCGAGACAGTGCGGGACCGTTTCCTCGTCCATCCTCGGCTCCGTGAGCGGGACCGGATGGCCGGGCACCGGGGACGGACCCTGCGGCACGGCGCGTGGCGGTTGCTCGACCCATGGCTGGCCGACTACGAGCTCGCGATCGCCGGACGGATCGAGGCCCTGCGCCCCGACGTCATCCACGTCCACGACCGGCATCCCGTGCCGGCGGTGGCCCGGTCCGTGGCGGCGCTGCGGGCAGCCGGCCACGACGTGAGTTGGGTGCTCGACGCCCATGAGGATGTCGCCGCGACAGCGGACCGGGGCGCGCGTGGGCTGCGGGGCTGGCTGCGCCGGCGGATGGTCCACGGTGAGCAGGACGAGTGGATCCGCGAGGCGGACGCCGTCGTGACCGTCTCGGACGAACTGGCCGACACGCTGTGGCGGCGGCACCGGTTGTCGACCCGGCCGACGGTGGTCCTCAACGCTGCCGAACCGCTCCGATCGGATGCCGCGATCGCCGGGCTGCGGGAGCAGCTCCGGCTCCCTGCGGACACCCCACTGCTCGTGTACTCCGGGGGATGCGCGCCGGCCCGGGGTCTGGCTTCGGTGGTGGCGTCGATACCGCATCTGGACGCGCTGCGCGGTCGAGCCGACACCCATGTGGCGCTGCTGACCGCGCCGACGGACCCCTACGTCCCGGGTCTCCTCGCCCAGGCGGACGACATGGGGCTCGGCCACCGGGTGCATCGCGTCGACTACGTCCCGGCCGAGCACATCACGGCGATGCTGCGCTCGGCCGACGTGGGGCTCGTCCCCCTGCTGCGGACGCCGAATCACGACATCGCCCTGGTGACGAAGTACCTCGAGTATCTGCACGCCGGCCTCCCGGTGGCGTGCTCCACGGTGCGGACCATGGCGGCCTTCACCCGGACCCACGGGGTGGGCGAGGTGTTCACCGCCGGCGATCCACCGGACCTGGCCGAGGCGGTGGCCCGGATCCTCGATGACCCCGGCACCTACCGGGCGCGGATCGCATCCTCCGCCGCTGTGGCCGCGACGGCATGGCCGGAACAGGCCGAACGGCTCCTTGCGATGTATGCGCAGATCGCGCCGCACCGGGTGAGCGGGGTGCCGGGATGAATCGTGCGCCGCGGGTGCTCTACCTCGCCTTCTTCTTCCCACCGTCCCGGGCCAGTGGGGTCTTCCGCCCGCTGGCCACCGCCAACTTCCTCGCCGATGCGGGGTGGGAGGTGACCGTGCACGCCGGGCCGCTCGAGTACTTCACCGACTTCCTCGGCTCGGTCGATCCGTCGATGCTGACCCGGATCGACCCGCGGATCAGAGTGCTCCGCCCGCAGTTGCGGCTGCCCGGCACGGTGGACGACATCCGCGACTACAACATCGTCCGGGCGCATCTGCCGACGGTGTGGAACAAGGCGCGGGCCGTGCTCGCCGCCCGGGGCTTCCCGGAGCAGTACCGCTCCTGGATCCCGAACGTGCTGCGCACCGCGCTGCGGGACCACCTGCGCCGCCCGTACGACCTCGTCGTCGCCACCGGCAACCCGTTCGCGGCGTTCGCCGCGGCGTGGGCTTTCGGGACGATGACGCGCACCCCGTACGTCCTGGACTACCGGGACGCGTGGACCTTCCACCAGTTCCTCGAAGAGGTCCGCTATCCGCCGGGACACTCCGCGTGGCGCTGGGAGCGTCGGACCCTGGCCGGAGCGGCCGAGATCGAGTTCGTCAACCAGGCGCTGCTGGACTGGCACGCCCGCCGATACCCGCAGTCGGCGGCAAGGATGACGGTTGTACCGAACGGATTCGATCCGGCGGACGTTCCCGCGATCACGGCTCCTCCGGCACCGGATGCCCCGCTGCGGTTCGTCTACCTCGGCACCGTCACCGAGACGATGCCGATCGAGGAGCTCATGACGGCGTGGCGCCGGCTGCGTCGTCAACCCGGGTTCGAGGATGCCACCTTCACGATCTACGGACATCTCGGGTTCCGGCCGTGGAGCGTCGACCCGTTGCTGGCCCGGATCAGTGACGGCGTCGACGGGGTCCGGTATGCCGGACCGGTGGCCAAAGCCGCCGTCGCCGACGTCTACCGGGACGCCGACGTGCTGGTCCTCTGGCTGCCCGGCGGGCGCTACGTCACCTCGGGCAAGGTCTTCGAGTACATGGCGACCGGACTGCCGATCGTCAGTGTCCATCACCCCGAGATCGCTGCCAGTGACGTGCTCGCCGGATACCCCGCATGGACGAGGACGGCGACGCTGGAACCGGCCGACATCATGGCGGCGCTGCGGGACAGCGGCCGGGCGGCCCGGGCGATGACCGACCCGCAACGGCAGGCGGCGAGGGAGCACGCGATGCAGTACTCCCGGGCGGCGATTCTCGGGCCGTGGGAGCAGCGGATGCGGAGGATCGCCGGTGTCTGAGTTCGCCCGAGCGCCCCGGACCGACCGGCCGATCCGACTCGCGGTGACCACCCCGTGGTACCCGGGATCCAACAACCCGTTCGCCGGGGTGTTCGTGCTGCACGCGATCGAGGCCGTCCAGGCGGTCCGGCCCGGGGCCGTCGCCGCTGAGATCTATCACGCCGAGGACTGGCCCACCCCCGTCGACCCGGTCTCCTCCCGACTGACCCGGTGGGCGATGCGGACGATGACCGCACGCGGGGACAGCCGGCCTCGGGCGGTCCGGGAGGGCATCCTGCACCGGGTCCGGGTGCCGGCCCGGCCGGCACGCGGCTATCTGCGCCACGCCCTCGATCACGTCGACGCCGTCCGTCGCATCCTGCCGACCGGGGTCATCGAGGCCGATGTCATTCACGCCCACGAGGGCCTCTTCGGCGGCCTCGTCGCCACCCGGTTGGCCGCACCGGGGGTGCCGATCGTCGTCACCGAGCACGACACCCGGCTGCGGGGCCTGCTCACCGTCGCGGAGGCGCGGGCCGCCTACGGCGAGATCCTCGAGCGCGCCGACCGCTTCTATGCGGTCTCGGAGATGCTCGCGAATCAGGTCCGGGGGTATGTGCCGGCGCACGCGCACAAGGTCGAGGTCATCCCCAACGCGGTGGTCTTCGACGGCTGGCCGATGCGGGTCGAGCAGGTGCGGTCCCTGTCCCGGTGGCTCTACATCGGCCGGTTGCGGGAGCACAAGGGGGTGCTCCGCCTCGTGACCGCCTTCGCGGCCTGCGCCGCCGAGCGGACCGATCTGCGGCTCACCATCGTCGGCGACGGCCCGACCGGCCCGGCAGTACGGGAGCGCGTCGACGAACTCGGCATCGCGGACCGCGTCGAGTTCCGCGGGGCCGTGCCGCACGCGGAGGTGCAGCGGCTCATGGCCGAACACGAACTGCTCGTCCACCTCAGTGAACGCGAAACCTTCGGAATGACACTCGTCGAGGCGATCGCCTGCGGGCTCCCGGTGCTCGCGACCCGCTCGGGCGGCCCCCAGGAGACGATGGCCGGGCTGGGCACGAAGGCCGGACGGCTCATCGATGTCGGCACCGACCCGGCGGGGTGGGATATCGAGGAGGTCGTCGATGCCTTCCGGGCGATGAGCGCGGATCTCGACGAGTTGGACCTGCCGTGGACGCGCGCGGCGCTCTACGACCGGTACAGTCAACGCACGGTCGGGACGCGGCTGCTGGAGATGTACCGCGAACTCATCGAGCAACGACCCCGTGGGACGGAAGGGAGAGCATCGTGACGACATCACCGGCCATCCGGGGGACGGGCCCGGCCTCACCCGGGGCGCGGCAACCATCCGGGCTCGTCCTGATCGTCGCGCTGACCCGGGTCTCGGCCCGGCAGAGCATCGCCAACGCCCACTTCCTCCAGGAGCACGGCGTGCCGGTGGCGATTCTCACCGCCGAGCCGATCGCGTTGCACGACTACGACATCGACCCCAGTGTCCCCGTGATCGACCTGACCCGGGCCGAAGTTGCCACACTCCCGCACCGGGCCACGGTGCACCTCCGGCGGCTGCGCACCCTGGGCCTGCCCGGCCGGGCGGTGAACGCAGTCGGCCACAAGGTCTACAAGGTGCTTCGCCCCGCAGTCCTGTGGCGGGCTGCCGAGCACGCGCTCGCGGAACACCTCGATCTCGACAATGTGAGTGAGATCATACTCGCCGATGCCCATGCGGTCCCCCTCGGCTGGCACCTCGCGCGCAGCCGCCCCGACCTGTCGGTGGTCTTCTCGCTGGACCGTTCCCGCTACCTTCCGGTCGGCGACACCGCGCCCGAGTCCGCCGACATCTGAGCGCCGACATCCGAGCAGGGCGACCCCGGCGCAGCGTCCGGGTGACAGACACCCGGGACGGCCCCACCGCTGTATCGACGCAGGTCAACCGGCCTTGCGGGGCGCTGGATCGCGCGTGGACCGCTCGATCCTCAGACCAGCTCTGCGCCCCGGGTGATGGTCCGGCCACGGGCGTAGCAAAGGCCCCCTCCGGGTAGGAGGAGGCCCTTGCCGCCGCCAGCGCTCGCAGACCGAAGCGAAGACAAGATCAAAGTTAGAGCACAAAGGGTGCTCCGGTCTAGTCCGCCGCCGTCGATTGTGGACAACCGTCGATCGGTGCGGTCGCGCCGAGCCGGGCGCACAACCCGGCGCCTGTGAGGTGCCCCACAATTCGGTTCCATCCGGAATGGTCTCGACCGACGGCCTCGGCGGGGAACTCTCCCGGCGCGGCCGTCGTTGTCCACGCATGATGAGATCACGAAAACGCTGAGCGTGAGCACGTCCTGGCCGACCCCGGCACCCCGAGGGTGCCGTTCCAGAGCCCTGGAATCCCGGCTCCGGGTGAACGCCCGAAGATCTCAGGACGATGACAACTCTCACTTTCCTTCGGATTCCACTTTGCATTGCGCGGTGGATCCGCTACTCTCGTTCTCGCACCGACCAACCACGTCACGATGACCGATCACGATGAGGTGGGCGGAACCAGGCCTCCACCCGGTGGCAGGGGGGTGCAAGTCACAACACGCAGACAGAACTG
>DUPF01000125.1 GCA_012838445.1 Intrasporangiaceae bacterium | reverse complement strand
CGCGCGGGCAGCGGCCCGACCCGCGCCGGCCTCGCGGGGCGGCGTCCCAGCCGCTCCGGCGCGAGGGCGCGGCCGCAGGGGTGGGCGGGCACCCGCATACCTGACCGTCACCGCCGGTCCGCTGACCGGAACGACCCTGCCGCTGCGGGAGCAGGGCACCCTCATCGGCCGCAACCCCGAATGCGCCCTCGTCCTCGATGACGACTACGCGAGCGGGCGGCACGCCAAGATCTACCGCGAAGCGGACCAGTGGTTCGTCGAGGATCTCGGCAGCACGAACGGCACCTTCCTCGTCACCGGCGGCACCCAGCAGCGGCTCGCCGCCGTCACCCCGGTCGGGCTCGGCACGACGTTGCGGTTCGGCCAGACCGTCGTCGAGCTGCGGAGTTAGCCGATGCCGACAGCGTTCAACTACGCGGCGCGCTCGGACACCGGCATGGTCCGCAGCGACAACCAGGACAGTGGGTATGCCGGCCCGCACCTTCTCGTCGTCGCCGACGGGATGGGGGGTCACGCGGGCGGCGACCTGGCCAGCGCGGCCGTCATCGCCGAACTCTTCGAACTCGACGACGACGCCTACTCCGGCGGGGAGACCGCCAAACTGCTTGCGGACCGGATCGCCCGCGCCAACGCCGAACTGGGACGGCTCATCTCGGACGACAACAAACTCGACGGGATGGGCACGACCGTCACGGCGATCCTGCGCAGCCGAAACACGTTGGCGCTGGCGCATATCGGTGACTCACGCGGTTATCTGTTCCGGGACAACGAGTTGACCCAGATCACCCGGGACCACTCGTTCGTCCAGGCGCTCATCGACGAGGGTCGGATCACCGAGGAGGAGGCGGCCACCCACCCGCACCGGTCGTTCGTCACCCGGGTGCTCACCGGACACGAGGGGGATGACCCGGATGTCGTCGTCCGCCAGACCCGGGAGGGGGACCGCTACCTGCTCTGCTCGGACGGGTTGACCGGGTTCGTCGCGCTCGACACGATCCGTGACGTCCTCGCCGACCGGGACAGTCCCGGTGTCACGGCCGACCGACTCGTCCAGCTCAGTCTGCGGGCTGGTGCTCCGGACAACGTCACCGTCGTCATCGCCGACGTCGTCGACGTGACCTCGACGTCCCCGCCGACCCAGCCGCAGATCGTCGGCGCGGCCGCGGTCCGGCGCCGCAAGGGCACCCGCCCCATCCCGATCACCCCCGCCCAGAAGGCCGCCGCTCTCGCTGCGGCCGCGTCGCCCTCGGACGAGGACGACGACGAGGAGGAAGCCAGAGAACGGATCCGCCTCGCCGAGGAGGGTCCCCGCTCCCCGATGCGGTCGATGGGTGTCGTCATCGGTGCTCTGGCGTTGCTGCTCACTGCCGCTGTCGGGGGTGTCATCGCGGGCTACCAGTGGAGTCAGCGGCAGTTCTATGTCGGCAACTACCAGGGCAACGTCACGATTTATCAAGGGATTCCGTTGACCTTCCCCGGGGTCTCCCTCTCCGAGCCGCTCCACGTCAGCGAGGTCAAGGTCAACGACCTGCCGGACTTCCCGCGCAGCAAGGTCGCCGAGAACGTCACCTTCGACAACCGCGAGGACGCCGACAAACTCGTCGGCGATCTGCGGGGGCGCGCTGCTGAGTGCCGCGCATTGCGGGCCCGCGGGACACCGTGCGGAACCGGTCCGGAGTCGACGCCGACGACGACCCCGACAACGACGCCACCGACCTCGCCGACCACCGGATCGACCACGCCCGCGACACCCGCCACGCCGCCGGTGAGCCCGGCGCCGACAGGGGCGAGCAGCAGATGATCTCCATCGCCGCTCTCACCCCGCGCCGGGGCCGCAACGTCGAACTCCTGCTCCTCGTCATCGCCGTGGCGATCGTCAAACTCGCCTATGTCAACGTCGAGATCGCCGCGAACGGTGCAGTGCCGGCCACCCTGTGGACCCAGGGTCTCGGGTTGTTCTCTATCGCGGTGGCCTTCCACATCGTGCTCCGGTGGCGGGCCTCCTACGCCGACCCGCTGCTGCTGCCGATCGCCACTCTCCTCAACGGGCTCGGTCTGGTCATGCTGCACCGGATCGACATCGCCAAGGGCAAGGCGTTCGCCGACGGTCTGGCGCTGCGGCAACTCACGTGGTCCGCGCTCGCGGTCGGGACCGCGATCGTTGTGCTCATCCTGCTCCGGGACCACCGGTTGCTGCGCCGCTACACCTACAGTGCCGGCCTCGTCGCGGTCATCCTCCTCCTCATGCCACTCCTGCCGGGGATCGGCACCGAGGTCTACGGCGCCCGGATCTGGATCCGGATCGGGACCTTCACGTTCCAGCCCGGGGAGATCGCCAAGATCGCCCTGGCGATCTTCTTCGCCGGCTATCTCGTCACCGCCCGCGACGCGCTCTCGGTGTCCGGGAAGAAGATCCTCGGCCTGATCCTGCCGCGCGGCAAGGACCTCGGCCCGATCCTCGTCGCGTGGGTGCTCAGCCTCGGGATCCTCGTCTTCCAGCGGGACCTCGGCTCCTCACTGCTGTTCTTCGGGCTCTTCGTCGCGATGCTCTACGTCGCCACCGAACGGGTCTCGTGGATCGCCATCGGCCTGACCCTGCTCGCCGCCGGATCGTACGTCGCCTACGGACTGTTCAGTCACCTCCAGGCCCGCGTCCAGTTGTGGCTCGACCCGTTCGCCCCCGGCCAGTCCGACCAGGTCGCCAAGGGCCTGATGGGCCTGGCCGCCGGAGGCATGGTCGGGACCGGACTCGGCCGCGGCCGCCCCACGGAGACCTACGTCGTCGAGAGCGACTTCATCTTCACCGCCTTCGGTGAGGAGATCGGCCTGATCGGCCTGTTCGCGATGCTCCTGCTGTATGCATTGCTCGTCGAACGCGGTCTGCGCGCCGCGATCGGGGTCCGGGACGGATTCGGCAAACTCCTCGCGACCGGACTGTCGTTCTCCATCGCGCTGCAGTGCTTCGTCGTCATCGGCGGACTCACCAGGGTCATCCCACTGACCGGCCTGACCACCCCGTTCCTGTCCGCCGGCGGATCCTCCCTGCTCGCGAACTGGGTCATCATCGCCCTCCTGCTCCGGATCAGCGACCAGGCCCGCCGCCCGGTCGAGGAGATCCCGCAGACCGGTGCGGAGCATACCGAAGTGGTACGGACCGCATGAACGCCCCGATCCGCAAACTCGGCCTCCTCATCGCCGTCCTGTTCACCACCCTCCTGGTGAGCACGACGATCATCCAGGCGTTCCAGGCCCCCTCGATCAACGCCCGCCCGGACAACCGGCGCACGCTGCTGTCGACCTACAGCGCCGACCGCGGGGAGATCCTCGTCGCGAGCACTCCCATCGCCCAGTCGGAGGCGACGAAGAACCAGTATCAACGGATCCGGAAATACCCCCAGGGCCCGCTGTATGCGCAGGTCACCGGCTACTTCTCCTTCCTCTACGGTGCCGGTGGCGGGATCGAACGCTCCGAGAACGCGCTGCTCAACGGCTCCTCTGACCGGCTGTTCTACCGGCGCATCTCCGACGTCATCGCCGGGCAGCGACCCGGTGGGGTCAATGTCGAACTGACCATCAACCCGGCCGCCCAGAAGGCTGCCGCCGAGGCCCTCGGGGACCGGCGTGGCGCCGTCGTCGCCATCAACCCGAAGACCGGGGCGATCCTGGCGATGGTGAGCCGGCCGACCTACGACCCGAACGTCCTCGCCGGGCACGACATGAAGGCCGTCGAGACGGCCTGGCAGGAACTGCAGGGCGCGGAGTCCAAGCCGATGCTCAACCGGGCCCTGGCCGAGACCTACCCGCCCGGGTCGACCTTCAAACTCGTCACGGCGGCGGCGGCCCTGTCGACCGGCCGATACACGATGGAGTCCGAGCTCGACGCCCCCCGGGTCCTCGACCTGCCGAACACGAGCGCCGACCTGCCGAACTACGGCGGGGCCGCCTGCGACCCGTCCGGAGTGCAGAAGATGATCGACGCGATGCGCATCTCGTGCAACACCGCCTTCGGCTCCCTCGGGATGGAACTCGGTGACGAGGTCCTGCGCGAGCAGGCCGCCCGGTTCGGCATCGGCGACGCACTGCGCGTGCCGATGACCGTGGCCCGCTCCTCCTTCCCGAGCGAGGACCTCAGCCTCGACGTCGTCGCCCAGTCCGCGATCGGACAGCGGGATGTGCGGATGACCCCGCTCCAGGTGGCCATGATGAGCGCCGCCATCGCCAACCGCGGCATCGTCATGCAGCCGTACCTCGTCCAGTCCGTCTTCGGCAACGACCTCAGCGTCCTGGAGCAGACCAAACCGCAGCAGCTCGCCGAAGCGGTCTCCCCCGATGTCGCGAACCAGTTGTCGCTGATGATGCAGGCCGTCGTCGCCGACGGCACCGGCCGGGCCGCTGCGATCAGCGGTGTCACCGTCGCCGGCAAGACCGGCACCGCCGAGGTCGGCGGCGGCAAACGCGCCCACGCCTGGTTCACCTCCTTCGCCCCCGCCGACGACCCCGAGGTCGCCGTCGCCGTCGTCATCGAGAACGGCGGTGACACCTCGAGCGCCGTGAGCGGCGGACGGGTCGCCGGACCGGTCGCCAAGGCCGTCATGGAGGCGGTGCTCAACCAGTGACTCGACACCTGAACGCACCCCACTCCCCACGAAGGTGGGCAGAGCGTCGATTTTCGCGGCGTTTCGCAACCGAACGCCACCCTTCGCGAGACGCTGCGCGGCAGGCGCGCGTCGCATACCTCTCCTGTTCCACCGCACTGCTCACCCACGGAGGTCAGATGTGAGCGCCTCACCACAGATCCTCGGCGGCCGCTACGAGGTCGGTGAACTCATCGGCCGGGGCGGGATGGCCGAGGTCCACAAGGGCCACGACACCCGCCTCGGACGACCCGTCGCGATCAAGTTGCTGCGCAGCGACCTCGCCCGCGACGCGACGTTCCTGACCCGCTTCAAGCGGGAGGCGCAGTCCGCCGCCGGACTCAACCACGCGAGCATCGTCGCCGTCTACGACTCCGGTGACGAGATCGTCACCGAGGCCGGCGGTGCCCAGCATGATGTGCCCTACATCGTCATGGAGTACGTCGACGGACAGACCCTGCGCAGCGTGCTCACCGAGAAGGGGCCGATGGACCCCAAGGAGGCCGCCAGGGTCACCGAGGGCGTCCTCGACGCGCTCGCGTACTCGCACCGGATGGGCATCGTGCACCGGGACATCAAACCCGCCAACGTCATGATCGCCGCCGACGGCACCGTCAAGGTCATGGACTTCGGCATCGCCCGGGCCGTCGCGGACACGAGCGCGACGATGACCCAGACCCAGGCGGTCATGGGCACCGCCCAGTACCTCTCCCCCGAACAGGCGCAGGGACAGACCGTCGACGCGCGCTCCGACCTGTACTCGACCGGGTGCATGCTCTTCGAGCTGCTCACCGGACGCGCCCCCTTCGTCGGCGAGTCGCCGGTGGCCATCGCATACCAGCACGTCGGCGAGAAGCCGCCACTGGCAAGCGATTTCGCACCCGACGGGGTCGCACCGGAGTTGGACGCTGTCGTGCTGCACTCCCTCGCGAAACGACGCGAGGACCGATACCAGGACGCGACGTCGTTCCGGGCCGACCTGCAGTCGGCCCGGATGGGACGCTCGGTCAGCGCGGCCGCCTGGAACGGCCTGGCCGCCTACCGGGAAGCGCTCGGCTCCCCGATCACGGACCGCAACGGCGCCACCGCCACCCAGGCGATGGCCGCCTCAGCGTCCGCGACCGGTTCGGGCGATGCTCGCGAGACCGAGGTCTACCAGACCGTGACCGGACCGCCGCGCGCCAGCGAGGCCCCGACCCAGGTGGTCCCCGCGGCGGCGCCGGTCCCAGCGGACCGGCCCGTCGCATACCGCCGGGAACGGGAGACCACCTCGATGCCGCCGGTGCCACCCCCGGACGAGCACCGCGGCAGCCTCGGCTGGCTGTGGGGGGCGCTCGCGGCGCTCGCCCTCGTCGGCCTGATGTGGTTCGCGATCACGAACCTGCTCGGCGAGAAGGAGGACCCCGGTCCGCAGCAGGTGACGGTCCCGAGTGTCATCGACAAGAAGATCGAGGTCGCCGAGGCCGAACTCATCGCCCTCGACCTGCGCGTCGATCAGACCCCGATGGCCGACGACTCCGAGCCCGGCACCGTCATCGACCAGAACCCCAAGCAGGGCGTCAAGGTCGATCCCGGGCACGTCGTCATGCTGACCGTCTCCACCGGACCCGGTGATGTCGAGGTGCCGGATCTCAGCGGCAAGACCGAGAGCGAGGTCCGCAAGATCCTCCTCGACGCCAAGCTCACGTTCGGCGGGTCCAGCGACGTCAACGACTCCACGGAGAAGGAAGGCACTGTCGTCGGGCAGAACCCGGAGGCGGGCCGGACGGTCGCCCCGGACACCCCCGTCTCGGTCCAGCTCTCCAGCGGGATGATGACGGTGCCCAATGTCGTCGGCCGCACCGAGGCCCAGGCAATCAGTGCGCTGCAGGCCCAACTGCTCGAGTACGACGTGACCTATCGTCCGAGTACGGAGTTCCCGCCGGGCTCGGTCCTGGAGCAGTCGCCGAACGACGGCCTCGTCAAGCAGGGCACCCAGATCAAGCTCGTCGTCGCCGAGGCGCCCCCGCCGACCACGGAGGAGCCACCGCCGACCGAGGAGCCGCCGCCGACGGACGAGCCGACCGAGGAGCCGCCGCCGGACGAGGATGACTGATCGCGCGGCCCGTGGTGCCAGATGAGGGATCATCGCCACCCCTGACACCACACCCCGAGCGACACCGCCATCCGTGGTGCCAGATGAGGGATCATCGCCACACCTGGCACCACACCGCGAGCGACCCCGCCACACGTGGTGCCGGACGAGGGATCATCGCCACCCCTGACACCACACCCCGAGCGACACCGCCATCCGTGGTGCCGGACGAGGGATACCGGCCACCCCTGACACCACACCGCGACGGTTGGGTGCGGCGCGGCTCAGCCGGCGTCGCGGATCAGGGGTGACAGACCGACCGCGCGTTCCAGGGCAACGGGACTGCCGCATACCGTCAACCAGTTGGCCAGGAGCCGGTGACCGCCCTCGGTGAGCACACTCTCGGGGTGGAACTGCACTCCGTGCAACGGCAACTCCCGATGCCGGACCGCCATGATCACCCCGGATTCGGTGCGCCCGTTGACGACGAGGTCGTCCCCGAGGGTGTCCGGCTCGATCGTCAACGAGTGGTACCTCGTCGCGGTGAACGGTGACGGCAGACCGGCCAACACCCCCGTGCCGTCATGGACGACGCGCGACGTCTTGCCGTGGACGAGTTCCGGTGCCCGCCCGACCCGCGCTCCGGTGACGACGGCGAGGGCCTGGTGCCCGAGGCATACCCCCAACATCGGCTGGGCCCGCTGCCCGCACGCCTCGATCATCCCCATCGAGACCCCGGCCTCCTGCGGGATGCCGGGTCCGGGCGAGATGAGGACCCCGTCGAAGTCGGCGCCGTCCGCCGGAGTGAGCCGGTCGTTGCGCACCACCGTGCATTCCGCGCCGAGTTGCTCGAGGTAGCCGACGATGGTGAAGACGAAACTGTCGTAGTTGTCGACGACAAGGACGCGGGTCGGCTCGTGCTGCTGGCTCACCCGCCTATTGTCACGCACGGTCCGGCCCGGCGCGTCCGCACCCGAGACGGGGTCCGTCACCGGCCGGCGTCGGGGCCCCGCAACGGGGTGGCGTGCTGGAGGCTGATGGACCCGGCGTAGGGGGGCGCCTCGATGTTCTTCTTGCGCTCCACGGCGTAACCGAGTCCCGTCACCGGCACGTACTCCCGATAGGTCTGGACGGTCGGGTCGTTGTCGAGGGCCCGCTGGAGTCGGTCCGGGTCGCCGATCGCGGTGATGACGAAGGGCGGTGAGTACACCCGGCCCTGGAGGATGAGAGTGTTGCCGACGCACCGGACGGCGCTGGTGGAGATGATCCGCTGATCCTGGATCATCATCGCCTCCGCGCCCCCTCGCCACAGTGCGTTGACGACGCCCTGGACGTCCTGCTGATGGACGACGAGGTCGTCGACCGTCAGCCCCGGCGGGATGGCGTCACCGCGCAACGGTGAGTCGGTCAAGGAGACCGACAGGCCCGGGCCCTGGACCGAGGTGGTGCCGGCCGCCGGAGCATAGCGTTCGGTGACGGTGACGATGCCCTCGACGAGTTCGTCGCGGTCCTTGCGCGCCTGAGTCAACTGATCGACCTCGCCCTGGAGTCGGCCGACCTCGTTGGCGCGGATCTCACCGCGGCGGGTCTCGTCCCGGATCACGTCCGCCAGGCCGCTCGCGGCCGATCTCAGATCTGTGCCCTGCGCCGCTCCGCTGCTCGCCGAGAACAACGCACCGGCGAAAACCGCGACGAGCGGGACGAGGATCGACCAGATGGTGACCTTGCGCGACAACGTCCAGCGCGAAACCGGGTCGGCGGGCGGGGGGTTCTCGGGCGGGAGGTTCTGCGCGTCGTCGGGGTGCAGGTCGTGCGGTTGGAGGCCGTCGGGGCGTGCGGCAGCACCACTGGTGGGGGTGGGATCACCCAGGTGGTGCGTCATGCATCTACGCTAAGTGAGAGACCCGGGTTATACCCAGCCCGCACGAACGATGTTGTCCCATCGAGATGGGCCCGACCGATCAGGAGAGAGTGTGCCGAAGTCCCGCGGACGCGACAAGAAGCCGGTGACCCCCCGCCCGGAGCGCGGTCCGGCTGCCCCGGCGGTCAACCCGCCCTGGTTCGTGCCGGTCATGGTCGGCCTCATGGTCGTCGGGCTGCTGTGGGTGGTGACGTACTACATCACCCAGGAGCAGTTCCCGGTGCCTGCGCTCGGTCGGTGGAATCTCGGCGTCGGCTTCGCGCTGATGATGGCCGGGTTCATGATGACGACGCGCTGGCGCTGACGCCTCCGCTGCTCTTCTCGCGCTCGTCTGCGCGGTGGCTCCCTCAGGGGTGTGGTGTCAGACGCGGTGTTGATCTCTCCTGTGGCACCCCAGGGCGACTGGTGCGCTGGCGCGTGGTGTCGGGCGGGGACTCGATCCCTCCTGTGGCACCCCGGCAACAAGGGTGTCCGACGGTGAACAACGGTGCAGGACGATTGACCGCTGTGGATGACTGAGCTCGCTTGCGTCCGCTCGCCGGCATGGTCGGCTCATGACAGGTGCATCCAGACCCGACGCCCGGCCCCTGCCTCGCGGCCGGGCCCGACGCCACCGCCGGGAGCGGCGAGCTGCCCCGATCGCTGCATTCCATGCCGGTGTCGCCCACCGCAAGGACCTTCGCGCCGTGGGCATCACCCGTGCCGATGTCCGGACCGAGGTTGAGGCGGGGCGCTGGACCAGGCGCGGACGGCATACCGTCCAGATCGGCACGGGTGAGCTGAGCGATGAGGCGAAGCTGTGGGTGGCCGTGTGGGAATCCGGCTCCGGGGCAGTCCTCGACGGGGTCAGTGCACTCATCGCGGGCGGCCTGACGGGATTCACGATGCGGGTCATCGACATTGCGATCCCCGACCGCAACCGGCGCCATCGACTTCCCGGGGTGCGGCTGCACCGCCGGCGCCAGATCGGACCGATGCTGACCGGTGGGATCCCCAGAGTCAGGCTCGAGGAGGCGGCGTTGAGGGGTGCCCAGTGGGCCGTCTCGGATCGGCAGGCGTTCCTCATTCTGTGCCTGGCGGTGCAGCAGCAACTGGTCGATCCCGCCCGCTTGTGGGAGGTGCGTACGACGCTCACACCACATCGGCGTCGGTCGCTGCTGCTCGTGGCGTTGCGCGACATCTGCGACGGGGCGCAGGCGTTGAGCGAGCTCGACTTCGCGGCACTGGCACGCGCCCGCGGCCTGCCCGAACCGTCCCGGCAGGTCGTCCGGCACCTGCCCAACGGGCGCGTCTATCTCGATGTGCGTTGGGACCACCTCGGACTTGTTGTCGAGATCGACGGCGGGCACCACGTTCTCGCGCTCAAACCGGTCGATGATGCCGTGCGTCAGAACGAGGTCGTTCTCACCGGGGATACGGTGCTGCGGATCCCGGTGCTCGGACTGCGTCTGCAACCGGACACCTTCCTCGACCAGGTCGAGCGGGGGATCACCATGCTGAGTCGGCGCGTGTCACCCCCGCGGGAGTGGCATGCTCCTGGATGGCCGGCGTGAGGGCGTCCCCTCGTTATCCACAATTGGCTGTGGACGGGTCGGGGATGCCGGCGTGGCGCTGTGGAGAACGAGCGCTGAATCGGGAGTTATCCACAATGTTGTCCACGATTGGGGAGAACTACATTCATGTAATCCGGCGCGAGGTGGGTTTGGGGTGGTGCCAAGCGAGGGAACCAGCCCCCGTTCGACACCACCGCGCAGCAACGGGAGACGCCCGCGGTGCCACACGAGGGAACGAGCCCCCGCCCGACACCACCACACGGGAACGGGAGACGCCCGCGGTGCCACACGAGGGAACGAGCCCCCGCCCGACACCACCACGCAGGAGCTGGAGACGCCCGCGGTGCCACACGAGGGGACAAGCCCGCACCCGACACCACCGCGCAGGAACAGGTGCCAGGGGCGGGAAGGGGAGTGCCGGGTGAGAGGGAAGGACGCCGAGTAACGGGAATCGGAGTGACGGGAAACGAACCCGTCACACGATGGCGTACTTCGCCACCGCGAGCACGACGAGCACTACGGCGATGGCACCGAGCCCCCACCAGTGCCTGGAGAAGTCGGCGGCCTTGCCGATCTCGGGCTTCTTGACGAGGAACGCCAGGACCGCTCCGGCGGCCAAACCGGTGAGGAATCCACCGAGGTGCCCCTGCCAGGAGATGTTCGGGACGATGAACGGGATCGCGGCGTTGATGCCGAGGAGGATGAGCAGGCCGCGGTTGGAGCCGCCGAGCCGTCGCTGCACAACGAACAGCGTCCCGAACAGGGCGAACACCGCACCCGAGGCACCGACCGTCAACGTGTTCCACGATCGACTGTCCGGCGTCGCGAGCAGCAAGATCATCACCGATCCACCGAGCGCGCCAAGCAGGTAGAGCGCCATGAAGCGGGCCCGCCCCAGGGCCGGTTCGAGGAACTGCCCGAGGATGTAGAGCGCATACATGTTGAAGCCGATGTGCATGAAGTTCGCACTGTGCACGAGCGCGGCGGTGAAGAACCGCCACGGCTCGACGTCGCCGACGACGGGGGAGAACCCGAGCAAGTAGCTGACCTTCCCGGGGGGCATGGCCATCTGCAGGACGAAGAAGGCCACGGTGACCCCGATGATCCCGAACGTCAGCGTGGGCCGGCCGTCGGTGACCGTCCCGCCGAAGACGGTCCGTCCCTGCCGCACCGTCTTGCGGCCCTCGGCGACGCAGTCGACACACTGGACCCCGACCGCCGCCTGACGCTGACAGGTCGGACACGTCGGCCGGCTGCACCGCTGGCAGCGGACATAGCTGATCTGATCGGGGTGGCGTGGGCAGACCGGCGGGGCGGTCGGCGGTTGGGGGGAGAACGGCTCAGTCATGGATGAAAGGTGTGGTGCCCGCCGGGGCAGCGGCCCTCGACAGGCACCACGACATCAGGTCGGTCAGTCCTCGACCGTGACGCTCTCGATGACGACGTCCGAGTGGGGACGATCGCCCGGCCCGGTCGGGACGTTGGCGATCTTGTCGACCACCTCACGGGAGGGCCCGTCGGCGACCTCACCGAAGATCGTGTGCTTGCCCTGCAGCCACGTCGTCGGCGCCACGGTGATGAAGAACTGGCTGCCATTGGTGCCCCGCCCCATCCGCTTGCCCGCGTTGGCCATGGCGAGGATGTAGGGCCGGGTGAAGTCCTTGTCCGGGCTGATCTCGTCGTCGAAGCTGTATCCGGGCCCACCGTTGCCCTGACCGCGCGGGCACCCGCCCTGGATCATGAAGCCGGGAATGATGCGGTGGAAGATCAGCCCGTCGTAGTAGGGACCGGCGTTCGTGCGGCCGGCATCGTCGGAGTAGTCCTTGGTCCCCGTCGCCAGCCCGACGAAGTTCTCAACCGTCTTCGGAGCGTGGTCGGGGAAGAGGGTGACGGCGATGTCGCCGTGGTTGGTGTGCAGAGTTGCCTTCATTCGGCCATTGTTTCATGGCGCACCCCACGTCCTCGGCTGCCCCGCTCCGCCGTCACCCCGGGTTCGACCATTGGTCGGGTGACCTGCACATACGGCAGATTGGGGAACCGAGCAGACGCGCTCACCCGTTCCAATCGGGCAGGATGTCTGTAGGAGCACATTCCATCTCCGCCCGCTCGGGCGGACAACGAGGAGGAGTAGCCCATGTTTGGCAAGAGCCATGAGCAGAAGGCGAGCAAGCACGCCGCCGCTGCGCTGCAGGAGGCCAAAGCAGCCGCCAAGGAGCGTCTCGCGGAGGCCCGTGAACACGCCGAGCACGCTCGCGCTGCCTCGGTCGACGCGGCCGGCAATGCGGGGGAGACCGCCGCGCACATGCGTGAAGCAGTGTTGGACAAGGCCGCCGCTGCGGGGGAGAAGTGGGCCCACGGGGTGGACACCGTCGCCCCCAAGGTCGAGGCCGCCAAGGACACCTTCGTCGAGGACGTCCTGCCCAAGGTCGCTGAGACGATCGCGGCCGTGACCGCGACCGCGCTCGCCGCCAAGGACACCGCCAAGGCGAGCGCCGAAGCGGCTCGGGAGCAGGCCGCCTCGCGGATGCAGGACTATGTCGATGAGGCCCCGCAGGAGTTCGTCGACCTCATCCCGGGGGTCGAGAAGCGGCCCAAGAAGTCCGGCAAGTGGCTCATCCTGCTCGGTCTGGCGGCCGCCGGTGCTGCTGCGTATGCGGTGCTCAACTCCAAGAAGGCCAAGGACGACCCGTGGGCCACGCCCCGCTACGACACCCCGCAGCCGGCCTGGGGCACACCCACGCAGACCGGCTCGGACAGCCCGGTCGACACGGTCAAGGAGAAGGCCGCCGCTGCCGGTGCCGCGGTCGCCGCCAAGGCCGAGGAGGTCAAGGACGCCGTTGCGGACAAGGCGGAGGAGGTCAAGGACGCCATCGAGGACAAGGTCGACGAGGTGCGTCCGACCGACGCCAAGGGTCACGCCGAGGACGCCGTCGACTCCGCTGCCGACGCCGTCGGGGACGTCGTCGACGACGTGCGCGGCAAGGACGCCGGCGACAAGTTCGCCGACGCTGCCGACTCCGCCGGTGAGGCTGCCAAGGACGCCTGGACCGATGCCAAGGACTGGGCCGACGAGAAGGCGGACGACGCGAGAAGCTGAGTCCTGCATACGAATTGAGCAGGCCCCGGACCCTGAGGTCCGGGGCCTGCTTCGCTTCGCAGAGGGTATGCGTCGCTCAGGTCCGCGCCAACACCGCCTGGATCTTGCGGACCATCCGGTAGCCGATCCACAGCACGGCGAGCCCGAAGATCGTGACCTTGACCGAGGCGAGCTCGTCCGGTCGGAGGATATTGATGAGCAGGGCGATCGCCGCGAGCAGGAACACCGGGATGTCCCAGCGGATGGCCCGCCAGATCGTCGTCGGCTCAGCGGGCTTGCCCGGCTCGGCGGGGGTGCGGGAGTCGGTCATGGATGCGGTGCTCGGTCGGTCAGGTCGACTGCCGGTGAGCGTGGGTCAGGTGCGCGGACCCTGGCGTGAGGTGTCGGTGGCCTCGGCCCACAGGTCACGCTCGGCCTGCTGCTCGTCGAGCTTCTTCTTGACGAGGGTGGCGCCGACGGCGGTCGCGACGAGGAGGAGGAGCTTCTTCATGGGTCATCCCTACGTTTGGGTTGGTGGTGGTGCGACTGTACAACGCGTGCAGGTCGGCTCTGGTGCCCCTGGTGCTGCACGGACTAAGGTTTGCGCTATGTGGAGTGGCTTTTGGTGGTACCTCGGGATTGCTGTGGTGATCATCGCTGCACTCGCGCTGGTGCTCAAACGACGGGGATCGAGCGGGGCAGCATCGGTCACAACACCCCGGGCTCCGAGGGCATGGACCTCGGCGGTCGCGGCGGCACGAGCGGCCCAACTAGCTTCTGACCCAATCAGGGGGTGCGCACCATGGCCACATGGTTCGTCTATGACGTGTGCACCGATGTGGCTGCGACGCGGCAGTTCTACGGAGGACTCATCGGGCTGAGACAGATCTGGGACAGCGAAGACGACGTCGCGTTCCTCCACGACTGCGTCCAGGTGTCGTTCTCGCGTGCGCAGTCCGTGCCGACTCCGCAAGGGTGGGCCTTCCAACCGGGATGGGCCAACGGTCAGTTGCCCGAGGCGCCGGCTGCTCATGTCGTGCCGTCCGTCTCGATCGCGTTGGGCCCCGAGGAGTTCCGGTCGGCTGTGGAGCGGCTGCGCGCAGCGGACGTGGAGCGGCTGCGGGACACCGCGTTCTGGGTCGGGTACTGGTCGTTCGTCGTCCTCGATCCCGACGGGCGGACCGTGGAGCTGAGCGATCCGGACTCTCCCGGTCCGGAGTGAGACCCGCGCCGATCGGTGCGGGCTCCCGCTCGGTGTCGAGATGGACTCGCCGACTCAGGAGAACCCGTGCCGCGCGAGCGGGCCGATGAGTTCGCGTTCCTCGTAGGCCAAGTGGGAGATCAGGGCGTCGGTGAGGACGTCGACGGCGTGCTGGACCGCGTCGAGCGCTTCCCGCCCTGCCGTCCCGGTGCCGTCCGTGCTCACCAGATCCACAAGAGTCTTGTCGAGGGCGTCGACGAGTCCGTGGATCTCGTGGTGCTCGACCTCGAGCTGGTCGATGACGGCGTCCAGGCCGGGCTCGTTGCGCCGCAGGTGCGGGAAGATGCTGCGGTCCTCGAGGGTGTGGTGGCCGGTGAGGATCCGGCAGTAGGCCTGGCAGTATCCGCCGAGGGTCCAGTTGTTCTGCCGGATCGTCATCGTGTTGATGACCGATCGGGCCTGCCCGACAGTCGCGTGCCCGGAGCGCACCTGGTCCACGATGTCGCGCAGCCGGGTCAGCTCGGCACGCAGCCCGTCGTGGATGTCGACGAGGTGTTGCGGGGCGGCGTTGTCGGCCGCGGAGTAGGTCCGTCCGCTCGCCTGCGGGGTATGCGTCGGGCGGCTCGGCTCATCCCAGGGCACCTCGTCGGTCAGTCGGGTGCCGTCGTCGGGGGTGGCCGTGACGGTCAGGCCGGCGGCGGAGTCCGGTCGGGGTTGAAACCGCCCGGAGTCCCGGGCGTCATCACCCCCACCGGTCGGGCCTTCCCCGGCCGCGGCGCGGCGCCTGCGCTCCTCGGCGACGAGCTCCCGACAAAGCGGGGCCACCTCGAGGGCGAAGCGGCGCACCGTGTCCGGGTCGTCGGTGCCGAGGATGAAGGTGCTCATCCCGTGCTCGAGCGTCAGGCCCGCCAACTGTTCGGCCCAGTTCTGCGGTGATCCCTCCAACATCCCTGTGCCGGAACCGAACTGGCCGTTGATGTTGTACATGCGCCGGACCGCGCCCGGGCCTCGTCCGGCCTTGTCGGCAGCCGCGTCGATGACCTCGTTGAGGCCGGCGAGGGAGGCGGGGGTCGCATACCCCATCGAGGGGATCCAGGCATCGGCGAGGCGTCCGGTCAGCCGCAGCATCCGGGGCTTGTAGGCACCGACCCAGATCGGGATGTCGTGGGCCGGGGTCGGGCCGGCCTGGAGTCCGTCGACGCGGTAGTGCTCGCCGCGGACCCGGACCGTGCCGCCGGTCCAGAACTGGCGGATGACCTCGATCGCCTCCTCGAGGGCGTCGACCGACTCCCCGGGGGTGCGCCGCTCGGCGCCGGCGGCGACGATCGCGTCCCAGAAGGCACCGGCCCCCAGACCCAGTTCGACCCGGCCGCCGGTGAGTCGGTCCAGCGTCGCCGCCGACTTGGCCAGCACTGCCGGTGGCCGCAGCGGCAGGCAGGCGACATTGGGGGAGAGGCGGATTCGCGTCGTCGCTGCGCCGAGATAGGACAGCAGGGTCCACGTGTCGAGGTGGCGACGCTGATAGGGGTGGTCCTGGATCGAGACGACGTCGAGGCCGGTCGTGTCCGCGAGCCGGGTCAGCTCGACGACATGCTGCGGGTCGCCGGCGCCGGGGGTGGGGAAGAGTCCGAACTGCAGGTCGTGGCCGTAGTCAGGCATGGCCCTATCCTGCCCCGACGACATCGCGGATGGACGCCTCGAGGATGTCGACGCCCTTGTGCAGGTCGTCCTCCTCGATCGTCAGCGGCGGCGCGATCCGGAAGATGCCACCCATCCCGGGCAACTGGACGATGTTCATGTGCAGCCCGCGTTCGAGGCAGGCGGCGGTCACCTGCTGTCCGAGCCCGTCGGCGGGGGTCTTGGACGTCTTGTCCTCGACGAGTTCGATCCCCTGGAGCAGACCCCGGCCGCGGACATCGCCGACCTGCTCGTATGTGTCCCGCAGCTCTCCCAGGCGCTTGCCGAGGATGGTGCCCAGGTGGGCGGCCCGCTCGACGAGCTCGTCGCGCTCGACGACGTCGAGGACCGTCACGGCGACGGCGGCCGCGAGCGGGTCGGAGACGTGGGTCGTGTAGAAGAGGAAGCCCCGCTCGTGGCAGACGTTCTCGATCTCGGCGGTGGTGACGGTCGCGGCGACGGGCAGGCCGGCGCCGAGGGTCTTGGAGAGGGTGATGATGTCCGGGGTGACACCGTCGCGCTGGAATGCATACATGTGGCCGGTGCGGCCGATGCCGGTCTGGGCCTCGTCGAGGATGAGGAGCATCCCGCGCTTGTGGCACTCCTCCTTCAGGCGCGCCAGGTAGCCGAGCGGCAACTCGATGATGCCGCCGCTGCTGAGGATCGGTTCGACGATGCAGGCGGCGAGGTTCCCGGTGGACTGGCGGTCGAGCATACGGAATCCGTAGTCGAGTTCGGCCTCCCAGTCGTATCCGCCGTCGGGGGTGCGGAACGGGGATCGGTAGGCGTTCGGGGTGGGCAGGGTGAGCATGCCCGGCATGAGCGGGCCGTAGCCGCGGCGGCCGGCGGAGAAGGTCGCGGAGGCAGCGCCGGAGGACATCCCGTGCCACGACTGGTCGAAGGCGACGATCTCGAACTTGCCGGTGTAGAGCTTGGCGAGTTTGACTGCGGCCTCGTTGGATTCAGCACCGGTGGTGAGCAGCAGGGTGCGCTCGAGCGGATCGGGGAGGGTGTCGCTGAGGCATCCGGCGAGGTCGATGACCGGCTGGCTGAGCATGCCGGAGTAGAGGTGGGCGAGGGTCGTCACCGATTCGGTGACGGTGCGCACGATGTCGGGGTGGCCGTGACCGAGGACGGCACTCATCTGGCCGGAGGTGAAATCGAGGATCGCCCGGCCCCGGTTGTCGTAGACATAGCTGCCCTCGGCACGCTCGATGCGGCGCGGCGTGAAGGTTCCGCCGTAGCGGATCAGGTGCTGCTCGGCCTGCTGCCAGAAGGTGCTGTCATCCATGACGTGAACCTACTCGGTCGTGCGACCGGGCCGACGGGCTGGTCGACCTATGAGCGGAAGGCTGCGCAGCATACGACCCGCAGCCCGCCAGTCCGGTCGGTGGTCGATCGGCGCTCTCAACTGGATTCCGGAGGTCCGCAATCGCTATCGTGGGCTCCTTGGTGTGCCGGGAAGCTCTGGTCGGCGATGTGTCCTTTTGACCCCGAGAGCTGGGAGCCCCGCTCATGACCCACCCGCCGGAGAAGACCCCCGAGACCTCCGTCGACACCCTCGGCGTGACCGGCCCGGCCGACGACGCGACACCCAAGCAACCGGTCTTCGGGTACGGCAGTTATCGCGAGGCGCTGCGGATCGGGGAGATCCTCCGCAAGGAGACCGTCGGCGGCATCATGCTCGTCATCGCCGCCGCGATCGCGATCGTGTGGGCGAACTCGCCGTGGGCAGAGTCCTACTTCTCGCTGCGGGACATCCGGGTCGGGTATGCGCCGTGGCACCTCGAGCTCAGCCTCGGCGCCTGGGCCGCGGACGGACTGCTCGGGATCTTCTTCTTCCTCGTCGGCCTCGAACTCAAACGGGAGATCGTCGCCGGGGACCTGCGGGACCCGAAGCGGGCGATGGTCCCGGTCATCGCCGCCGTCGGCGGGGTCGTGGTGCCGGCCCTGATCTTCGTCGCCGTCAACGCCTCCCGCCCGGAGAACCTCGGCGGCTGGGCCATCCCGACGGCGACGGACATCGCCTTTGCCGTGGCCGTGCTCGCGATCGTCGGCTCGCACCTGCCGAGTGCGCTGCGGATCTTCCTGTTGACCCTGGCGGTCGTCGACGACCTGTTGGCGATCACGATCATCGCGGTCATCTATACGGACAACCTCAATGTCACGCCCCTGCTGTGGGCGGTCGTGCCGATCGGGGTGTATGCGTTCCTCGCCCGCCGCTATCGCCGCTTCTTCGGGTTGCAGCCGCTCGGTGCCTGGCTGATCCTGCTGCCGATCGGGTTCGTCGCGTGGGCGTTGTTCCACGCCTCGGGGGTCCATGCGACGATCGCCGGCGTCCTCCTCGGCTTCGCCGTCCCCGTCATCCGCAGTCAGACCCGCAACGGCGAGGCGAACGGGCCGCGCCTCGCGGAGGAGTTCGAGCACCGGTTCCGGCCGCTGTCGGCCGGGTTCGCGGTGCCGGTGTTCGCGTTCTTCTCCGCCGGGGTGGCCATCGGCGGGGTCGACGGGTTGACCTCCTCGCTGCGGGACCCGTTGACGCTCGGGATCGCGCTCGGACTCGTGGTCGGCAAGCCGATCGGCATCATGGGCTCGACGTGGCTGTTGACGAAACTCGCCCCCGTCGAACTGGACCGGGCGCTGCGCTGGATCGACATGCTCGGCATGGCCCTGCTCGCCGGGATCGGCTTCACCGTCTCGCTCCTCATCGCCGACCTCGGCTTCACCGTCGGCGGGACCGCGAACGACCACGCCAAGGTCGGCATCCTCGGCGCCTCCGTCATCGCTGCACTCTTGGCGTCGCTCATCCTCGTCGTGCGGGATCGTCGATACCGGGTGCTCGTGGCCGAGGAGGCCCGCGACGACAACTACGACGGCATCCCGGACGTGTACCAGCAGCGCGCCGACCAGCTGAACTGACCCTCGTCGGGTGCTCGTCGCAAGCGGCTCAGGCGCCGTCGAATCCGTTGAGGGCCAACCAGAACACGAGCAGCCCGACGAGTGCGGCCAGCACTCCCCAACCGGCCCCGACGAGGGCACGCTGCTTCGGTTCCGCTGCGGCAGGAGCCAGCGACGGCAGGGCAATCGCAAGTCCGGCCCCGAAGAAGGCCATGCAGATCAGTTGCGCTGGGATGATGAGGTTCTCGGTGGCTCGACCGTCCAGGACTGCCGCCGCCAGCGGCAGGCTCAGGATGCCGGTGAGGATGAGGACCAGACCTGCGATCACACGTCGCACTGCGTCGGTCATGACGGCGAGCCTAACGGTTTGCGTGGGACGGTGCGACACTGTCCGAACCACGAAGCCGTCTGCCGGCGCAGCCGCCCCCGGTACGCACGGATCGACCGTTCGACCGACTCCGGGCGGTTGGTGCCGCCCTCCCCGGCCATGGGGTGACCCCGGATCGCTAGGGTTCAGGTGAGGAACTCCCTGAACGGGGGAGCGGATCGCCGATCCGGGACGACGTGAGTTCCAGGGGCAGGCGAGCACCGCATACCCCCTCCCGCACATGTAAGGAGCTGTCGACATGACGCAACCGCCCTATCCGCCGCCCCCGCCGCCCGCTTCGCAACCGGGGCCGACCGCCGGCCAACCGGGTGACATGGTGAACCGGTTCGTGGCCAAACTCGTCGACTGGGTCATCCTTGTCGTTGCCATCGTCGTGATCACGATGGTGCTCACGCTCCTGTCGTTCGGCATGAGCACCAGGGGCTATCTCTGGGATGCGTTCACGACGATCCTCAGCGCCGCGATCGCCATCGGCTATTTCAGCTTCCTGGAGTCCAGCCGTGGACAGACCATCGGCAAGACCGTCATGAAGATGCGGGTGGAGAACGTCGCCGGCGGTCTGCCGTCGATGGAGCAAGCCCTCAAACGGAACGCCTACATGGCGTTCTCGCTGCTCGGTCTCGTCCCGTTCTTCGGCGGGGTTCTGAGCAGCCTCGCGGGCCTCGCGGCTATGGTGACGATCGCGCTGACCATCAATAGCGACACCGTCGCCCACCGCGGCTGGCATGACAACTTTGCCGGCACGCGGGTGATCAAAACCGACTGATCGCCGCGAGTCCGCAGCGATCAGTCATCGTCACGATCCCTGCTGCCGCAGGATGTCCAGGTCGCGGCGGATGTAGCGCAGGTGCGCCCATTCCTCCTCCAGGATGACGCGCAGGCAGTCGCCCACGGTCGGCTGCCAATCACCCTCGGGATCCCACGGGTTGGCGCGCTCCTCCTCGAGTTGCGCTTCGGTGACTGTGGCGAGGCAGTCGGTGACGAACTGCTGGCGCTCGGCGCGCACCGAGAGGATCTCGTCGAAGCCGGTCGCCTCCCGGAAGATCGACATGTCGAAGCCACCCTCGGCGGCACCGGTGAAGATCTGGCCGATGGGGTGGAACGGCTTCTCTTGACGCTCGACCCCGGAGACCAACCAGGCATCCGTCGCAAGGATCAGGTGCCGCAGCGTCTGCGCCAGTGACCATTCGGTTCCGACCCGGGCGTCCCGCAACTGTGCGGGAGTCTCGTCAACGGTCTTCGCCCAGGCCTCCTGGACGGCCTCCCACGACTCGCGCAGACCTTCGGGCGTTCGACTGTTCTGCAGTTCGCGGCCCGGGAACCGGCGATTGAGTTCGGCGTCCACCAGTGGCACGACATCGACGCCGTTGACGAACAGCGTGCCGAAGAACAGGTCGTGGGTGTCGATCGAGAGCCCACCCACATCGCACTCTTGGACGACCAGATCCGTCAGGTTCGAGAACCGGATGGTCGCGCCGCTGAAGCTGCTCCGGATCAGGCTGGCGCCCTTGAAGTCGACTCTCATCGGCTCCGCACCCTCGTGGTCGACGGTCATCTGCGGCCCCTCTCTCAGTGAATCGCTCAAGCGTAGGGTCGCTGCAACGCGGTTCGTGCCACGATGGCGTCCACGCGCCGAGCCGATGCCGGCTCCGCAGATCTGAAGGGGGAGGCCAGATTGCGAAGTCGGCTGTGGATGATCCTGAAGCACGGCACCACTAGGCAGGTGCCGCGCCGATAAGTCAGGCATGCGCTGCCCGGGTGCCGTCTGGGCTGACCCCGTTTCGTAGGTCCAGTCGTTATGAGAGTCGTCCTGTTGCCCGCGGTCGCGGGCAGGGAGACTGGTCAGATCATGACGAACAGCAGGAAGCGTCACACCCCGGAGCAGGTCGT
>DUPF01000124.1 GCA_012838445.1 Intrasporangiaceae bacterium | reverse complement strand
GACCGCCTCGGCGGTCGCCTCGGGGTTGCGGTGGTACCCGCGGAACACCGAGTCCGAGCGGAGCAGGATCTCACCGTCGTCGGTGATCCGCATCTCGGTGCCCTCGATCGGCTGACCGACCGAGGAGTAGGCGATGTCGTCGTCGCGGTGCACGACCGCCAGGCCGCAGATCTCGGTCTGGCCGTAGATCTGCTTGAGGTTGACCCCGATCGCGTGGAAGAAGCGGAACACATCCGGACCGAGTGGCGCGCCACCGGTGTAGGCGTGGTCGATCCGGGCCAGGCCGAGCTGGTCGCGGACCGGACGCAGCGCCACCTGCTCGGCGATGGGCCGCAGCAGCGCCAGCGCCCCGAGGCTCTTGCCCTGGGTGAGCCGGTCGGAGACCTTGTCGCCGATGTTGTAGCCCCAGCCGAAGATGGCCCGCTTCAGCCAGCCGGCCTCGTCGATGCGGACCTGGACCTCGGAGAGCATCGACTCCCAGATCCGCGGCGGGGAGAACATCACGTTGGGGCCGATCTCGCGCAGGTCGGCACGCTGGGTGGCCGAGTCCTCGGGGAACGAGAGGGTCAGACCCCGGGAGAGACCGCAGGCGATGGCGAGCATCTGCTCGCCGATCCAGGCCAGCGGCAGGAAGGAGACGTAGCGGTCCTTCTCCTTGATCGGGTCGACGGAGTTGAGGTGCTCGGCCATGGCGAGCAGGTTGGCGTGGCTCAACTCGGCCAGCTTGGGCCGCGACGTCGTCCCGGACGTGGTGCAGATGACGGCGATGTCCCCGGTGGTCCCGGCAGCGACCTGCTCATCGAACCAGCCCGGGTGCTCGGCACCCCACTGCCGGCCGAGCTCCTCGATCTCGGTGAAATCGCGCAGGTACTCCTCGGTGTACTGCTCCAGACCGTGCGGGTCGTAGTAGATGACTCGCTCGATCTGCGGGCGTGGCGTGTCGTCGCCCGCCGCGGCCGTCTGCGCCGCCGCTTCGGACTCGGTGCGCAGCCGGATGAGCTTGTCGACCTGCTCCTGGTCCTCGGCGACGACGATGCGGACGTCGGCGAGGGTGAGGATGTGGGCGAGTTCCTCGCCGATGCTCTGCGGGTAGATCCCGACGACCGCGGCACCGATGCTCTGGGCGGCCAGTTCGGCGATGATCCACTCCGGGCGGTTGTCGCCGAGGACGGCGACGACGTCACCGCGTCCCACCCCGAGGGCGGCCAGGCCGTGGCCGAAGTCGCGGACGCGCGTCGCATACTGATTCCAGGTCAGCGGCTGCCAGATGCCCCACCGCTTCTCCTGCATCGCGGTGCCCTCACCCTTGCGGGCCGCCAGGTCGAGCAGCAGTCGGGGGAAGGTGTCGAGCTTCTGAGCGGTCGCCACCGCCGTTGTGGTCGTCGTCATCAGTGCTCCTCCGCCCCGAGGTAGGCCTCGACGACGCGCGGGTTGGCCTGCACCTCGGCCGGGGTCCCGTCCGCGATGAGGCGACCGAAGTCGAGGACGCTGACCCGGTCCGAGATGTCCATGACGACGGCCATGTCGTGCTCGATGAGGATGACGGAGACACCGGCGAGTTCGTGCACATCGAGGATGTAGCGGGCCATGTCCTCCTTCTCCTCGGAGTTCATGCCGGCCATCGGCTCATCGAGGAGCAGCAGCGCCGGCTGGATGCACAGCGCCCGGCCGAGCTCGACCCGCTTCTGGATGCCGTAGGCGAGGGACCCGACCTGCTGGTGCCGGAACGACTGGAGGGAGAGCAGGTCGATGACCTCCTCGACCAGGCCGCGGTGCTCGATCTCCTGGCGGCGGGCCGGGCCGAGCCACAGCATGGACTGCAGCACCGAGTGCTTCATGTGGTTGTGCCGTCCGAGCATGAGGTTCTCCAGGACGGTCAGGTGCGAGAACAACTCGATGTTCTGGAAGGAGCGGGCCACCCCCAGTCGGGCGATCTTGTAGGGCGCGAGGCGCGTCAACTCATGGGTCTGCGCAGCCGCACCCTCGCTGCCACCCGTGTGCAGGATGACCTTGCCGTCCTGCGGGTTGTAGAGCCCGCTGATGCAGTTCAGCAGACTCGACTTGCCGGCGCCGTTCGGCCCGATCACAGCGTGGATGTGACCCTGGGTCACGGTGAAACTGACATCGGCCAGGGCCTGGACGCCGCCGAAGCGCAGTCCGATGTCACTGACCTTGAGCAACGGGCTCCCCTCGGGGACCGTCGATGAGTTCAGCGTGTGCTGATAGGCGCGGGTGAGCACAGGCGCCCTCCTTAACAAGTGTGCGGTGGCAGCGTTGCCTGTAGTGACTCTAGGTTTTCACTATCTGAAAACGCAATAGTCATTACGGAATCGTTATACACTGAACTACGGTGGGACTTCCACCATTGGAGAAGGAGTGTGTCGTGCCTCACGCGGAGACAGACCTGCGCGGCAGCCTCGGAACGGTGCGCAACGCGGTCACACTGCTCCACCTGCTCGGCGAGGGCCCGGCCCTGCAGCACCTCACCGATCTGGCCGAACGTTCCGGCATGTCGGTCCCGACCGTCCACCGGCTGCTGCGCTCCCTCGTGCTCGCCGACCTGGCCGTCCAGGATGCCCGCACCTCCCGCTACGGGCTCGGCCCGGAACTGGTCCGCCTCTCGCACCGATACCTGGCCCGCCTGCCGATCCTCGGGGCCCTCGGCCCCTACCTCGCCCAGCTCCGGGACAGCGCCCAGGCGACCGTTGAGGTGCACACGATCGTGCGGGGCATGCTCACCGTCCTGGACCGGATCGACGGCCCCGACGCCGGCCCCTACCGGGACGCGCACGCCGTCGTCGCGCCGCTCACCTCCCCAGCGGGTCGCCTCATCCTCGCCCGCAGCGACGACGAGGCGTGGGCCCGCGCCCTGGACGACCTGGACCCCGAGGAGCGGGCCGAGGCCGAACGGTCCCGCGCGGACTGGGCGAGCGCCGCATACCTCCTCATGCCGGGCGACACCTTCGGCGGACCGACCCGCATCGCAGTCCCCCTCACGACCGAACCCGATGGTAGCCTCACGACACTGACCGCCCTCGTGCCCTCGGAGCGGGCCGGTGAGGCAGAGCACATCGCCGGCCAACTCGCTCGGGCCGGCTCGGCCGCGATGAGGACTCTTGGACATGTCTGACGATCAGCGCACGCCCACGCCGGCGCTGCGCTGGACCCCCGACCTCGACGCGTGGGCGCGCGCGGCCGACCTGGTCTCCTGGCAACAGCCCTACAGCGCGGTGTGGCGGCCCGGATCGCCACACGACGAGTGGTTCGCCGACGGAGCGCTCAACGCCTCACTGGTCTGCATCGACCGGTGGGCGGAGGCCGACCCGGAACGGGTCGCGATCCGCTGGGAGGGAGAACCCGGCGATTCCCGGGTCCTGACCTACGCCGACCTGCTCACCGAGACCCGCACGCTGACCCGGGCGTTGCGCACCCTCGGGGTCGGGGTCGGCGATGTCGTCGCTCTCCATCTCGGGTGGTTGCCCGAGACCGTCGTCGCCCTCCTGGCCTGCGCCCGGATCGGCGCCGTCGCCTCCGTCCTGCCGACTCCCCTGCCGCCGGATGCCGTCGCCGCCCGATTCGAGGAACTCGAGCCGAAGGTCCTGATGACCCAGGACGGAGCCTGGCGGCGTGGCACGGTCCTGCCGCTCAAACACCGCGCCGACGAGGCGCTCAGCGCCGTCGGCGGGATCGAGCACACCATCGTCGTGCGCCGCACCGGGATGGATGTCGCCTGGTACGAAGGGGACCGCTGGTACCACGATCTCGTCGCCGGGGTCCGCGAGGGTGACCGGCGCAGTGGCGACGAGCCGTCCACGCTGCCCGCCGATCACCCGCTGCTGCTGCTCAGCCTCGCCAGCCGCGGCGGCAACCCGGTCTCGGTCCGGCTGCCGACCGCTCCCCTGCTCGTCACCGCAGCGGCCCTGCAGACCTACGGACTGGCCACCGGCGCGACGACCTGGGCCGCCGCCGACGTCTCGTGGCTCGGCGCCCAGGTGCACGGCATACTCGGTCCACTGGCGACCGGTGGCACCACGGTGATGTTCGAGGGCACCCTCGATGTGCCCACCCATCGGCGGGCCTGGGAGATCCTCGACCGCTACGACGTGACGACGATGCTGACGACACCGTCGGTGCTGCGCACGATGATGGGCTGGTCCGGGGCGTTGGAGGATCTGCCGGCGCTGCCGCAGCTGCGTCGCGTCGTCGTCTTCGGTGAGCCTGCCGAGCCGGAGTTGCGCCAGTGGGCGGCGACCGGCCTGACCGGCAACGGCAACGTCCTGTCCGTCGCCGACGGCTGGGGCCAGTTCGAACTCGGCGGGATCGTCCGGCTCGACTCCCCCGTCGACCCCCACCTGCTCCCGGACGCCGGTCCGGCCATCGTCGACGCCGACGGGCAGTTCGTCCCGGACGGGCAGGTCGGTGAACTCGTCCTGACCAAGGGTTGGCCGTCGATGCTGCGCAGCACCGACCCCGACGACGTCACCGAGCAGCACTGGAGCCGGTTCCCGGGGATGTATGCAACCGGGGACCTGGCCCGGCGCGATGCCGACGGGACCATCGAGTTCCTCGGCCGCACCGACGAGGTCGTCTCCCTCTCCGGGCAACTGGTGAGCATCACCGAGGTCAAGCAGGTGCTTCTCGAGCACCCCTTCGTCGCACACGCCGACGTCATCGAACGGCGCGATGCCCGCAGCAACTACCTCGCGGCCGCGATCGTCCTCGACCCGGCGATCGCCCCGGACGATGTCGCGGTGGCCGCCCGGGATCTGGACCAGAGTGTGCGCGAGCGTCTCGGCGGCCTGGCCCGACCGCGCAAACTCATCTTCGTGGACCGCTTCGGTGATGAGTTGCGCGGCGATGAACGCCGCCGGGCACTCGTCGCACTGCCCCTGGATGCGACCCCGGAGCCGAAGCAGATCACCTGGTCCCAGGTGCTCGCCGCCACCCCACAGGGTTAACACCCTTGACGGATGGTTCCAGGACCGCTTCCGGCCGAAAAGCGTGACCACAACCATCCTTCAACAGGGGCGCGGCGGTTGACGGATGGTTCTAGACCCGGTTCCGACCGAAAAGCGTGACCACAACCATCCGTCGACGGTGGCCGCAGCGGTTGACGGATGGTTCTAGACGCGCAGGCCGAGGAGGGCGTCCATCGCCCGCGCGACCAGGCCGGGTGCCTCGATCCGGTCACCGCCCGCGGTCAGGGTCGCCTCGGTCCACGCGTCGATCGCCTCGAGTGCGGCGGGACTGTCCAGGTCACGGGCCAGGGCGGTCCGGATCGCCGCGACGGTCTCCTCCGCCGGGGGGCCCGCGTTGACGGACAGGGCCGTGCGCCATCGCGCCACCCGCTCGGTGGCGGCGGTCAGCAGGTCGTCGGTGTACTCCCACTCGGAGCGGTAGTGGTGCGCCAGGAGCAGCGCCCTGATGACCATCGGATCCACGCCGGACTCCCGGAGCCGGGAGACGAAGACGAGGTTGCCCTTGGACTTGCTCATCTTCTCGCCGTCGTATGCGACGAGCGCCTGATAGATGTGATGCTCGGCGTAGGCGTCGTTCCGGGTGAGTGCCGCGGCCTGCACCGCGGACATCGCGTGGTGCGGGAAGACGAGATCGGCCCCGCCGATCTGCACGTCGAACGGTGCCCCGAGGTGCTCCAGCGCCAGGGCGGTGCACTCGATGTGCCAGCCAGGGCGCCCCGGGCCCAGGCCTTCGCCCCCGTCCCAGGCGGGCTCGCCGGGGCGTTCCCCACGCCACAGGAGCGGGTCGATCGGGTCGCGTTTGCCGGGTCGGTCCGGGTCTCCACCGCGGGCGTGGGAGAGCTCGACCATCTCCGCGTAGGACAGTCCGCTCAGCGCTGCGGGATCGGCCGGCACGGCGCTGACGTCGAGGTAGACGTCGCGGGCGCCGCTCTCGTCGGTGAGTGCATAGGTGACACCGCGATCGATGAGGGCCCGGACCGAGGCGATCACCGTCGGCATCGATTCGACGACGCCGAGGTAGTGGGTCGGCGGGATGATGGCCAGCGCGGTCATGTCGTCGCGGAACAGGTCGATCGAGTCCGCGGCGAGATCCTGCCAGTCGACGCCGTCGCGGTCGGCCCGCTCCAGGAGCGGGTCGTCGATGTCGGTGATGTTCTGCACCGAGAGCACGGACGTCCCGTTGTCGATGAGGACTCGGTGGAGCAGGTCGCCGGCGAGATAGGTCGCGGCGTGGCCGAGGTGGGTCGAGTCGTAGGGCGTCAGTCCGCACGCGTAGGTGCGGACGGTCCCGTCGGCGCGCACCGGGGCGAGTCGGTCGGTGAGCCGGTCATAGAGTTCGACGGGGATTGCCGCGCCGGGCACGGCGGGCAGGGACGGGGCAGGCCAGGAGATCACGAACCGAGCCTAGTCCGAGTACACCGGGGTCTTCGTCCCTGCCTCACAGTGCCGGCCACGGAATGGCGGGCCAGTCCTCGCTCGGAGGTGGGAAGACGGCGGTGTCCAGCAGGTGATCGACCCGGTCGGTCAGGGCCGTGATCTCGGCGGCCGTCAGGTGGTCGGCCAGTTCGGCACTGACCGGCTCGGCCAGGGCGGCCCGCAGGCGGCGCAGCGGCGCCAGATCGGTCTCGTCGAGGGCCTGCCCGACGAATCCCCACAGCACGGTGCGCAGTTTGGGTTCGACACCGAGGGAGACCCCGTGGTCCACCCCCCACACCCGGCCCGAATCGGTGGCGTCACGGATGAGGTGACTGCCCTTGCGGTCGGAGGTGTTGAGGACGACGTCGAGGACGGCGACCCTGCGGGTGGCCGGGTCTGCGGCGTGGACGAGGAGCACTGTGGCACCGCGTTGGTCGGTCCCCTCGATCACCGGATGCCAGCCGACGGGAGCCTGTCCGGGCACGACGACGTCGACGACGGAGTCGGTGCTGCCGGGCACCCACACCTGGATCGAACCGGGCCCGAGCGGGCCGTCGGAGCGCAGGACCGTGGGTGGGACGACGCCGAATCCCCCGAGTTCGGAGATGAGGTATGCGGCGCGCTCCCGCCCGGCCAAGGTTCCGTCGGGGTAGTCCCACAGCGGGCGCTCCCGCGCGATCGGCTTGTAGATCGCGTGGATCTGCTCCTTCCCGACGGTGAGCCGGACGAGGAGGGCGGCGTTGCTCGAGACGAGGATGCGTCCCTCGATCGTCAGCTCGGCGTGCTCGAGAGCGTCGAGGATCGCCGCGGTGTCGGTCCCGGCCAGGAAGTCGCCGGTCACCGTCGCCGGTAGCCGTTGGCGCGCGGGCAGATGTGTCCGCGCGGATCGAGCGGTCCCCCGCAGAAGGGGCACGGTGGACGGCCGGCGGCGGCGACCGCCAGGGCCCGCCGGGCGAAGGCCCGCGCGTGCTGCGGGGTCAGCCAGATGCGGATGCCCTCGGCGGTGGCGTCCTCGTCCGGGTCGTCGGCGAAGAGTTCGAGGACGACGGCGCTGCGTTCGTCATCCCAGAGGAGGCGGACGGTGTTGACCCGGAAGTCCTCCTCGATCGGGGTGTCGAGGGGGTCGTTGTCGGCGACCAGGGCCGCTGCGGCTTCGCTCGCCGCCGCCCCGGCCACTCGGTCGAGGACGTCGTTGATCCGGTCGGCGAGGGTGGTGACGTGGAACTTCTCGATGGAGACGGCCGCGCTGCGGGCGGTCGCGCTGACCTGGACGAAGAAGGTCCGCTCCCCCGGCGGGCCGACGGTGCCCACGACACAGCGGCTCGGGGGGTCGAAGTCGATCGTCGCCATGGATCCACCCTAATCCGCGTGGCAGCCCATGGGGATTGTCGCCGTCCCCGGCTCAGGCGTTCCCGCCGCCGACGACACCGGCGTTGGACTCCCCCGCCTCCTGGTCGGACTCGTCGGCGTCGACGCGGGCGAGTCGCGCATACACGTCATCGCGCAGGTTGAGGCCGGTCACGGCCGTTCGACCCCGGTGTCGCTGGATGATGCTCACCGACGCCGGGTCGACGACGATGCTCTGGAAGGCGTCGAGCGACAGTCCGAGGGCCCGGGCCAAGAGAGCCTTGATGAGATCGCCGTGCGAGACGACCGCCCAGACGGACTGCTCCCCGACGGCACTGATCCGCTCCTCCCACTCCAGCCACGCGGCCCACGCGCGCTCACTCATCCCCGCCATCGACTCGCTCACATGCTCGTCACTGGCCGGGAAGGTCACCGTGCTCGGGGTCGACTGGATCGTCGCCCACAACGGATCGTCGGCAAGTTCCTTGAGACTTCGTCCGGTCCAGGCGCCGTAGCCGACCTCGACGAAGCGATCATCGAGGACCGGTGTCAGACCACCGGGGTGGATCGTGGTGATCTCCTCCGCGGTGGCCAGGCACCGGGTGAGGGGACTCGTCACGACCTGCCGCAGCGGCACCGCCGACAGATCGGCGGCCACCTGCCGGGCCTGGGCGAGCCCGTCGTCGGTCAAGGCTGAGTCGAGACGTCCGGCGAGGACGCCGTCGACGTTCGCCCGGGACTGACCGTGCCGGATGAGCAGGCAGGTCGTCATCGGGTCGGCTGGTCGCCGCCACCTGGAGCGAGGACGATTTCCGCCATCGTCTGCAGCAGTCGAGCGCCCTCGTCGAGGCCGCGGGAGTAGGGCGCGACGGCGAGGGTCGTCACCCCGGCATCCGCGTACCGCTGCACCCGCTGCGCGATCCGGTCCCGGTCACCGACGAGGGCCGTCGCGTCGAGGAACTCGTCCGGGACGGCGTCGGCGGCGTCGCGGTGGCGCCCGGCCAGATAGAGGTCCTGGATGAGCTCGGCCTCCTTCTCGAACCCCATCCGGCAGGCCAACTGGTTGTAGAAGTTCTGTTCCCGCGAGCCCATGCCGCCGATGTAGAGCGCGGAGTAGGGCGCCACCCGGCGCAGCCCCTCCGCGACGTCGTCGGTGAGGACGACCGGGACGGTCGGGACGACGTCGAACCCGTCGAGCGGGTCGGCCTCGGTGCCCTTGCCCGCGGCCCGGCGCCCGCGGCGGATCGCGTCGAGTTGATCGCCGGCGAGTTCGGGTGCGAAGAACACCGCGAGCCATCCGTCGGCGATCTCACCGGTCAGTTCGAGGTTCTTCGGACCGACCGCTGCCAGATAGATCGGCACCTCCTCGCGGACCGGTCGGATGGTCAGCTTCAGGGCCTTGCCCGGCCCGTCCGGCAACGGGAGGGTGAAGTGGCGTCCGGCATACTCCAGCCGCTCCCGCCGCAACGCGCTCCGGACGATGTCGATGTACTCGCGGGTGCGTCCGAGGGGGCTGGTGAACCGCACCCCGTGCCAGCCCTCGCTGACCTGCGGGCCGGAGACCCCGAGCCCGAGCCGGAATCGGCCCCCGGTGAGCGCGTCGAGGGTGGCGGTCGTCATCGCCGTCATCGCGGGACTGCGGGCCGGGATCTGCAGCACGGCCGCGCCGACGTCGACCGAGGAGGTCTTCGCCCCGATCCACGACATGATCGTCGGGGCGTCCGAGCCGTAGGCCTCGGCCACCCACGCGACCGAGTAGCCGAGGTGATCGGCGAAGACCGCCGCCTGGGTGATCGTCTCCAACGCCGCCGCGGCGTCCGTGCCGTGCGCGCCCAGGCCGACGTAGCCGAGGTTGATGCCGAGTTGCATCGAGAAGGCCTCCTCGCTCAGCGGGTCAGGGTGTCGTCGCCGTCGAGGTGATCGTCGAAGTCGTCGTCCCGGTCGTCGTCGAGGTCGTCCTCATCGAAGTCGTCATCATCATCGTCATCGTCATCATCGTCGTCGAAGTCGTCATCCTCGTCCTCGAAGTCGTCGATGTCGTCCCCGTCGTAGACCTGCAGCGGGGTGACCTCACCGAAGGTGTCGAAGAGTGCGTCGTCGTAGGCGTCGAAGGCCTCGGCGAGAGCATCGGCGGCGGTGATGACGGCGGGGTCGTCCTCACCGTGTTTGGAGGAGCAGGCCTCGAGGTGCCGCTCGAGGGCGGCAGTGAGGACAGCGAGGGCGGCACGCGGATCGACGCTCATGCCGCTGAGACTACTTGGTGTGGGCCACAATGGCACCGATGGATCACCTCGAACGCTCCGCCCGGAAGGATCCCGTGCTGCCGCTGGACCGGGTCATCGCACCGGGCCCCGGCGGCAGATACCGCGGCGAGTACGAAGTGCGGGTCGTCGACTTCGGCCGTGAGGTGAGCCGCTCGCAGATGCGTCAACAGCTCACCGAGGATGCCGAGTACGGCCAGTGGGAGTTGCTGCGGACCCGGATCTATCTCGGTGGGCGGCGCCGGACCTGGCTGCGCCGCAAGATCATTCGCGTCCGCTGAGCTGGATGAAGCGGTGCAGGACCGTGGCCCCGAACTCCAGGGATGCGGTCGGGACCCGCTCGTTGATGCCGTGGAACATCGGGGCGAAGTCCAGGTCCGCCGGCAGTTGCAGGGGCGCGAAGCCGTAGCCGGTGATCCCGAGCAGGGACAGCGCCTTGTTGTCCGTCCCGCCGGACAGACAGTAGGGCAGGATGACCGCATCCGGGTCCTCCTCGAGGAGTGCCTCCTTCATCGCCTCGACGAGGGGTGCGTCGAAGGGGGCGTCGAGGGCGATGTCCTCGTGTTCGATCTCGATGTCCACGTTGCCTCCGACGAGGTCCTTGAGCGTCGCATACAGATCGTCCTTGTGGCCGGGCAGGAACCGGGCGTCGATCGCAGCACTGGCCTCCTGCGGGATGACGTTGTGCTTGTACCCGCCCTGGAGCATCGTCGGGTTCGCGGTGTCCTGGAGGGTGGCCCGCACGAAACCCTGGGCCGGGCCGATGTGGCCGAGGAGTTCATCGACATCGTCGTCGGTGTAGGCGGTGCCGGTGACCTGACTCAGGCCGTCGAGCAGGATGCGGGTCGAGGCGATGAACTCACGCGGCCACTCGTAGTTCGCGATCCGGTCCAGTGCCCCGGCCAGGTGGTTCAGGGCGTTGTCCGCGTTGGGGACCGAGCCGTGACCGGCGCGGCCGCGGGCCCGCAGCCGCAGCCAGGCGATGCCCTTCTCGGCGGTCTGCAGCAGGTATGCGCGGGTCTGGCCTCCCTCGGTGTTCGGCACGGTCACGCTGTAGCCGCCGACCTCACTGATCGCCTCGGTCACCCCGGCGAAGACCTCGGGATGGTTCTGGACCATGAAGTGCGACCCCTGCACTCCCCCGGCCTCCTCGTCGGCGAAGAAGACGATGACGAGGTCGCGGGGCGGGACCTCGCCGGTGCGGGCGAGGTGACGCACGACCGCGAGGATCATCGCGTCCATGCCCTTCATGTCGACGGCGCCGCGGCCCCAGATGCAGCCGTCCCGGATCTCGGCGCTGAACGGGTCAACCTCCCAGTCCGCAGCCGCGGCCGGGACGACGTCGAGGTGGCCGTGGATGCAGAGTGCCCCCCGGGTGGAGTCGGCACCGGGGATGCGGACGGCGACGCTGACCCGACCCGGGTCAGCCTCGAAGATCTGCGGGTCCAGGCCGACCTCGCGCAACTTGGTGACGACGTAGTCGGCCGCTTCGGCCTCGCCGGGGCCGGAGCCGTCGCCGTAGTTGCTCGTGTCGATGCGGATCAGGTCTCGGCAGAGCTCGACGACCTCGTCGCGGGGCAGGATCGGCTGAGGTGTGGACATGGTCCCTAGCCTATGAGCCCGGCGGCGGATATCGCTCCACCCGAACGCACCTGGCGCACCCGGCTCCGATATCCTGCCGGTAGCACGAACTGTCCCGTCAAACCCGTGCGAAGACGTCTGCGCCCCGGCCGGAAGGGCTCGCACGATTCAGGTCTAGGAGGACCCTGATGGCCATCATCGTCGGATACATCGACACCCCCGAGGGCCAGGCGGCCCTCAGCGCCGCGCGTGACGAGGCGCGCGCCCGCAAGACCAAACTCGTCGTCGTCAACTCGCACAAGGGTGGTGCCTCGTTCGACGGGGACGACGCCATCCGCACCGAGCAGATCCTCGACGAGGTGCGCAAGTCGCTCGAGGAGGCCGGCGTCGAGTTCCAGATCCGCGAGCTGGTGCGCGGCAACGACCCCACCGACGACCTCATCTCCGTCGCCGAGGAGTCCGGCGGGGAGCTCATCGTCATCGGCCTGCGCCGCCGCAGCCCGATCGGCAAGCTCGTCCTCGGCTCCAACGCCCAGCGGATCCTGCTCGAGGCGGACTGCCCGGTGCTGTCCGTCAAGGCGCCGCGCAAGTAGCCCTGTAGAACTCCGGTCGCGCACGCAGCGCATGCGACCGGCCCGAATCAGCGTCGTCGCAACCGACGCATCGAGTGCCCCGGAGCCCTAGGATTCCGGGGCATTCGGCTGTTCCCTGTCAACCCTGGAGGATCCGTGACCGTCATCGTCGGCTTCGTCCCCACCGCCGTCGGGCGGGCCGCGCTCGATGCTGCCAAGATCGAGGCGCGCCGCCGCGGTGACCGGCTCGTCATCGTCTCCTCGTTCAAGGGTGGGGACACCTTCACCCGGGAGGACGACCGGGACGCGGGCAACGAGGCCGAGGCGATCCGGCGCGAGCTGACGAAGGAGGGCTACGACTTCGAGATCGTCACGCTCGTACGGGGCCAGGAGCCGACGGATGACCTCCTCGACATCGCGGATCGGCACGAGGCCCCGCTCCTCGTCATCGGGCTGCGCAGGCGCAGTGCGATCGGCAAACTCGTCCTCGGCTCCAACGCCCAGCGGATCCTGCTCGAGGCGGACTGTCCGGTCCTGTCGGTCAAGGCTCCCCGGGGGAGCTAGACCTCTCGGGCCGGTGCGAGCACCTCGGTCAACCACCGCCGGCTTTGCCGGTGACTCGTGAGCTGCACGATCGGCAGGTCGCGGCGCTCGGTGCGCGCCGCATACACCAGTCGTCGCGCCTTGTGCCGGGTGTCCCACGCCCACCGGACGATGTGCTCCCGGTCGGTGAAGAACGCTCGCAGCGGCGGCTCCACATTGCCGTTCCACAACGGCGTGCCGGACATCCTGCGACGCAGCGTGCGCAGCGTCACCTGGGCCAGGGCCTGCGGAACCGGCAGATCCAGCCAGACGAGCAGATCACAGCGGGTCAGCAGGAGCGGGCGGACCATCGAGTACTGCCACTCGGTCACCCACTCCGCGGCACTGGAGAACGCCTCGACATCGGCGCGGAACTCCGGTCGCGGCGTCCAGTTCGGACCGTGGAAAAGGGCGTCGATCTCGATGTGCGGAATGCCCAGGCTCGCTCCGATCCGGCCGGCCAGGGTCGTCTTGCCTGCGCCGGCGACGCCAGCCACGAGAACACGGCGGGGTCGCAGCGCCAGCGGATCCGTGGGGCCGAGGAAGGACACAAGCGGTGATTCTCCGGTGCGGGCCTGCCGGAGGCAACCCGAATGCAGACCATTGCACTTCCCACGCCAGGCACTGATCAGGGTCTGCCGACGATCACGGACTTCCGATGCGGCGGTCGATGAGGAACGCGGCGAGCTGCGCCAGACCCCACCCACCGGTCGTCGCGAGGACCTTGGACCGGGGTGTCCAGGTCGTCGCCGTACCGAGGGTGACCGCGTCGGTGATGTCGCCGGCGATCCGCAGCCCGACGGCGACCGGCACGCTCGCGTCCGGTCCGGCCAGCGCCAGCAGGCAGACGGGGATGTCGCGCCCCGCCCACGTCTTCGTCAGGTGCTCGGCCTCCCCAGCGGTGACCTGCCCGTGGAGCTGGGTCGTGAGGCGCTACGGCTGGGCGGCCATGACGACCACGTATCCGAGGGAGACCAGCGCCAGGGTCTTGGTCAGGGGGTATCTCACGCGCATCCGCCAAGGCTATGTCGATACAGCGTTGCCGATCAGGGCGCCAGCGCGGCCGGGTGCCGCTGACCGGACCACGGACCGGTCGTCTTGGTCGGTGGTGCCGATGCGCACCCAGGTTCGCCCCGAATGCACAAGAGCCCGTGAATTCTTCACGGGCTCTGAGCAATTGGTGTCCGGAGGGGGACTTGAACCTGATGGATTCGCGCTTAGGACAATCGAATCCGACGCTCGGAGCACGAAACTGGGCTCCGTTCGTCCCCGTTTCCCCCTGTGAAAGCGGGGCCGTGCCCCCTGGGGGTGCACCGATCTTCAGTTCTTGGCTCAACTCTACCCGCCCCTGCTCGAAGGCGGCGTGCGGCTTCATGGGTGAGTGGGGTTGTTCGCCACCACGTCTGCAAGCGTCGATACCTGCCGGGCCGGTCGCCGAGGGCTCCCGCGCCGGTAATGCCGACCTGGGCACTCAGCGGCGGGGCCCGTGGGTCAAAGGAAACAGTGAATGGTCAAGGATCGCATCCTGGGTCTCCGGTCAGGCCAATAGTCGCCCAATTATGGCCGCCCTCCTGGCGCCTTCTTGGCCGTACGGCGCGGCGCCGGCGCACCGAGTACCTGCGTCGCCATCTGCACCCATCCCGGCTGATCCACTCCACCGCGGTCTTCGCTCCACATGAGGACACCCCGGGACGCGTGGCCCTTGCCGAGGATCCCGATGTTCATCGGGAAGTCGTCCGTGGCCTGCAGCATGCGCTGGACCCACCAGGGGCCGGGCGTGACCGTGGTCGCCTTGGTGCCCTCGGCCGGGCCCGTGCCGCCGCCGATCATCGTGGTGAGACCGGAGGCCAGCGCCACCTCGATCTGGTCAGTGGAGATGAAGTGGATGTGGGTGTCGATGCCTCCGGCGGTCAGGATCTTGCCCTCACCGGCGATGACCTCGGTCGCGACGCCGATGGTGATGTCGACGCCGTCCTGTACGTCCGGGTTTCCAGACTTGCCGATCGCCTGGATCCGGCCGTCCCGCAGGGCGACGTCGGCCTTGTAGATGCCGGAGTAGTCCACGATCAGGGCGTTGGTGATGACGGTGTCGGGGATCCCCTCCGACCGCGTGACGCGGGAGTTCTGCCCCATGCCGTCACGGATCACCTTGCCCCCGCCGAACACCGACTCGTCCCCGTAGACGGTCAGGTCGCGCTCGACCTTCGCGAACAGGTCGGTGTCGCCGAGGCGCACCGCGTCGCCGGTGGTGGGGCCGTACAGCTCGACGTACTGACGCCGCTCGATCTTCTGGCTCATGATGCGTCCTCCTTCTCACCCGCGGCCGCATCGAGCGGGCCATCGTGGCGGCTGTTGAACCCGTAGACCGCGCGGTTGCCCGCGAAGGCCACGAGGTTCACCTTCCTGGCGTCACCCGGCTCAAACCGCGCGGCGGTGCCGGCGGGAATGTCGAGGCGGTAGCCGACCGGTACCAACGGCGACGCCGCCAACCACCTGGTGATCGACATCGGCAACGACCGCTACGTCGCCCTCGCCCACCTCATGCAAAGCGCGGGACGATCGCCAACGCCGCCAGCAGGAGCAGCCCACCGACGAAGGCCGTGATCAACACGGCGAACTGCGCCTCGTTCAGCGACAACCAGATCCGCGCGATGTGCATACCGCCGACGGCCACGAGACCGGCGAGCATGACGCAGCACAGCCAGATGTTGATCGCCTGCATCAGATGCGCTCGTACCTCGCGGCGGAGCGGGTGGCGGAGCAGCCCGAGCTGGACCTGCCCCGTCCGGGCTGCCGCCGCACGGGACACCGCCAAAGCAAGCGGGACGACGAGGCAGGCAGCCGCCAGAGCATAGGGCCAGACACCCCCGTGGGCGCCGAGGTAGACCAGCGTCACGAACGCTACGTTGGCGAGGATGAGGCTGCGTCGGGTTAGCGCGACCGTGCTTCGCCGAGCCCTCTCGGTGTTGGACTCTTGGAGGGTCAGGGGCAGGGCGATCACTGCTGCGGCGACCACCACGAGCGTCGAGGCGTCCAGCTCCATGTGCCACAGCCAGAACCAGCCGAAGCTCGCCTGCTGATCGTGCGTCGGGACTTGGGCGTCTTGGGGTTGCCGAGGTGGTGCTGGCGCATCACGTGCTTGGCACCCACCTGCTTCCTCAACCACCCGGGTGTCTCGCCCTCACCGTGCTCTCCGTCGCGCTTCCAGGCTTTGTTCACCCGCACGGTGCCGTGCGCGAGGTCGATGTCGCTGCACCACAGCGCCGTGACCTCACCGAAGCGAAGACCTGTGCCCACGGCAAAGGTCAGCAGGTCTCCGTCGTCGCCGGCGAGCCGGACGGCGGTGTTCAGTTCCTCCTCGGTCAGGAACCGCAGCTCTGCCTGGGCCTGCCGGACCCGGGAGCGTTTCGGGGCGGTGCGCGCGCACGGGTTCGTGCGCAGATAGCCCTCTTCGACGGCATGAGTGAACACACCGAAGAGCAGTCCGTGGTAGTTGGCCTTGGTCTTCAGTGCGCGGTCCCAGTCGATCAGCCAGGCCTTGATGTCGCCTTCGGTGATGGCATCG
>DUPF01000123.1 GCA_012838445.1 Intrasporangiaceae bacterium | reverse complement strand
GGGTCTACTGCGCCGCCGTCATCGATGTCTACTCGCGACGCTGCGTCGGGTGGTCGATCGCCGGCCACCTCCGTACCGAACTGGTCGTCGTGAACCGCCCCAGGTTTCCCGCCGCCTCCTTTTGAGTCGAGGAGGATGGTTGTATGCCGAAGAAGATCGATCCCGCGGTCAAAGAGCGGGCGCTGCGGATGGTGTCCGAGCACCGCGGTGAGTACGCGTCGCTGACGGCCTGCTGTGACCAGGTGGGCCGACGTCTGGGGCTGGGCAAAGAGACGGTCCGGAGGTGGGCTGTGCAGGCCGACATCGACGCCGGAGCCCGGCCCGGGGTCAGCACCGAGGAGAGCGCTGAGATCAAGCGACTCAAGGCCGAGAACCGGCGGCTGACTGAGGACCTGGAGATCATGCGCAGGGCCTCGATTTTCTTCGCGGGGGAGCTCGACCCCCGCAACCGGTGATCTGCGAGTTCATCGACCAACTGCGGTCGGAAGGTCATGCGGTCGAGTCGATCTGCAGAGGATTGCGCAAAGCAGGCCTGCAGATCGCCGCACGGACCTACCGCGAGTGGACTTCGCCGCAGCGCGTGGTGGCGGCCAGGACCGTCAGCGACGCCGAGGTCGAGGACACCGTTCGCAAGCTCGTGTGGCAGCCCGATGGGCAGGGGCGCCGGAAGATGCAACCAGCCGGCCTGTACGGGCGCCGCAAGATGCTTGCCGAGGTGCACCGGGCCGGTCTGACCACAGCCAGCCCAGGAGCAGTGGACCGTGTGATGCGAACACTCGGGCTATCAGGCGTACTCCGGTCCAAGAAGGTGTACACCACCTCCTCGGATCCGGACGGTGTTCGGGCGCCGGACCTTGTCGATCGCAACTTCACCTCGGATCGGCCCGACCGGCTCTGGGTTGCCGATTTCACCTACGTCCGGACTTGGGCCGGCTTCACCTACGTGGCGTTCATCGTCGACGTGTTCGCCCAGCGCATCGTGGCGTGGAACGCGGCCACCACCATGGCCACGGACCTGGTCATGACTCCACTGCGGATGGCGCTGTGGCAACGCGATCGCGAGGGACACCCGATCGAACCCAAGTCGCTGGTCAGCCACTCGGACGCGGGCAGTCAATATACATCTGTAGCGTTCACTGAACGCCTCGCGTTAGAGGGTATCGACCCGTCGATCGGCAGCGTCGGCGACGCGTACGACAATGCGCTCATGGAGACGATCAACGGCCTCTACGAGGCCGAGTGCATCCGCTCGTCGATCTTCCACGACGGGGCGTACAAGACGATCTCCGACGTCGAGTACGCCACCGCCGCGTGGGTCGAGTGGTACAACAATGAACGGCTCCACTCGAGCCTGGACTACGTCCCGCCCATCGAGTTCGAGCAGAGCTACTACGCCGCTCTCAACCGAGAGCTGCAACCCACATAAGGAGCGGCGGGAAACCTGGGGCGGTTCAGTGAGGACGACGACGCCGAAGCCCGCCCCCGAGGACACCCCGAGCAGGTACGGGTCGGCCAGCGGGTTACGGGTCACCGCCTGGGCG
>DUPF01000122.1 GCA_012838445.1 Intrasporangiaceae bacterium | reverse complement strand
CGGTTTGAGGGGCGGTCGACTGGCCGAGTCGTGGCGTGGAGGAGGAATGTCGATGCGTTCACCCCCGATGACTTCGCCAGAGGCCCACGCCTATCCCGGCACCTGTGGCTACACTTGTGGCTATGAGTGTTGGTGCGACGATGGCTCTGCGGGACGTCAAGAACCGCCTCTCGGAGGTGGTCGACCAGGTCGAGCGCGAGCACGACAGGGTCATCATCACCCGCCACGGCAAGCCGACAGCCGTCGTCATCAGCACCGACGACCTGGCCTCTCTCGAGGAGACCCTCGAGGTCCTGAGCCGGCCCACACTGATCGCGCAGGTGCGCGAGAGCCTCGCGGAGCTTGCCGCTGGCGAGGCCGAGGTCCTCAGCAAGGACGAGGCCCTGGCCGCACTGCGCTCCTGATGCCCGCCTCATACGAGATCGCGTGGACACCCACGTCCAAGCGCAGCCTGCAACGGCTCCCCGAGAAGGTCGCCACTGCCGCCGTGGAGTTCATCTACGGCACCCTCGCCACCAACCCGCAGCGCGTCGGGAAGGCGCTGCGGTTCGACCTCGAAGGACTCCACAGCGCCCGCCGTGGCGACTACCGAATCATCTACCGGATCGATGACCGGGTCACGATCATCGCCATCGAGCACCGCGCAGACGCCTACCCGCCTACCGCTGACGGGCCAGGCACAGCCTGGCCATGAGGCCGCTCAGGTCTTGACCGACTCCGGATGGACATGGCGCACGGCGGTGACCACCGCCCGCACCACCAACGCACCGGTCAGGACCCAGCCGGCGACGATCCACCAGAACGAGCTGGTCAGGAAGATCAGCATCATCGCCACCAGGGTCGGGACGAGATAGCGGAAGGCGAGCAGCACATACCCGACGAAGGACGGCATCCGCACCCCGGCACCGTCGGCGACCGCCTTGACCATGAAGTTCGGCCCGTTGCCGATATAGGTGATCGCCCCGCAGAACACCGCCCCGAGACTGATCGCCACCAGATACGGCTCGAACACTCCCGCGACCGCCGGCTCGCCACCGAGTTCCCGGGCCATCTCGAAGAACGTCACATAGGTGGGTGCGTTGTCCAGCACGGCCGACAGGCCACCGGTGAAGACGAAGAACGTCACCCGGTTCAGCGGCAGGCTCGGCGCCTTCTGACCCAGGTAGACCAGCGCTGGCATCATCGTCAGGAAGATGCCGATAAACAACGCGGCGACCTCCTGGATCGGGCCCCATTGGAAGTTGTTGTCGACGAAGCGTGCCTTCAGATCGCCGGTCTTCAGCGACAGGAACGCCACCGAGAGCATGATGACCTCCCGCCACGGGATCCACGCCGCGAGCGAGGCGGTGCCCTCCTCGATCGCGTGCAGGTCCACGCTCGGCGCGAACGCGACCGCCGCGACGATGACGGCCAGGTAGAGGAAGTGGACTGCACCCTTGATCCGCAGCGGTTCAACCTGTTCGGCATCCAACTGCTTGCGGTCCGCCGGCTCGGTCGCATACAGCCTGCGGTCCAGCGCCAGATAGGTCACGAGCAGCACCGCGTTGACGAACAGCCACATCGGGAACAGTGAGAACGTCCACGTGAACGGCACCCCCCGCAGCATGCCGAGGAACAGCGGCGGGTCCCCGAGCGGGGTGAGCAGGCCACCACAGTTCGCGACGATGAAGATCGCGAAGATCACCGTGTGCATCCGGTGGGTCCGCTGCCGGTTCGTGTGCAGCAGCGGGCGGATGAGCAGCATCGCCGCCCCGGTGGTCCCGATGAAACTCGCCAGGGCACCACCGACGGCGAGGAAGGTCGTGTTGACCCGCGGCGTGGCCCGCAGGTCACCGGCGAGGAAGATCCCGCCGGAGACGACGAACAGCGCCAGCAGCAGCGTGATGAACTGGCCGTACTCGACGAGCGCATGGACCACCGTGAGGGATTCGCCCGCGAACAGGAACCACAGCGCGACCGGGACGCCGAGGATGAGCGCGACGAGCAACTGCACCCGCCGCCACTCCCAGAAGTGGTTCAGCGCCGGCACCAGCGGCGCGACTGCGATCGTGCCGAGCATCAGGGCGAACGGGATGATGCTCCACCACTGGACCTGCACGGAACCTCCTCGGCGACGAACCTGCTGGGGCCAATGTATGCCCGAGTGGCTCTCCCCGCAGCCTCACCTGAGCGTGGACTCCGCTCAGCGGCAGCACTGTTCAGGTGAGCGGACCGCCCGGGGCGGGTCCGCACACCCCGTCGGCGACTGGTGCGGATCAACGGCGGCGCCGGGTCGAGACCGCCCGTGACACAAGCCTCGCCCCCGGCACAGGAGGTGGGCCGGGGGCGAGGCTCTGAGGTTCGCTGCAGCGTCAGACGCGACGGAACGAGTGGCTGCTGCTGGTGTAGATCTTGCGCAGGACGGTGGACTTGCCGGTGCGCGGCGAGTCGTACATCATCCCGTTGCCGGCATAGATGCCGACGTGGTGCGGGGAGGAACCACCGAAGAACACGAGGTCACCGGGCTGCGGGTTCGAGACCGGGCGGGTCTGCGCATACTGCGCGTGCGTCGTCCGGCCAAGCGAGATGCCGACCTGCTTGAAGACGTACTGGGTGTAGCCCGAGCAGTCGAAGCCGGCCGGGGTGGAGCCACCGTAGCGGTAGGGGATGCCGGTCAGGCTGGCCGCGACGGACAACACACCGCCGGAGGCGACCCGCACCGGGGCATCCTGCTTCGGCTTGCTCTGCCTGGCGTCCTGGTTCGAGGCCGAACGCGACGATCGATTGCCCGAGCGCGACTGGTTGTTCGAGGCCCGCTCGGTGCGCGTCTGCGCGGGCGGCGGGGGCGGAGGAGGCGGCGGTGGGGGCTTCTCGACGGCGGTGAAGGTCAGCGCACCGAAGGTCTGCGCGGCCTGCGGGGCAGCCGCGGTGGGGGCGGTCAGTGCCGGACGGGCCGCCGCACGGGAGGCGACGTTCTCGGAGAGCCGCTCACCCAGGGCGATGGTCGAGACCGAACCCTCGGCCGAGGCGGTGTCCTTGGCACCGTCGTCGACGGCGTTGGCAGGGATCGCGAAGGCGGCCACGAGACCACCGGAGGCAGCCAGCACGGCCGAGCCCTTGATGGCCGGCGAGGATGCCTGCGAGGCGATCTGAAGGAGTTCTGACAGGGGGTTGTAGCGTCCCGGAGCCCGGCGACGCCCGTGATACTTCTCAGCCACGGAGTTCCTCATAACGCCTGCGAGGTGAGCTGTCGGGTTCGGGTGGAGGACACCCGGCCCACGCCACGGTCAGGGGAAACCGCGGGCGAGGACTTCACCCCGAGGCCGGTGAGCTGGATGCCCAGCGGCCGAGAGTGGGTCCCCCGCTCCTGCCGTGGGGGCTATCGATGGTCCCGGTGGCCGGTGGCAGGACTCGGCGTGTTCCGACCGTCGGGGGCCGCCACCCGTGTCGGCGGCGACGTGACCACGGTACACACCGTCACGGCGAATGTCACGTTTAGGTCACGACGCATGTGCACAACTCAGCGAAGCCCTGCATTTGCGCAGGTCACAGGGGGTATGCGGTCGCTCGGTCCGTGAGAACGGCAGGTAACGAATCGCGGGGCAGTCAAGATGCCGTCGTCACGGAGCAGACACCACGGACACCCGGTTCGGCTCAGCGGACGGACACGTGTACGTGGTCGTAGTGATTCGCCGTGGCGCTCCCCCGGTTGGACATCATCTTCCACCCACGTCCGGGCATCCAGATCCGTTGCCGCCAGATGATGTACTTGATCTTCAACTCACCGGACCGACTGATAAGCATGTTGGCTATCGAGTCGCCGTAGCCACGGTTGGAGGTCATGAAGTCCAGCGCACGCCCGGACGGGTGGTCCGGCATCGAGTCCGGCCGCACCCCGCCGATGTTGGTCATGTTCGGGAAGGAGTGCTTTACAGCCGCAAGCACCGCCATCGAGTTCTGCGTCAGTCCCCGGGAGCACGAACAGGCCCGGGCTGCGGCCCAGTTGTAACCCGAACCACCGACCCGACCCTGGACTCTCCCCGCGGAAGAGTCCCCGATCATCCCGTCACCGTCCTCCAACGGCGGTGGTTTCTCAACCGCGGCAAACGCCAATGCACCGAACTCCTGGGGCGCTCCCGGGATGGCTGTCGTGGGAACCCGCAACGCGGGCAGCGCAGCAGTCGATCGGGCGGACCGGCTGCTCTGCTGCTCGGCGCGCTGGTCGAGACTGGTCACGGCTGCCATCCCGGCAGCGCCGCGGGCTTCCGCCACCGTCTCTCGCGCCTCGTCGCTCGGGATCACGAGCGTCGCTACGAGCGCCCCCGCGGCCGCCACCGCAGCCACCTTGGACACCGTGGGACCTGGGTTCGACAATGGTTGCCGAAACGCGAACACCAAGTGCTGAAGCGTCGTCAATTGAACCGCCGACCGGTGACGAGCACTGCGGCGGTGGGGCGATGGAGCCACGAAGTAGTTCCTCTAGTGGGTCGAGCAAACTGGCAGGGAGGGGCGGCGGCGGCCGCACCAGACAGTCGACGGTAGCCGACAATGGACCTCTATGTCACATTCCGATAACGCCGGATCGAACACGGCGGCCGCGCGACCGCGGCTCACTGCTCGACGAACACGTGACCGGCGATGTCGTCCGGCAGCGACACCCCGCTGGCCTCCGGTCGGCCCTCCCGGGCGGCGATGACCCGCGAACCCTCCCGGCGCAGCGTCACCGGCACTCCAGGAACGATGCCCGCCGCGGTGAGGAGCGCCAAAGCCTCGACATCGACCTGGACCGGCTCCCCGATCCGCCGGATCGTCACGACGACCGGGTCGTGGTCGGCGAGGTCGCTCATCGAGATCATGCCGTCGAGGAACTCCTCGCCGGGCTCCATCCCCAACTCGTCCAGGCCCGGGATCGGGTTGCCGTAGGGGGACTCCTTGACCCCGCCGAGCAGGGTGAGGATCTTGCGCTCCACGCGCTCGGAGATGACGTGCTCCCACCGGCAGGCCTCCTCGTGGACGAACTCCCACTCCAGACCGATGACGTCGAGGAGGAGTCGTTCGGCGAGCCGGTGCTTGCGCATCACCCGCGTCGCGAGCAACCGCCCCTCCTCGGTGAACTCCAGGTGGCGATTCTCTGAGACCACGACCAACCCGTCCCGCTCCATCCGGGCCACCGTCTGGGAGACCGTCGGCCCGGAATGCCCCAGCCGCTCGGCGATCCGGGCCCGCAGCGGCACGATGCCCTCCTCCTCGAGCTCGAAGAGGGTGCGCAGGTACATCTCCGTGGTGTCGATGAGATCTGTCACACCGCCAGCCTCTCATCAGTGCGACGTCGGGTGCCCCGGGCGACGAGGAACCCGAACCCGGCGGCGATGAAGAACATCACCACGCCGTAGACCGCCGGCGGCACCGCCATCTGGGTGCTCTGCAGGACCGTCACCGCCATCGCGATCGCGAGGGTCGAGTTGTGGATGCCGATCTCGAACGAGCTGGCGATCGCCTGCGGTTCGGAGAGTCCGAGCAGGCGCGGGACCGCATACCCGATCCCGAGCGAGAGGATGCAGAACAGGCTCGTGATGACCCCCACCGAGACGAAGTACTCGGCGATGTTGTCCTTCTCCCCGAGGATCGCGCCGATGACGACGAGGACGAGGAGGATCGCCGAGGCGATCCGCACCGGCTTGTCCATCCGGGCGGCGAACTCGGGTGAGCGACTGCGCACCGCCATCCCGATCGCGACGGGGACCAGGACGATCGCGAAGACCTGGACGAGTTTGCCGATCTGCATGCCGACCCCGTCCTCGCCGGTGCCGAAGTAGCCGAGGGCGAGATTCGTCACGATCGGGAGGGTGATGATCGCCAGGAGTGAATTCAGCGCAGTGAGAGTGATGTTGAGCGCGACGTCACCGCGGAACAGGTGCGAATAGAGGTTGGCGGTGGTCCCGCCCGGGGAGGCCGCCAGGATCATCATGCCGACGGCGAGCAGCGGGGGCAGCGAGAACAGGACGATCAGCCCGAAGGCGATGAGCGGCAGCAGGATGATCTGGCAGGTCAACGCCACGACGACGGCCTTGGGGTGCTGCGCGACCCGGCGGAAGTCCCCGATCGTCAGCGACAACCCGAGTCCGAACATGATGACGGCCAGGGCGACGGGGAGCCCGACGGTGAGCAGCGCTGAGTCCATGGCCGTTCATTGAACCAGCGGGGGTGACGCCGTGGGACGCTAGCGGCATGGAGACTTCAGCGGCCGTGATGGAGACCGTGTTCACGTATGCGTCGCCCCGGCTGAAATTCGGAGCGGGAGCCAGTGCGGAGATCGACTTCGAGGTCCGCTCCCTCGGCGGCCGCCGGGTGCTCATCGTCACCGACCCCGGGGTGGCCGCGACGGGCCATCCGGGGCGGATCGCTGAGCAGTTGACGGCGGCCGGGTGCGACGTCGCCGTCTTCGACGCCGTCCACATCGAGCCGACCGACGAGTCGATGAACGCGGCCGTCGACTGGGCCCGGGAGGCCGGACCGTTCGACGTCGTCGTCGCCGTCGGCGGCGGGTCGTGCATCGACACCGCCAAATGCGTCAACCTCCTGACGACGAACGACGGTGTGCTGCAGGACTACCTCAACGCCCCGGTCGGTGCCGGCCGGGCCCCGAGCCGGCCGCTGCTCCCGCTCATCGCCGTCCCGACGACCACCGGCACCGGCTCCGAGAGCACGACGATCTGCGTCCTGGACGTCCTCGCCCTGCAGGTCAAGACCGGCATCAGCCACCCCGCGCTGCGTCCCACCGTCGCCGTCGTCGACCCCGACCTGACGATGACCCAGCCCGCCGGGGTGACCGCCGCGGCCGGCCTGGACATCCTGTGTCACGCCCTGGAGAGCTACACCGCTCGGCCCTACACCGCATACCCCCGCAAGACCGCGGCCGAGCGGGTGCCCTACTGCGGGGCGAATCCGATCGCGGATGTGTTCTGCGAGAAGGCGATCGGGCTGCTCGCCCGCTCGTTCCGGACCGCCTTCCGGGACGGTGACGACGCTGCCGCCCGAGCCGACATGGCGCTCGCGGCGACCCTGGCCGGTCTGGGGTTCGGCAACGCCGGGGTGCACATCCCGCACGCCAACGCCTACCCGATCGCCGGCAACGTGCGTGACTTCCGACCCGCCGGCTACCCCGCCGGCGAGGCGCTCGTGCCGCACGGGATGGCGGTCGCGCTCACCGCTCCGGCGGCCTTCGAACTCACCTATGCGGGCGCACCCAAGCGGCACGACCGGCTCGCCGCCCTGCTCGCCGGTCGCGACGTCCCCGCCGGCCCGGACGCGCTGCCCGACGTCATCCGCGCGCTCATGGCGGATCTGTCGGTGCCCATGGGGCTACGGGAGGTCGGCTACACCGCTGACGACATCGACGTCCTCGTCGACGGCGCCCTCCGGCAGCAGCGGCTCCTGGCCACCGCTCCCCTCGACGTCGGCGCCGCCGACCTCGTGGCGGTCTTCCGCGCCTCCCTCTGACCGGCAGCGGTCAGGACAGGATCGCGCTCAGGGCTGGCGGCGGCTGACCGCCCAGGCCGCCGGGTCATCGAGGGTGCCGTCCGCGACCCGCGTGTAGACGATCCGGTCGTGCAACCGCGACCGCCGCCCCGCCCAGAACTCCACCTCGGTCGGATGCACCCGCCACCCATGGAAGTCGGCCGGCATCGGCACATCGTCGACCGACCCGGTCTCCGGATAGTGCGCCGCCCACGTCGCGAACTCGCGCTCCAACTCCTGCCGGCTCCCGATCGGGTGGGACTGCAGGGAAGCGCAGGCGGCGATCTGCGAGCCATAGGGCCGGGTGCGCCAGTATGCGACGAGCGCCTCGGTCTCGATCGCTGCGGCCGTCCCGCGGAACCGGATCGCCCGGAACAGGCCGGGCCAGGTGTACGACAGCGCGATGTGCGGATTGGCGGCCAGTTCAGCTGCCTTCGCGGAGTGCAGCGAGGAGACGAACCCGGGGCCGTGCTCGTCGAGGAACCGGGCCAGCACGGTGCGCACGTTGGGGACCCCGTCCGCGTCGACCGTGGCGACGCTGACCGCGGTCGGTTCGGCCAGGCCCGGCAGCGACTCGGAGGCGGCGATGGCCTCGCTGACCCAGTGCCGGATCGTCGGCCATGGCGTCGGGCCCGCGGTCTGCGGATCGATCCCCGGACTGTCGTAGTCGCGTCGGCGGGGAGGACCGGGCTCGGGTGCCGGGGGTGGATAACTCGTGAGGTCGCTCACGGCCACAGACTACGCCCGACATGCGACCGCTGGGTTCCACTGCGGCGGCGCAGGTGTGCACAATGGCACCCGGACCAGCAACCCCCTGGACGCCCTGCCCCCTGACATTGGAGACCCCGGATGAGTGACAGCGACGTCAAGCACGGACTGGAGGGCGTCATCGCCTTCGAGACCACCATCGCCGAACCTGACCGAGCAGGCGGGTCGCTGCGGTATCGCGGCATCGACATCAACGATCTCGTCGGGCGTGTCCCCTACGGGCACGTGTGGGGGTTGCTCGTCGACAACGAGATGGACCCGGGCCTGCCGCCGGCCGAGCCGTTCCCGCTGCCGGTCCACTCCGGTGATGTGCGGGTCGACGTCCAGGCCGCGCTCGCGATGCTCGCCCCGCTCTGGGGCTTCAAGCCCATGCTCGACATCGAGCCCGAGGAGGTCCGGGACAACCTCGCCCGCGCCTCCGTCATGGCGCTGTCCTTCGTCGCCCAGTCCGCGCACGGCCAGTCCACCCCGATGGTGCCGCAGTCCCGGGTCGACGAGGGCAAGACGATCACCGAGCGCTTCATGATCCGCTGGCGCGGCGAACCGGACCCCAAGCACGTCGAGGCGGTCGACGCATACTGGGTCTCCGCCGCCGAGCACGGCATGAATGCCTCGACCTTCACCGCTCGGGTCATCGCCTCGACCGGAGCCGACGTCGCGGCCTGCCTCTCCGGCGCGGTCGGCGCGATGAGCGGACCGCTCCACGGCGGCGCCCCGTCCCGGGTGCTGCACATGCTCGACGGTGTCGAGCGCACCGGTGACGCGACCGCCTACGTCAAGAACGTCCTCGACCGCGGCGAGCGGCTCATGGGCTTCGGCCACCGCGTCTACCGGGCCGAGGACCCCCGCGCCCGCGTGCTGCGCGAGACGTGCAAGCGACTCGGCGCCCCGCGCTACGAGGTCGCCGCGGCCCTGGAGAAGTCGGCGCTCGACGAACTCCACGCCCGCCGCCCCGACCGGGTCCTGGCGACGAACGTCGAGTTCTGGGCGGCGGTCATCCTCGACTTCGCCGAGGTGCCGCCGGAGATGTTCACCCCGGTGTTCACCTGCGCCCGCACCGCCGGCTGGTCGGCGCACATCCTCGAGCAGAAGAAGACCGGCCGCCTCGTCCGGCCGTCCTCGCGCTACATCGGCGAGGGTCCGCGCGGGATCGAGTCGATCACCGGCTGGCGCTCCTGACCACGTCGCCGCCATTTCTTCGCGATTGCGAAGAAATGGCGGCGGGCCCTCAGCACCCAGGCGCACCACCCGAGGGCACCCAGCAGGCGACCTGACCTGCGGAGGTGCGGGTCACATACCCCCTCCGTCACCGTCCGTGTGCCGGACCCCGCCGTTGCCGCCGATCGGCGACTTGTCACACTGAAGAGGTGACGAACTCACCAGCCCTGACCATTCCCACCGACCTGCTGCCCGGCGACGGCCGCTTCGGCTGCGGTCCGAGCAAGGTCCGCCAGGAGCAGCTCGACCACCTCGCCGAGGTCGGCCCGAGACTGCTCGGCACCTCCCACCGCCAGGCCCCAGTGAAGAACCTCGTCGGGGCGGTCCGGGACGGGCTGCAGGAACTGTTCTCCCTGCCCGAGGGCTACGAGGTCGTCCTCGGCAACGGCGGCGCGACCGCCTTCTGGGACATCGCCGCGTTCGGTCTGGTCCGCGACCGGGCCCAGCACTGTGCGTTCGGTGAGTTCTCCACCAAGTTCGCCAACGTCACCTCCGCCACCCCCTTCCTCGGCGAGTCCTCCATCATCACCGCCGAGTCCGGATCACTGGCCGTCCCGGTCGCCGAGGACGGCATCGACGTCTACGCGTGGGCGCACAACGAGACCTCGACCGGCGTGATGGCCCCCGTCCAGCGGGTCGCCGGCGCCGCCGATGACGCCCTCGTCCTCATCGACGCCACCTCCGGTGCGGGCGGACTGCCCGTCGACGTGACCCAGACCGACGTCTACTACTTCGCCCCGCAGAAGTGCTTCGCCTCCGACGGCGGGCTCTGGGTCGGGCTCTTCTCCCCCGCGGCGCTCGCCCGGGTCGAGGAGATCGCCGCCTCGGGCCGCTGGGTGCCGGACTTCTTCTCCCTGCCGACCGCGATCGACAACTCACGCAAGAACCAGACCTACAACACCCCCGCGGTCGCGACCCTGGTGATGTTCGCCAACCAGCTCGACTGGCTCAACGACAACGGCGGCCTGACCTGGGCGGTCCAGCGCACCGCCGACTCCTCCGGCCGAATCTACGACTGGGCCGAGCAGTCCGAGTTCGCCACCCCCTACGTCACCGACCCCGCCCACCGCAGCCAGGTCGTCGCGACCGTCGACTTCGCGGACTCCATCGACGCGGCCGCCGTCGCGAGCACGCTGCGGGCCAACGGTGTCGTCGACGTCGAGCCCTACCGCAAACTCGGCCGCAACCAGTTGCGGATCGCGACCTTCCCCGCGGTCGAGCCCGAGGACGTCAGCGCCCTGCTGCGCTGCATCGACTACGTCGTCAGCCAGACCCAGGGCCAGACCCAGGGCAGCTGAGCCCGGGCGCATCCGGCGCGACCTCGTCGGCCCACCACTGCACCAGCGCAGTCAGGTCGGCCGCACCTCTGGCGTAACTTCCGGTGCCGGACTGCGCGGAGGCGGCCAGCGCATACGTCCTGCCGTCGACGGTGACGTCCCCGAGTTGCCGGAGGAGGTATGCGCCGCTCACGTCCGGACCCCACCCGCCCTTGAGGTGGGCCGAGTCGAGTTGCCCGATGCCCCAACGGTGTTCGGGCGTGACGCGACCCATCGCCGCTCGCACCTGCGCGGCAGCCGAGTCCGGATCCGCGCAGGACAGTGCCGCGGCGAACCGGGCCTGGTCGGTGACGCTCCAGCGGGTCTGGCCGTAGGCGCTGAACGGCGGACGCACCGTCTCGTCCTCCGTCCGCGTCCCCACCGAGTCGTATGCGGTGAGCACCTCGTCGACCGCCCCCGCCGCATCCCGGGTCGGGCCGAGCGAGGTCCACAGGCGGGCGGCGGCGGGGTTGTCGCTGCGGGTGATCGCCGCCTCGACATCCCGGGTCACGGCGGCCCCGGTTGTGGCGGCTCGCTCGAGGGCGGCGATCGCCAGCGGCACCTTGATCGTCGACCAGGCGGTGTCGTCGGGAGCCAGCCCGAGGGCGTGCAGGCCGTCCCCGTCGACCCAGACCAGCGCATACACCCCGCCGCGGGCGGCGCTCTGCTCGGCGAACGCTGCCGCCAGGGCCGGATCCGGGGGGATGACGGTCAGGGTGGGTTCCGGGGTCGGGGACGACTCGGGCGGGGTCGTCGGGCTGGGTGGACTCGGTTGTGCCACCGGTGATTCCGTGGGCACCGGGTCCGCCGGCCGACCGAGGTGACCGGTACGCAGACCGACCGCGACGAGGACCGACAGGACGACGGCGAGGATCAGGGTGCCGAGGAGTGCCCCGCCGACCTCCCGACGGCCCACTGTCCGCATGCCCGACCCGGCCCGGTCAGGACCTGGCGAGGAAGATGACGGCGTCGTTGCCGCCGGTGCACCGGACCGGAGCGGTGTAGCTGCAGGTGAGGGTGTAGTCCTTGCCGGTCACCGGCGAGGTGACGTCGGTGAGGGTGACCGTGTCCTCCGGCGGCGGATCCATCGCCGCATAGGCGCGGGCGACGTTCTCGGCGAACGGGCAGGAGGTGACCGAGTTGCCCTTGTAGACCGTGAACCCACCCTCCGAGGCGCACTGCGCTGCCGAACCGGGCAGGTCGATCGGCTCCGGTGCAGCGGTCGTCGGGCTCTCGGAGGGGGTGTCGGTCGGGCTCGGCGACTCGATCGGGCTCTGCGTCAGTGGCGCCGAACCGGTCGTCGGGCTGTCCGTCGGGGTCTGTGCCGCGACCGGCGTGGTCGGCGCCGCATTGGGCTCATCGCTGTCCGGGCGGGTCAACCAGAAGATGAGCACGGCACCGACGAGGACCGCGACGAGGGCCCCGGCGATGACGGCCCCGGTGCCACCGGACCGGCGCGGCGGCTCCGGGTCGGCCGGGGCATACGGGACCGCCCAGTCCTCAGGCGACTGGGTCGGGACCGGCTCCGTCTCGGGGGCATCGGTGAGGTATGCGCCGCAGCCACCGCAGAACTGATCGTCCGGGCCGAGCGCGTACCCGCAGTTTGAGCACACCATCAGGCCAACGCTGCCACGAGAGCGATGAGGACGACAACTGCGAGCACGCCGAGGGTGAGGTTGCGGCGGGTACGGGCGTTCATCGGACCCCCTGCACTGCCGGCTCGCTGACGGGTGCGGTGACCGGTTCGGTGTCGATGAGCAGCCGGGGTCGGCGCTGGGTCTCGAAGCTCACCCGGACATTCTCGCTCTTCATCAGGTAGATCGCGACACCGAGCAGGGCCAGGCCGACGGCGATCGGTCCGACAGCGATCGTCCACCGGGCACCGAAGGTGTCCCCGATCCAGCCCAGGATCGGTGCTCCGGCGGGGGTTCCGCCCATGAAGATCGCCATGTAGAGGGCCATGACCCGGCCGCGCACGAGGGGGTCGACCCGGGTCTGAACCATGGCGTTGGCGGTCGTGATGGCCGTCAGCGCGGTGAACCCGAGCAGGACGAGGGTGATCGCGAACGTCCAGTAGGAGGGGGCGAGCGCCGAGACGGTCGCGCTGACGGTGAAGCCGGTCAGGGCGAGCAGCAGGGTCCGCAGCCGGGCAGTGCCGCGGCGGGCCGACATCAGGGCCCCGGTCAGGGAGCCGATGGCGACGATGGAGCCGAGCAGCCCGAACTCGGTCGGCCCCTTGCCGAACACGGTCGTGGCCATCAGGGCGTTGGTGATCTGGAAGTTCATCCCGAAGGTCCCGAACACGAAGACGAGCAGGAGGACCAGCTGGATGTCCGGGCGACGCCTGACGTAGGCGAAGCCCTCCCGGATCGCACCGCTGCCGCGCACGAGCGGCGTGGGCCGCATCTCACCGGGCCGCAGCATGGCCAGGGACGAGATGACCGCGAGGAAGGAGATCGCGTTGAGGAGGAAGGCCATCCCGGTCCCCCACTGGGCGATCGCCAGACCGGCGACGCCGGGGCCGATGAGTCGGCCGGCGTTGAACGAGGCGCTGTTGAGGGCCACCGCGTTGGCCAGGGAGTGCTGCGGGACCATCTCGGCGACGATGGTCTGCCGGGCCGGGTTGTCGATGGCCATGGCGCTGCCGAGCATCGCGGCCATGATGAGCATCATCCACAGCCGCATCGTCCCGGTGAAGACGAGGATCGCGGTGAGGAACATCAGCGTGGCCATGAACGACTGGGTGAGCAGGAGTATGCGTCGCTTGGGGAAGCGGTCGGCGATCATCCCGGTGACGGGGGCGAGGAGGAGGAATGGCGCGAACTGGAGTCCGACGATCACCCCGAGTGCCCGGGAGGAGTGGTCGGTGAGTTCGGTCAGGACGAGCCAGTTCTGGGCGATGGCTCCCATCCAGGTGCCGATGTTGGAGATGAAGGCGCCGCTGAAGTAGAGCCGGTAGTTGCGCACCTCGAGTGCGCGGAAGGTCGGGCTCATGACGTCGCGATCCTCTCGAGGAGGGGCAGCGCGGCCTCGAGGCGCTCGATCTCGGCGGCGGTGAGGGTGTCGAGGCGTTCGGCCATCCAGGCGTCCCGGGCCTTGCGGGTCTCGGCGAGCACCCGGCGCCCGGCGTCGGTGATCGTCAGGATGAATCGGCGGCCGTCGTCGGGGTCCTCCGCGCGGGTCAGCCAGCCGGCGTCGACGAGACCGGCGATGGTCCGTGACATCGTCGGGGCGCTGACCTTCTCCCACTCGGCGAGGTCGCCGGCCGTCGCCGGGCCGCAGGAGATGCGGCCGAGGACCGCGACCTGGTGCGGCGCCAGTTCGGCGGTGCTCTCGAAGCGGGCCCGCCGGGCGATGCGCTGGCAGGCGACGCGCAGGTCCGTCGTCAGGTGCAGCGGTCCGGGGTGCTGGGGGGTGGGTGGCGGCAGGCAGGTCGGCGAGGTCGTTGACATATCAGGCATATAGTTACATCAACTAATTACCTGACGCAACTATTCCTCGAGGATGGTGGTGCCACGCGCGTGTCTGACCACGCGGACGACACCACATCGATCACGCATCCCACCACCGTGGTGCCACGCGCGCGCCCGACCACGCGGACGACACCCACATCGATCACGCATCCCACCACCGTGGTGCCACGCGCGTGCCTAACGACGCGGACGGCACCACCCCGCCCCACACATCAGCGCGGAGCCACCCCGCCACCACAACAGCGGCGCGCCAGGAACGGGTCGGACTCGTTCCCGGCGCGTCGGTGTTCAGGGCTCAGTGACGGCTCACACGCCGAGCAGGCCTCGGATCGGGTCGATGCCGAAGTAGGCGACGAACAGGATCGAGACCAGCCACATGAGCGGGTGCACCGCAGCGGACTTGCCGCGGACGATCTTGATGAGGACGTAGGCGATGAAGCCGGCGCCGATGCCGGCGGTGATCGAGTACGTGTACGGCATCAGGACGATCGTCAGGAACGCCGGGATGGCGATCTCGAGGTCGTCCCACTCGATCTCCTTGACCTGCTGCATCATCAGGAATCCGACGAGGACGAGGGCCGGGACGGCCGCCTCGCTCGGGATGATCCGCACGAGGGGGGCGAAGACCATCGACAACAGGAACAGCACCCCGGTGACGACCGAGGCGAGTCCGGTGCGGGCGCCCTCCCCGACCCCGGAGGCGGATTCGATGTAGGAGGTGTTCGAGGAGACCGCGGCGGCCCCACCGGCGGCGGCGGCGAGGGAGTCGACGACGAGGATCTTGTCGGTGCGCGGCGGCATGCCGTCCTCGTCGAGCAGGCCCGCCTCGGCGCCGATGGCGGTCATCGTGCCCATGGTGTCGAAGAAGTCGGCGAGCATGAGCGTGAAGATCAGCAGGAAGGCGGCGACGAGGCCGGCGTTGCGGAACGAGCCGAGCAGGCTGAACTGGCCGAGGGTCGACAGCGCGGGGATCCCGAACAGGGTGTCCGGCATCTCGGGGACGTTGAGGTTCCACCCGGTCGGGTTGACCACATCACCGGAGACCTGCGGACCGACCTTGACGATGGCCTCGACGATGATCGCGAGGATCGTGGTGGCGACGATGGCGATGAGGATCGCGCCCTTGACCTTGCGCACCCACAGCGTCACGAGCAGGACCAGCCCGATGATGAAGATGAACGTCGGCCAGCCGTTGATGAAGCCGTCGGTCCCGAGCTGGACCGGCACCGGCCCGTTCGCGGTGCGCCGAACGAATCCGGCGTCGACGAACCCGATCAGGGCGATGAACAGTCCGATGCCGACCGAGATCGCGACCTTGAGCTGGGTCGGAACGGCCTTGAAGACGGCCTGACGGAATCCGGTCAGGACGAGCACGAGGATGATCAGGCCCTCGAGGACGACCAGGCCCATCGCGTCGTGCCAGGTCATCTGGTTGGCGATGGAGAAGGCGACGAACGCATTCAGGCCCAGCCCGGCGGCGAGCGCGAGCGGGTAGTTCGCGACGACGCCCATGAGGATCGACATCATTCCGGCGACGAGGGCGGTGCCGGCGGCGATCGCGGGCAGGTTGGACCCGTCACCGGATCCGCCACCGAGGAAGTCGCCGTTCATGTCGGGGGCGAACCCGAGGATGAGCGGGTTGAGGACCACGATGTAGGCCATCGTGAAGAAGGTGACGACGCCTCCGCGGATCTCGCGCCCCAGGGTGGAGCCACGCTGCGAGATCTCGAAGAAGTTGTCGACCCAGGAGGACGTGTGCTGCGCAGGAGGTTTCGTCGTGCGCGCCGAGGTGGATGACATGGCGGACACAATAGGGCTTCTCGTGGACTGGGTGGACACCGGTCCGCGATGGGGCGCAGGGAATCTAGAGTGTGGGTATGCGACAGTCGCCTGATCCGTCCTCGGCCCGTGTGCCTGAGGTCCCGAAGGCGACCCCTCCCTACCCGCCGATGCCGATCAAGTCGGTCAACGTCATCAAGGTCGGCGTGCTCCTGTGGGCCGTGGCGCTCGTCGTCACCCTCGTGGTCCCGGCGTTGCACGCCGGGGAGCGGCACTGGTGGCCGTGGGCCTGCGTCGCCGGACTCACCCTCGGGCTGGTCGGCTATCTCTATGTCCGCCGGGGTCGGGGCAACGCCGAGGGCGTGACCTGACCCCACCCCTCATCTCGACGCTGTCTCACCTTTCCCGCCACATGCGTTAAGCGCTAACTTCCCCACGGAAAGGAAGCGTGGTGGAGTTGGCGTTTCCCGCAGGTGGCGGGAAACGCGAGGTGACGGGTCAGAGCAGGTCGAGGCGGGAGTCGTCGACGATCGGGGTGCCGACCGGCTCCGGGCGCGGCCTCGGGGCGTCGGTCTCCGAGTGCGCGCCGCACCCGTGGCCGAGCGCGACGACCCGCCCGTCCGACGGTGACCACTCGTTGGCGCAGACGCCGAACACCGCGCGCAGCGCACCGGCCATCGGGACGAAGTAGCCGCAGGTGCGGCACTTGCCACTCGACTTCACCGCCGTCTCCGCCCCGGGTCCGCCGGGTCCGTCGACCCACCGGGTCGCTGCGGCATCCCGCCCGGTGCGGGAGAGCACCCGCACCCGCCCCAGGCCGAGTTCGTCGAGAGCTACCTGGTCGACGTTGTCGTCGCCGGTCTGCTCGAAGCCGAACTCGAGGTTGGGGTCGTCGTCGAGTTTCGGCAGCACGTCGCCGGGGCCGAGGTCACCGGGGGCGAGTCGGTCCGCCCACGGCACCCAGGCCGGGGACAGCAGAGCCTCCGGTCCGGGGACGAGGTTCGTCTCGCATACCGTCGCCGTCTTGCCGCGGGGCACCCGGGCGACCGTCACCGCCCAGGCCCAGCCGGGGTAGCCGGCCGCCGTGCAGGTGAAGAAGTGGGTCGCGAGCCGTTCGGCGACCGGGGTCATCCCGATGTGCTCCCCGACGGTGTCCGGCTCGGCGATCTCGACGACCGCCTCCCGGGCGAGGTCGACGGCGGCGAGCAGGACCTTGTCCTGTTTGAGGGTCTTCGGGGCCGGCACGGCTCAGCTCTCGAGGTCGCTGGCGATGACCCGCAGCACCTGGGCGACCTTGTTGCCCATCGCCTTGTCCGGGTAGTGGCCCCGCCGCAGCGAGTTCGAGACGTTGTCGAGCAACTGCATGACGTCCTCGACGATGACGACCATCTCCTCGGTCGGTTTGCGGTCGCGCGCCTTGCGGCCGGCGGTCACGCTCGGGGCCGGGTCGAGGAGGTGGACCGCCATCGCCTGCGCGCCGCGGCGACCCTCGGCGACGGAGAACTCGATGCGCTGCCCGCTCTTGAGGGTCGTCACCCCCGCCGGCAGGGCACTGGCGGGCACGAAGATGTCGCCGCCCTCGTCGCTGCTGACGAAGCCGAATCCCTTGTCGGGATCGAAGAACTTGATCTTGCCGGTGGGCACGATGGACCTTTTCGGTTCGGGTGAGGCTCTCACGGATGGGACGGCCGCGTGCCCTCTGCGCACGCGACCGGGCACCAGTTTACGTGAGAGCGGGTATGCGGTCGCCCGGGTTTGCGGTGGACGAGCCGAACGGACGGGGAGGGTCGGGCGATAGGTTCGGCTCGTGGACCTGTTGCTGCTCGGGCTGGCGCTGGGGATCGGCGCCGGCGTGAGCCCCGGGCCGCTGTTCGTCCTCGTCATCACCTCGGCGTTGCGGTCGGGGTGGCGGGCCGGTGCGCTCGCGGCCTTCGCCCCGGTGGTCTCGGACGTCATCGTCGTCGCCGGGGTGCTCCTCGTCCTGGACCGGCTGCCGGACCGGGCCCTGCCGCTGCTCGCGGTCGCGGGCGGGGTGTTCCTGCTCTGGACGGGCGCCCAGACGCTGCGCGATGCCCGCACCGCCTCACTCGAGATCTCCGCCGAGGAACGTCGCCGCGCCGGTCGGCAGGCGCTGTGGCAGGCCGGACTGCTCAACCTGCTCAGCCCGCATCCGTGGCTGTTCTGGGCGACCGTCCTCGGTCCGCTCACGCTCAAGGCGTGGCGCGATGCCCCGGTCGGGGCCGTCGTCCTCGTTGCCGCGTTCTATGTCGCGATCGTCGGCTCCAAGGTCGTCCTCGCCGTGCTCGTCGCCCAGGGCCGGCGGTGGCTCTCGGACCGCACCTATCGTCGGGTCCTCGTCGCGGCCGGGGTGCTCCTCGGCGCCGTCGGCGTCCTCGTCCTCGTCGAGTTCCTGCCCCGCGCGCTCGGGGGCGGCTGAACCGGCACCAACCGCCCTGCTGGGCTGCGGCGTCGAGGTGAGCAGCGCATACTGTCCGGGTGGCTGGATCGGATTCAGGCGGTATGCGGGACGCACCCCGCTCCTTCGCCGACGACATCCGGGCCCGCAGCGACGACGACCTCGCGGCGCTCCTGCTGCTGCGGCCGGACCTGGCCCGGCCCACCCCCGCGGACCTGACCGGCGTGGCCGCCCGGGCCGGGACCCTCGCCTCGACGGCCCGCGCGATCGACGCCCTCGACCGGCGACTGCTGTCCGTGCTCGAGGCGGCCGTCCTGCTGCACCCGCCGGTGACGGTCGAGAACCTGGCCGACCTACTCGGTGCGGCGTTGGCACCGGCCGACCTGGAATCGGCGCTCGATGAGCTGTGGCGACGCGCGCTGCTGTGGCGCGATGAGCAAGGTCTGCGTCCGGTCACTGCGGTGCTCGACACCCTCGGGCCCTACCCGAGCGGACTCGGTCCGGCCGCGGCCGGCCTCGGCGCGACCGTGCTGTCCCCGGCCGACCTCGAAGCCGCACCGGACGACGTCCACGCCGTGCTGCGCGCGCTGACGTGGGGACCACCGGTGGTCACGGCACCCGAGGACTCCAGCCGCACCGCAGCGGCACTGCGGTGGTTGACCGACCGGAATGCGTTGGGGCGCAACGAGTCCGGCGCACTGGTGGTCCCGCGAGAACTCGGGCTGACCCTGCGTGGAGGGCGATCGCACCGGCCCGGCGACCTGGTGTTGCCGGAGCCGGTCGATGCCCCCACCCCGGCGCGGGAGCGGGTCGACACCGCAGCCGGGAGCGCCGCCGCCGAGTTCCTCGCCCGGTGCGACGAGGCCCTCTCCGTCCTGGCCACCGACCCGGTGCCGGTCCTGAAGAACGGCGGGTTCGGGGTGCGCGAGCTGCGCGCCCTGGCCGGCGGGCTCGACCTCGATGCGCCGCACGCCGCATACCTCCTCGAGGTCCTCGTCGCAGCCGGCCTGGTCGCCGACGACGGCGAACTCGAGCCGCACTTCATGCCGACCGCCGACTACGACCGGTGGCGTCAGAATCCGCCGGCGCAGCAGTGGGCGGCGCTGACCTGGGCGTGGTGGACCTCGACCCGGGCGTTGCATCTGCTGCCGGACTCCGGCGCCGGTGTCCTCGGGGCCGATCTGAGCTGGCCACCGATCCGGTCCCTACGGCAGGACATCGTCGCGGCCCTGGCCGGATTCGGCGACCGGGCCCCGGACGCCGCTGCGCTCGAGGCCGCGGTGCGGTTCGCCCGGCCGCGTCGGGTGCCGCAGGATCTGGCCGCGGTCATCGCGACCGTGCTCGCCGGGGCCGGTCGGCTCGGGGTCGTGGCGCTCGGTGCGGTGTCCGCTGCCGGGCGAGCACTGGTGCGCGCCGACGGGATCGACGGACTCGGGGATGCGATCGACCCACACCTGCCCACCCCGGTCGAGCACGTCATCCTCCAGGGGGACCTGACCGCGATCGCCCCCGGACCGCTGACCGGGCACCTCGCCGACATCATGCGGGTGGCCGCCGAGATCGAGTCCCGCGGCGGGGCGACCGTGTATCGGTTCACCGCGACGAGCGTGACCCGGGCGCTGGATCGGGGCTGGACTGCGGATGAGCTGATCGCCGCGCTCGCATCAGGCAGCCCGACCCCGGTGCCGCAGGCCCTGGACTACCTCATCCGGGACCAGGCCCGCCGTCACGGCCAGGTCCGCATCGGCGGTGCCCGCACCTACATCCGCTCCGACGACCCGGCACGGATCGCCGAACTGCTCAGCCGGGCCGACCTTTCGGTGCTGCGGCTGAGCCAGATCGCCCCGAGCGTCCTCGTCTCCCCCGTCGATGCCTCGATCGCCCAGGACGTGCTCCGCGACGCCGACATCGGTGCCGTGGCCGAGACGCCCACCGGCGAGCGGATCCGGCAGCAGCGGCAGGAACAGCGGGCCACCCGCCGCCCGACCCCGCAGGTGACACTGTCCGCCCTCACCCCGGATGTCACCGCCGACCTGGTCCGGCAGTTGCGTGAGGGTGAGGCTCTGGCCGCGAGCCGTCCCACCGCCGGGGCGCGGCTGCCGCAGACGGACCCGGCGACCGCGTTGGCGATCCTGCGGGAGGCCGCCGCCGAGCAGACCCCGGTCTGGGTCGGCTACGCCGGTGGGTCCGGGCAGGTCGAACGCATCCTCTTCCACCCCGAGAGCACTGACGGCGGACGGGTCACCGGCACCGCCGGCGGGATCCGCCGGACCCTGTCGATCCACCGGATCACCGGCGCCGCCCCCGCCTGACCCCTCCCGCCCCATCCGCCTCACCTTTCTCTCCCCATCCGTTAAAGGGTGGGTTCACCACGCTTCCGCACCGTGGTGAACCCACCCTGAGCGCTGCACGAGCGGCTCAGTCGCCGAGACCGAGCGTCCTGATCTGCCGTTCCACCAACGCGGCGAAGAGGCGGTCCGCCGGATCCGCCGTTCCGACGAGGTGACCGGCGAGTTCGAGACTGACCACGCCGACGAGCGCGGCCAACTCGGCGAGCACCGCAGCGAGCGCCGACGGGGTGACTCCGAACTCGTCGGCGGGTGAGGCGAGCTGGCGCTCGAGGGTGTGCGAGGCATACCCGTCCACAACCCTCTCGCCGACACAGTCGAGGAACGGCGCGGCGACGGCGGCGGCTGCCGGGACGGTCTCCGGCGGTGCGACGTATCCGGGGATCGGTGTGCCGTAGATGAGTTGGAACTCATGGGGATTCGCGCGAGCCCAGGTGCGGAAGGCTCCCGCGAGCGAGCGCCAGCGCCGATCCGCTCGACGCGCCCGGACCCCGGCCAGCGACTCGGCGAGGTGCCCATAGCTCTCGAGGATCATCGCCGTGAGCAGCGCCTCGCGGGTCTCGTAATAGCGGTAGATCGCCGACGACACCAGTCCCGCCTCGCGGGCCACGGCACGCATCGACAGCCCCACTCCTCCGTGCTCGGCGATCTGCTCGCGCGCCGCGGTGAGGATGCGGGCGTTCGTCTCGACCCTGGCCTGCTCTCGGATGCCCATGCGGATCAGTATCGCAGTTCAGAGAGCACTGCTCTTGCACTTTGGGAGATCGGTCCTCTATCGTCTTCTTTAAACGAGAGCACTGCTCTCTAAAATCGAAAGGACTCTCCCTCATGTCACGCACCGCACCCACGACCCAGCACCTTGCCGCGCCGCTCATCGGCACCGGCCTGCTGATGGCGATCTACCTCCTGGCCCGGCCTTACGGGGACACCACCGGCGACGACGCCGCGGTCGCCGGAGCGTTCGCCTCGACGTGGTGGATCGTCGCGCACCTCTGCGGCGCCCTTGCCCTCGCCTCGATCGGCCGGCTCGCCCTGCGTCTGCATGACCTGCTCGCGACCGCATGGACCCGGGTCGCCAGGCTCACCGGCCTCGCCGGCGCCGTCCTCGTGCTCCCCTACTACGGGGCGGAGACCTTCGGCCTGTATGCGGTGGGCCGGTCCGCCGTGAACGGCACCCCCGCAGCACTCGAGTTGGTCGACCCGATCCGCAACCATCCCGCGGCACTGACCACGTTCGGCGTCGGCCTGCTCCTCCTCGCCGTCAGCGGTCTGGCCATGGCCGCGGGCTGGAGCCGCGCATACACCTCAGCGGCGGCGTGGCCGCTCGGCGTCCTGATCGCCGCTGTCCTGCCGCAGTTCTATCTGCCGCCGGTCGGCCGGCAGGCGTTCGGCGTCCTCTACCTCCTGGCCGCGATCTGGTGGCTGATCCACACCCGCACGGCCACCACCGCGGCGGCGCCGGTTGCCGACGGTGCACTTCGGGCGGCGGTCCGCGCCTGAACCTGGAGCACGTGCAGCGCCAAGGGTGGCTTCACCACGCTTCCGAAGCGTGGTGAAGCCACCCTTGAACGGTTGGGGAGAGAAAGGTGAGACGAACGGGGCGTGTGTGGCGCGGCGGGGTCAGGCGGGGCCGCTGAGCGCCCGGACCACCCGCGACGGGGAGGGCCGGCCGAGCTGCTCGGCCATCCACACCGACGTCGCGACGAGCGCGTCGAGGTCGACACCGGTCTCGATACCCAGCCCGGCGAGTGCCCAGACCAGGTCCTCGGTGGCGAGGTTGCCCGTCGCGCTCTTGGCGTAGGGGCAGCCCCCGAGCCCGCCGGTCGAGGCGTCGACGACGGTGACCCCGCACCGCAGCGCCTCGAGGGTGTTCGCGAGCGCCTGCCCGTAGGTGTCGTGGAAGTGCACCCCCACGACCTGCGGGCCGATGCCGGCGGCGTCCAACCCTTCGAGCAGGGCGGCCACGTGCCCGGCGGTCCCGACGCCGATCGTGTCCCCGATCGAGAGGGCATCGGCGCCGAGGTCCATGAGCTGCTTGGAGACCTCGACGACCTGCCCGATCGGCACCTCCCCCTCCCACGGGTCCCCGAAACACATCGAGATGTAGGCGCGCACCCACATACCCGCATCCTTGGCCCGCGCCACGACCGGGGCGAACATCTCGATCGACTCGGCGACACTGCGTCCGAGGTTCTTCTGGGCGAAGGTCTCGGTCGCGGACCCGAAGATCGCGATCGCGCCGACCCCCGACTCCAGCGCCCGGTCCATGCCGCGCTCGTTCGGCACGAGCACCGGCCGGGTCGCGAGCCGCCCGCTCTCACCCAGCCCCGCGAGGACGTCCGCGGCATCGGCGAGTTGCGGGACCCACTTGGGGTGGACGAAGGAGGTGGTCTCGATCCACTCCAACCCGGCGCCGGCGAGCCGTTCGATGAACTCGGTCTTGACCGCGGCGGGCACGATCGACTTCTCGTTCTGCAGTCCGTCGCGCGGACCGACCTCGTAGATGGTGACGCGTTCGGGCAGTCCAGCACGGGAGACGGTCATCGGTAGGCGCATGGTCATACCCCTATTGTCGGTTAGTCTGCTCTGCGGTGCAGTGGGGTCGGCCACAACAGACCCGCCGGACGAGTAGGACTGATGAGCGAGAGCAACCGCGAGGATCTCCCTGACGAGGGAGCTCCGTTCGACCCGACGGCCGAGATCCCTTATCCGTCAACCTATTCCGGCAGCCAGACCCCACCTGAGCCGGCTCCTCCACCGGCCCCCAATCCGTATGCGGCCCCTCCCGCGAGCAGTTTTCCCCCGCCTCCGAGCAGCTCACCCGATGCGGCGCCCGAGCCGCCATCGCCCTACGGGACCCCACCGGCGTTCGGGGCACCGCCCCCGCCCCCGACCGGCCAGTCCAGCCCCTACGGGGATCCGAGCGTGCCCTACGGCACCCCGCCGCCGGCGTACTACCAGACCCAGGCACCCCAGTCGAACACCTCGGCACTCGTCCTGACGATCATCAGCGGCATCGGGGTCTTCGCCTGCTGTGCCGTGACGATCATCCCGCTCATCCTCGGTGTCGTCGCCCTGGCGAAGCAGACGACAGAACCCGAACAGTCGGCCAAGTTCGCCAAATGGGGCTGGATCTCGTTCGCGATCACGATCGTCCTCGCGATCCTCGCCGTCATCGCGGTCATCGTCCTCGGCACCCTCGATTCCGCCACCGGCTACTAGGAGTCCCGTGTCCGACGGTCCGCTCATCGTCCAGAGCGACAAGACCCTCCTCCTCGAGGTCGATCACCCGCGCGCGGACGCCGCCCGGCGGGCGATCGCGCCGTTCGCCGAACTCGAGCGGGCCCCGGAGCACATCCACACCTACCGGCTCACCCCGCTCGGGCTGTGGAACGCCCGGGCCGCCGGCCACGACGCCGAGTCGGTCGTCGACGCACTCCTGACCTTCAGCCGGTATGCGGTGCCCCAGGCCCTCCTCATCGACGTGGCCGAGACGATGGACCGGTACGGTCGACTCACGCTCGAGGTCACCGATGAGCACCCGCTCGTCCTGCGCTCCACGGACCGGGCGGTCCTGGAGGAGGTGATCCGGCATACCCGGATCAAACCGCTCCTCGGTGCCCGGATCGACGATCTGAGCATCGCCGTCCACCCGAGTGAGCGGGGTCATCTCAAGCAGCAGCTCCTCACGGTCGGTTGGCCGGCGGAGGACCTCGCCGGGTATGTCGACGGCGAGGCGCACCCGATCGCGCTCGACCCCGACGGCTGGTCGCTGCGGCCCTATCAGGAGCATGCGATCGAGGGGTTCTGGCACGGGGGCTCCGGCGTCGTGGTCCTGCCGTGTGGCGCGGGCAAGACCCTCGTCGGTGCGGGCGCGATGGCGCAGGCACAGGCGACGACCCTGATCCTCGTGACGAACACCGTCGCGGCCCGCCAGTGGCGTGATGAACTGCTCGCCCGCACGTCGCTGACGGACGACGAGATCGGTGAGTACTCGGGTCAACGCAAGCAGATCCGGCCGGTGACGATCGCGACGTATCAGGTGCTGACGACGAAGCGGAAGGGCGTCTACACGCACCTCGACCTGCTCGACGCGCGGGACTGGGGGCTCATTGTCTATGACGAGGTGCACCTGCTGCCGGCGCCGATCTTCCGGATGACGGCGGATCTGCAGGCCCGTCGTCGGCTCGGCCTGACGGCGACGCTGGTGCGCGAGGACGGCCGGGAGGCGGACGTGTTCTCCCTCATCGGACCGAAGCGGTACGACGCCCCGTGGAAGGACATCGAGGCGCAGGGCTGGATCGCCCCGGCGGACTGTGTGGAGGTGCGGGTCACGCTGCCGGACGTGGAGCGGATGGCGTATGCGGTGGCCGAGCCGGACGACCGCTATCGGCTCGCGTCGTGCACGCCCTCGAAGCTGCCGGTCGTGCGGGCCCTCGTGGACCGGCACGCCGGGGAACCGACGCTCGTCATCGGCCAGTATCTCGATCAGCTCGCCGAGGTCGCCGAGGACCTTGATGCGGACCTCATCACCGGCGAGACCCCGGTGGGTCGGCGGCAGGAGCTGTTCGCGGCGTTCCGCACCGGGGCGATCACCCGGCTGGTGGTCTCCAAGGTCGCGAACTTCTCCATCGACCTGCCCGAGGCGAGTGTCGCGATCCAGGTGTCGGGGACGTTCGGTTCCCGGCAGGAGGAGGCGCAGCGGCTCGGTCGGGTGCTGCGACCCAAGGGTGACGGGCGCACCGCGCATTTCTACACCGTCGTCGCGCGGGACACCGTCGATGCCGACTTCGCTGCGCACCGGCAACGGTTCCTCGCCGAGCAGGGCTACGCATACCGCATCGTCGACGCCGAGGACGTGCTCAGCGAGCGCTGACTCCCCCTTCAAACGCGGCGCCGCCCGCCATAACTTCGCGATTGCGAAGTTGTGGCGGGCGGTGCCTACGTCAGAGGGCAGTCCGTGGCAGGTCCGGCCAGGGCAGACCGTGGCAGGCCGCCTCAGGCCAGCGAGAGGAAGAGCTTCTCG
>DUPF01000121.1 GCA_012838445.1 Intrasporangiaceae bacterium | reverse complement strand
GGCGGGCGACGCCCCGCTTGCGCGCCAGCCAGAAGACTGCCGCGGTGACCAGAGCGTTGGCGACGATCGTGGTCAGCGCCGCGACCGGGGTGCTCGTCGTCTCCGGAGTGATGAAGGTGTCGGACAGGCCGGTGGTCAGGATCGCTGCCGACAGGACGATGACGTTGTTGACCAGGTGCAGCACGACCGCCGCCTCGAGACCGCCGGTGCGCCACGTGAGCAGCACCGCCGCGGTCGCGATGGCCCCGAGTTCGATGAGCACCCACGGATCGAGTGAGCTGTGCGCGAGCCCGAACAGCACGACCGAGAGGACGATCGCGATGACGAGCGCCGCATACGTGTTCTTGACGTAGGCCCCGACCTGCTGCATGAGCCAACCGCGGAACAGGTATTCCTCCCCGGCGGACTGCAACGGGGTCGTGAGCAGGGTGAGGATGAGCAGCGGCAGCCAGGTCGGCGGACGACTGCCGGTGGCCTCGGCGGCGCCGGAGTCACCGACGATGAGTCCGCCGATGATGATGTAGCCGATCCACAGCGGGACGATGACGAGCAGGCACCACCCGAACCAGCCCCACCGGAAGCGGCCGACGACGGAGGAGAGGAACCCGGGCCGGACCCCGTGCGCCACCCACGTCGCGAGCCCGGTGATCGGGATGAGGGCGGCGAGGAAGAGGTTCTGACCGGCGAAGGTCACCGGATTGTTGCCGTCGAGGCTGAGGTCGGCGAACTCCCCGAGATCCTCGCCCATGAGTAGCCAACCGATGGTCATCCCCACGAGCAGGACGAGGGACGCAACGATGAATCCGGCCAGGACGATCAGGAGGGAGACGAGCGGGCGCCACCACGCCCGCCGCGGCCCCCGCAGCAGGAGGTGGTACTCGGTCGGCTCGGCCGGCAGCGCCGGTGGCTTGACCGGCGCCGGGGGATAGGCATACCCGACCGACACGCCCGGCTGCTGGGGGTATGCGGTGGGCGGCTGATCGCCCCCCGGCACCTGGCCCTGGGGTGCGGCCGGCGGCTGCCAGGGGTGCTGCTCGGGCGGGGGAGGTGGGGGTGTGCTGGTCACGGCACCAGGCTACGGAACCGCCCCGATCGCCCGACCCGGGGCCGTCAGGAGTCGAAGCCGATGCCGACCCGGTCGAGGGCCCGCAGCCACAGGTTCCGCTTCCCGGTCGCGTCCTCGCGGGCCAGCGCGGCCCGGGTGATCCGCACCCCGACACCGCGGAACGGCTCCGGCGGGAACGGCTTCGGCTTGGTGCGCACCATCGCGAGCCGGGTCCGCTCGGTGTCCAGTCCGTGAATCAGGTCGAGTGCGACCCGGGCACCCCACCGGGTCGAGCCGACCCCGAGGCCCGTGTAGCCGAGCGCATACGCCACCTTGCCGCCCATCGCGGTGCCGAACATCGGCGTGAACCGCGACGTGGTGTCGATGACCCCGGCCCACCGGTGCGTGAAGCGCAGCCCGTCGAGTTGGGGGAAGATCGAGAAGAAGTGCTCGGCGAGGAGGGTGTGCGAGGCGCTCTGTTCGAGCGAAGGGTCGATCCGGCCGGGGAAGTGGTAGTTCGCGTCATACCCACCGAAGAGGATCCGGTCATCCAATGTCCTTCGGTAGTAATGGAACTGGTTGCCAGCATCGGTCAGCCCCTCACGTCCGGACCAGCCGATCGCCGCGACCTGGTCGGCGGACAGCGGCTCGGTCATGAGCACGTGGTCATAGACCGGGATGACGAAGAACCTCGTGCGCCGCAGCAGCGGCCAGGCACCGGTGCCGACGATGACGCGGTGGGCGAGCAGACTCCCGGCGTCGGTGCGCACGACGACGGCCCCCGACCCGCCGCCCCCGTCCTCGAATCCGGTCACCTGCGACCGCTCGTGGATCGTCACCCCGAGTGACTCGGCCGCCGCCGCGAGCCCCCAGGCGAGCCGGGCCGGGTCGACGAGTCCGACCGTCGGATCGAAGAATCCGTTGCGGTACAACGGGGAGTGGACCCGCGCATACGCGGCCTCCCGACTCAGCAGGGAGACCTCGTTCCGGTGCCGCAGATGCAGGTCGTATGCCTCGCGCACCCCCTCGTCCTGGTGCGGGGAGAGGGAGAAGGTGATCTCCCCGGGCAGGTGGAAGTCGGCCTCGATGCCGTACCGGTTCAACGTCGCCTGCCACCCGGCGAGGTTGGCCCGACCCATGTCCTCGAGGACCGGGGCCTCATCGGGCCACAGGGCGACCCCCTGGTGCAGCCCGTGGGTGAGGGAGTGGGAGACGAAGCCGCCGTTGCGGCCGGAGGCGCCGTCACCGACCCGGCCCTGGTCGAGGACGATGACGTCGAGGCTAGGGTTGTCCTCCTTGGCCTGGATCGCGGCCCACAGGCCGGTGAACCCGGCGCCGATGATCGCGATGTCGGCGACCCGGTCGATGGCGGTGAGCGGCTCGCGGGTAGGGGGTCGTCCCGGCTGACTCGTCCAGTACACGCTCGGGTCGGCATCGGTCAGCGCGCGTCGCGCGGCGTCCCGGGCCGCCGGGGTGACGGGGAATCCACTCACCCTCGCAGTCTGGCAGGTCGGGCCGGAGCCGTGGGGCGGGGCGGGATCGTGGATCGCCGACCGGCGTTGTCGGAGGGAGTGGGTAGCGTTCGACAGGTGAGTGGTGGAGCGCGACGAACCGGCCCGGGACCGGAGCTGCCCGCGTGGCTGGGCGCGATCAGCGACGCCGAGTTGGAGCGGGTCTGCGGGCCGGGTGCGGTCCAGCGCGGCCGGGAGTATGCGCGGACCGGCCGGGTCCTGTCCCTCGCCTGCGCCGATCGGGGCCAGATGGTGCTCGCCGAGGTGCGTGGCTCCGGTGAGCAGACGTATTCGACCATGGTCACCCGGGCCGACGGCCCCCGGGAGGGGATGTGGCTGTCACGGTGCAACTGCCCGGTGGGGGTGAACTGCAAGCACGCGGTGGCGCTCGTGCTGCACGGCCGGGCCGGGATGGTCGCCGGCGGCCGGTCGTGGAGTGAGGTGCTGGGGGAGGTGGTGCCGGTCGCGCCGCCGGCGCGGCCGGGGCAGCCGCAGGGGAGTCTGGGGCTCGGCATCATCGTCGAGCAGCGACCGCGGAGCCGACTCGACCACACCCCGATCGAGACGGTCCTGCTCGTGCCGCGCAAGGAGTCCCGGGTCGGGACGTGGATCACGACGATCACCTGGCCGGAGATCGTCGGGCCGGTGGCACTCGGTGGGATCCGGCCGGCCCACGTGTCGGCCGCCGCCGCGCTGCTGCGCTTGGCGAGCTCGTCGACGACGTCGGGCACGTCGAGTGTGCTCGCGGGCAGTGTGCCGTCCCGCGCCGTCGAGCTCGCTCGGCTCGGTCCGGGCGTGTGGGGGGAGTTGGCCGCCGCGAGGCGAGCCGGGGTGCGTCTCCAGGGCCCCAACCCGGCCGAACCGGTCGAGCTCGGCGACCCGGTCGACATCGTCTGTGAGGTCCGGCGGGCCGGGGACGGCGGCGCGCGCGCCCGGTTCGTCGTCGCCGGTGCCGGCGCCGCCGGGACGGTGGTCCCGATCGGCGACCCCGTCCACGGGGTGCTCCTGCACGAGCCGGACGGGTCGACGATCGCCCCGACCTGCACCCCGGTCCCCTGCTGGGTCGGGGAGCTCCTCGCGGTCGGGACGACGCTGGAGATCCCGCCGGAGGAGGTCCGCGACTTCGTCCGGGACTACCTGCCCGGGCTGCGCACCCTCGTCGACGTCCACGACATCGACGGTGTGGTCCGAGTCGAGGAGGCCGAGCCGGAGGCACCCGCAGAGGTGGTCGGTCCCTATGTCCACCTGCGCTTCGCGGCCGCCGACGGTGTCGCCGGCGTCGATGTCGTGGCCTCGGTCGCCTATCGGCAGGGCGATGACCTCATGCGGTTCGCACCGCATACCGGCTGGGACGCGATCCGGGACTATCTCGTCGAGGCGGACCTGCTCGACCGGCTCGACCTGCTCGACGCGATCCCCGGGCTGACCCGCCGGGACCGCTCCGGGAGGCGGCTGCTGGCGCACCGCACGACGATCGCCGGACCGGCCCTGATCGAGGTCCTCATGCGGGTGCTGCCGGAGCTGCGGCTGCACGGCGACATCATCGTCGAGGAGAGCGGTCCACTGCCGGCCTTCGAGGAGGCCGGTGGCGAGGCGGAGGTCGAGATCACCCCGCTCGACGAGGTGCGGGACTGGCTCTCGCTGCGGGTCACCATCACCGTCGACGGGCAGGAGGTGCCGTTCGCCGATGTGTTCGCGGCGCTCGTCCAGGGGGCCGAGATCATGGTCCTGCCGTCCGGGCTGTGGTTCAGCCTCGATCAGCCGGCCCTGCGCCGCCTGGTCGAGCTCATCGAGGAGTCCCGGGAAATCCGGGACCCGGACCGCTCCGATGTGTTGCGTCTGCACCGGCACCGGGTCGGCGACATCACCGAATTGATGGATCTGTCCGTCTCGGACCCGGCCGTGACCCGGTGGCTGGCGGCAGTGGCGGCGCTACGCGAGTTGTCGGCCGGCGACGAGGAGTCGGGTGCGGCGCTCCCGGTGCCGGCGGGGGTGCAGGCCGAGCTGCGGCCCTATCAGCGCGCCGGCTACGCGTGGCTCAGCCACCTCCTCGACGCCGACCTCGGGGGGATCCTCGCCGACGACATGGGGCTCGGCAAGACCCTGCAGACCCTGACCGCGGTGCTGCGGCTCAAGGAGGAGGGGCGGCTGGACCGGCCGGTGCTCGTCGTCGCACCGACATCGGTGCTGTCGGCCTGGACGGGGGAGGCGGCCCGGTTCACGCCGTCGTTGACCGTCGTGGCGGTCCCGGTGACGGCCCGCAAGGCCAACCAGCCGCTCGCCGAGCGGATCGCCGGGGCCGACGTCGTCGTCACCTCGTATGCGGTGGCCCGGATCGACGCCGGGGAGTTCGCGGCCCAGGAGTGGTCGCTGCTCGTCCTCGACGAGGCCCAGTTCGTCAAGAACCCGCAGTCCAAGACCCATCAGGTGCTGCGCGACCTGTCCGCCCGTTCGGTGCTCGCGATCACCGGGACGCCGATGGAGAACTCGCTCATGGACCTGTGGTCGATCCTCGCGCTCACCGCGCCGGGGCTGTTCCCGCGGGCCGATGAGTTCGCCCAGACCTATCGCAGACCAATCGAGTCCGGCGACCGGGTGACGCTGCAGCGGCTGCGCCGCCGGGTGCGGCCGCTCATGCTGCGCCGGACCAAGGCGGTCGTGGCGGCGGAGTTGCCCGAGAAGCAGGTCCAGGTCGTCTCGGTGCCGATGACCGCCGCACACGAGCGGATCTACCAGCAGCATCTGCAGCGGGAGCGCCAGCGGGTGCTGCGCCTGCTCGACGAGGACCCCGACCACAACCGGGTGGCGATCCTGGCCTCGCTGACGACGCTGCGGCAGATGGCGCTCCATCCCGGACTCGTCGATCCGGACTACCTCGAGCGCACGGCAGCGGCGAAGACCGACGCCCTCGTCGACCACGTCCGCGAGCTCGCCGCCGAGGGCCACCGGGCGCTCGTGTTCTCGACGTTCACGCGGTTCCTGCGGATGGTCCAGGACCGGCTGCACGGTGAGGGGCTCGACACCGCCTATCTCGACGGGTCGACGACCGACCGGGAGACGGTGGTGCGCGACTTCCGTGAGGGGGAGGTGCCGGTCTTCCTCATCTCCCTCAAGGCCGGCGGGTTCGGGCTGACCCTGACCGAGGCGGACTACGTCTTCGTCCTCGACCCGTGGTGGAACCCGGCCGCCGAGGAGCAGGCCATCGACCGCGTGCACCGGATCGGTCAGGACAAGACCGTCTTCGTCTACCGCTTCGTCTCCGCCGAGACGATCGAGGAGAAGGTCATCGCCCTGCAGGAGCACAAGCGGGAGATGTTCACCAAGGTCGTCGACCAGGGCGGATCGCTCACCGGCACCATCTCGGCGGTGGAGATCCGGGCGCTGCTCGAATGATCGACGGGGGCACCCGATCGGGGAAACACCTCCAGCCGCACGACGACCGGATCGAAGGACGCGATGACGTCCTACTCACCGGTCCGGTCGCCCGCGTCGCCGGTGATCCGTCTCAGTTCTGCTACGTGAGCATCGAACGCCGCGCGCCCGGCTGCCGTCTGGGACACCCAGGTCAGCCGGCGGGCATCGCTGCGCGATGCTGAGCGGGCCTTGGTCGTCGTGATGTATCCCGCGTTGGCGAGAGTCTTCAGGTGCTTCGAGAGGCTAGCGTCGGAGACGCCGAGGGTGTCGCGCAGCACGGCGAAGTCGACCTTCTCCGCCCCGCGCAGCATCCCCGAGATCCGCAGCCGCACCGGCGCGTGGATCGTCTCGTCAAAGGCTGCGTGCTCACCGCTCACGGGTCAGCTCCCGGCGGACCAGACGCTCGCTGCTCACGCTGAGCAGCCACCCCGCGCCGAAGGCGACCAGCGCCGGCACGATCAGCCATCCCCACGGCCTCTCCTGGACCGAGATGACGTTGACCAGGACGATGGCCAGCAGCAGGACGACGAGGAGGGCCAGCGCCAGCAGGATCGTCGGGGCGGACCACGAGCTCATCGCGATCCCCGACCGGCGCGGCGGGTAGAGCATGAGCGCGACCCAGGTGACCAGGATGACGGGCATGGCCCAGGTGCTCCAGTCGTCGGGCAGCAGGCCACCGAGGACGAGTGCCGTGGCCGTAACGCCGACGAGAGCGTGATACCAGATCGGCATCCGGGCGCGGTCGGCCATCCGGGTTCGGTCAGCCTCGAGGGCGGCGAGGGACTCGTGTGCGGCGGTGTTCCTTTCCATGCCGGAAAGTCAATCATTCAACCTAGCGGAAAGTCAAGTCCCTTGCCAGATCGGCAAGTGTTTTCCTCTCCGTTCGTCCTCGGCCGCCCGCAGGTCGGTGCGGCTAGCCTTCGCAGCGCTCGCGTAGGCCCTCGGTCGCGCCGTTGACGGTGTCCTGCAGAGCTTTCTTGAGCAGGAATCCGGGCAGCGGGAGGGTCGAGTCGACCATGAGGCGCAACGTCACCTCGGAACCGGCGCCGTCGGGGCGGACCTGCCAGGACCCGGTCTGGGACCGCTGCAGCGTGCTCGGCTCGGCGATCGCCCAGCGATAGCCGAGCGCGCCGTCGGGGTTGTCGTCGTGCGTGTAGACGACCTCGAAATCGTCCTTGGCGATCTTGACGTCGTTGCCGATGAGCGCCCGGGCCACCCGGCCGTCGTCGTCGTGATCGAGCGGCTCCGAGCGGTACTGACCGGGCCACCACTCATGTTGCCCCGCGATGTCGTGCAGGACCGCGAGCACCTCCTCAGGCGCCCGGTCGATCCGAACCGTTGACTCGACATGGATCTCACCCATGGCGCCACCCTACGCCGCACGGTCCCCCGAGAGCGGCCCCCGCCCCGACCGGAAAGGCCGCCATAACTTCGCAATCGCGAAGTTGTGGCGGGCATGGCCGGTCTGTGCACTTGTTAGGTTTGCAGACAACGAACGCCCAGCCACGGGTGGGGAAGCGAGTGCTGAGGATGATCCGGTTCGACCGCGTGACCAAGCGCTACCCGGACGGCACCACTGCTGTCGACGCCCTGGACCTGACCGCGCCGACCGGGCAGACCACCGTTCTCGTCGGACCCTCCGGCTGCGGGAAGACGACGTCGCTGCGGATGGTCAACCGGATGATCGAGCCGACCTCCGGGTCGATCCACCTCGACGGTCGGGACGTCGCCGACCTCAAGGCCGCCGAGTTGCGCCGCGGCATCGGATACGTCATCCAGCACGCCGGACTCTTCCCGCACCGCACGATCATCGAGAACATCGGCACCGTGCCCGCCCTGCTCGGCTGGGACAAGCGCACCACCCGGGACCGGAGCATGGAACTGCTCGAACGGGTCGGCCTGACCCCCGACCTCGCGCAGCGCTATCCCGCCCAGCTCTCCGGCGGTCAGCAGCAACGCGTCGGCGTCGCCCGCGCGCTGGCCGCCGACCCGCCGGTCATGCTCATGGATGAGCCGTTCTCCGCCGTCGACCCCGTCGTGCGGGAGCAACTCCAGGACGAGTTCCTCCGCCTCCAGGACGAACTGCACAAGACGATCATCTTCGTCACCCACGACATCGACGAGGCGATCAAACTCGGCGACCAGGTCGCGGTCCTGCGCACCGGCGGTCGCCTCGCCCAGGTCGCCACCCCCGAATACCTCCTGACCCACCCGGCGGACGACTTCGTCGCCGACTTCGTCGGCCGGGACCGGGGCTACCGGGCGCTGTCCTTCCAGGCCGCGCCGCGGCTGCCGCTGCACGCCGAACGTACTCTCCTCCTCGGGGAGACCCCCAACGGCTCCGCACCCTGGGCCCTCGTCGTCTCCGAGGGCAACGAACCGCTCGGGTGGGTCCGTCCCGCCGACCTGGACGGGCCGGTGACCGAGGCCGATCTGCTCCGCGGCGGGACCGTGGCCCGGGCCAGCGGGTCGCTGCGGGCCGCCCTCGATGCGGCCCTGTCCGCGCCGAGCCGGCGCGGCGTCATCGTCGACGACAGCGGCGAACTCATCGGGACGGTCCGCGCCCACGAAGTCCTCGCCGCCATCGAGAACGCGAAGCGGCCCGACCGGCAGGACGGGGCGGACGACCCGACCGACGAGCGGGAGGACCACCCCTCGTGACCTGGATCCGGGACAACTGGTCGGCGGTCTTCCCACTCGCCGGCGCCCACGTCCTGCTCGCCGGCATCCCGCTGCTCATCGGGCTTATCGTCTCCATCCCCCTCGGCTGGGTGGCTCGGCGCTGGCGCACCGCATACCCGGTCGTCGTCACCACCAGTGGGCTGCTCTACACGATCCCGAGCCTGGCGCTGTTCATCCTCATGCCGCTCATCCTCGGCACGAAGATCCTCGACCCGGTCAACGTCATCGCCGCGATGACCGTCTACACCGTCGCCCTCCTCGTGCGGACCGTCGCCGACGGACTGGGCGCCGTCCCCGACCACGTCCAGCAGTCGGCGACCGCGATGGGATACGGGACCTTCCGCCGGTTCTTCGCCGTCGAGCTGCCGCTCGCGATCCCCGTCATCACCGCCGGACTGCGGGTCGCCGCCGTGAGCAACGTCAGCATCGTCTCGGTCGCCTCCCTCGTCGGAGTGAGTCAACTCGGGGATCTGCTCATCGACGGATTCAACCGCAACATCCCCGGCGAACTGTGGCTCGGCATCGCCGCCTGCCTGCTCCTCGCGCTCATCTTCGACGTCGTCATCACCACGGCCGGACGACTGCTCACCCCATGGACGCGGGTGGGGTCATGATCGCCCGTATCATCGAGTGGCTCACCTCGGCGAGCTCGTGGTCCGGCTCGACCGGGATCGGGACCCGACTCTGGGAGCACCTCCTCTACAGCGGCATCGTCATGGCGCTCACCTGCGTCATCGCCGTCCCCCTCGGGCTCTACATCGGGCACAGCGGCCGCGCCGGCTGGGCGGTCACCCTCGCCAACGCCGCCCGCGCCATCCCCACCCTCGGGCTGCTCTTCGCGATGGCGCTGTGGCTCGGCCCGCAGATCCGCAGTCAACTCGCCTTCGTCATCCCGAGCATCATCGTCCTCGTCCTGCTCGCCATCCCTCCGGTCCTCAGCGGCGCGTATGCGGGAGTCGCCTCCGTCGAACCCGCCGCCCGGGATGCTGCCAAGGGGGTGGGGATGCGCCCCCTGCAGGTCCTCACCCGCGTCGAGATCCCCTGTGCCCTGCCGCTGCTCATCTCCGGGATCCGGGCCGCGACCCTCCAGGTCATCGCGACCGCGACGATCGCCGCCTACGTCGGACTCGGTGGTCTCGGCCGGTTCCTCATCGACGGACTGGCTGCCGGCAACTATGTCGTCACCGCCGGGGGTGCCCTCCTCGTCGCCGTCCTCGCCCTCGTCATCGACGCCCTCCTCGCCCTGCTGGAACGGGCCGCCGTCTCACCCGGCCTGACCGGCCGCAGCACCGGCAACACCGGTGCCACCATCGACCCCGCCACCGACCCCGTCGACGACCGGGCCGCCACCGCGGCCGGATCGAGCAGCCGATGAGGCCCTGATGTGACCCGACCGAGGCGAGCACCGCATACTCCCCACCGACCCCAACCCAAGGAGAACCCATGCACACCCTCACCCGCGCCACCGGCGCCCTTGCCCTCGGGGTGAGCGCGCTGCTCGGCCTGACCGCCTGCGGCGGTTCGGCCGACCCCCTGGACCAGGACCGGACGAACCCGCCGAGCGACGGCACGACCGCCCCGGCCGACACCGGCGGCTCGGTCGTCGTCGGCTCGGCCGACTTCTCCGAGAGCATCCTGCTCGCCCACATCTATGCCGGCGCGCTGAAGAACGCCGGCGTCAACGCCACGACGAACACCGGCATCGGCTCCCGCGAGATCTACCTGCGCGCCCTCGAGGACGGCTCGATCGACGTCATCCCCGAATACACCGGCGCGCTCGGGTTCTTCTACGACAAGGAGTTCGCCGAGACCGACCCCGACGCGGTGTATAAGGCGGTCGAGGGTCTCCTGCCCGACGGCTTCACCATGCTCGAGAAGTCCGAGGCCGAGGACAACGACTCCGTCGTCGTGACCAAGGCAACCGCCGACGAGCACGGGCTGAGCGCCATCGGTGACCTCAAGGACATCGCCGCCGAGATGACGATGGCGGCCCCGCCGGAGTTCCAGGAGCGACCCCAGGGCCTGTCCGGCCTGGAGAGCACCTACGGGCTGAGCTTCAAGGGGTTCCAGGCGCTCAAGGGCACCGCCCTGGTCCAGGCGCTGGTCAACGGGCAGGTCGATGCGGCGAACATCTTCAGCACCGACCCGGCCATCGTCGTCAACGACCTCGTCGTCCTCGAGGACACCGAGAGCCTCTTCGGCAGCCAGAACATGGTCCCGCTCGTGCGCACCGAGGTCGCCGAGCAGGTGCGCGAGGCACTCGACAAGGTGTCCGCCGCGCTGACCACCGAGAAGGTCACCGAGATGCTCCGCCGCACCGACGTCGACCAGGAGAACCCGGAGACCGTCGCCGGCGACTTCCTCGACTCCGCGGGCCTCTGACCGCTCCTCCGTCCCGCCCCAACTTCGCAATCGCGAAGTTGTGGCGGGACTCAGGAGGAGTAGCGTCGTGACCATGGGCAACGACGCTCCCTTCCGCACGGTCATCGAACCGTTCCGCATCCACTCCGTCGAGCCGCTGCGGATGACGACCGCGGCGCACCGGGCACAGAAGATCGAGGAAGCGGGATACAACCTCTTCCAACTGCACGCCGACGACGTCCTCATCGACCTGCTCACCGACTCCGGCACCGGCGCGATGAGCCGGGACCAGTGGGCGGCGATCCAGCACGGCGACGAGTCGTATGCCGGCTCACCGTCGTTCTTCATCTTCCGCGACGCCGTGCAGGAGTTGTTCCCCTTCGAGCACGTCATCCCCACCCACCAGGGGCGGGCCGCCGAACGGATCCTGTTCCAGGCGCTCTGCCGGCCCGGGATGGTCGTGCCGAGCAACACCCACTTCGACACGACCCGGGCGAACATCGAGTACGCCGGCGCGGAGGCGGTCGACCTCGTCATCGCGGAGGGCCACGACCCGTCGGTCCAGCACCCGTTCAAGGGCAACATGGACACCGGACGGCTCGAGCAGCTCCTCACCGAACGCGGCGATGCCGTGCCGTGCGTGATGATGACGGTGACGAACAACTCCGGCGGTGGCCAGCCGGTCTCGATGGCCAACCTGCGGGAGGTCTCCCAGATTGCCCACCGGCACGGCAAGCCGCTCTTCCTCGACTTCTGCCGCTTCGCCGAGAACGCGTGGTTCATCCGGCAGCGCGAGGAAGGCTACGCGGAGGCGTCGGTGCCGGACATCGTCCGCGAGATGTCCGCACTCGCCGACGGCATGACGATGTCGGCCAAGAAGGACCCGATGGGCAACATCGGCGGCTGGCTCGCGCTGCGCGATGACGCACTCGCCGCCGAGTGCAGCAACCTGCTCATCCTCACCGAGGGGTTCCCGACCTACGGCGGCCTGGCTGGCCGGGACCTGGAGGCGCTCGCCCAGGGTCTGCGGGAAGTCGTCTCGCACGACTATCTGCGCTATCGGATCCGGTCCACCGCATACGTCGTCGATGCCCTGACCGAGCTGGGCATCCCGTGCCTGCAACCGGCCGGTGGGCACGCGGTCTACATCGATGCCCGGGCGATGCTCCCGCACATCCCGCCGCTGCAGTTCCCCGGCCAGTCGCTGGCGGTCGCGCTCTACGAGGTCGGCGGGATCCGCTCCTGCGAGATCGGCACCGTGATGTTCGGGCGGCACCCGGACGGGAGCGAGGAGCCGGCGGCGATGGATCTGGTCCGGCTGGCCATCCCGCGCCGGACCTACACCCAGAGTCACATGGACTACGTCATCGAGGTCTGCGAGCGGGTGCTCGCGGCCAAGGACGACCTCGCCGGCTACCGGATCGTGGCCGAACCGCCGGTGCTGCGCCACTTCACGGCCCGCTTCGCGCCGCTGACCTGACCGGCGCATCCCCGAGCAGCGCATACCCAAGCAAGGCGGCCCGGGTGCCACCCCTCACCACCCCGCCCTGGTGAGGCATGGCGCCCGAGCCGTCCCCCAGCATCGCCGCTGCGGACCGTGATGACATGGGTAGGCGTACTCATCGCAGCTGAACGGATGATGACGCCAAGATGGCCGGACGTTTTGCCCCGGGCGGGGGAGTGTGGCCACTAGCGTGAGTCCCATGGCGCAGTCCGAGGTAACGGAGCGACCGAAGCAGCGCGCCTTCGACCGCCCGGAGCGGGCCCGCACGAGCGATCTCATCGACACCGAGGTCAAGGATCTCGTGGCGCGCGAGCCGATCACCGGAGCGCCATCGATGACGATCGCCGAAGCGGCCCGGATCATGCGGGACAACAAGGTCTCCAGCCTGCCCGTGCTCGAGGAGAACCGGCTCGTCGGCATCATCACGGTGCGGGACCTGGCCGGCCGGGTGCTCGCCGAGGAGGTCTCCCCGCAGTCACCGGTCGCGGCGGTGATGACCGCCGACCCGGCCACGCTCGATTCCGCGGCCCGCGGCTCCGACCTGTTGCGGCTCATGCTCGAGCGCGGCATCAGCCATGTCCCGGTCCTCGACAACGGACGTCTCGTCGGGATGGTCACCACGACGGATGTGGCCCGGATCCAGGCGCTGTCCACCGACCTGCTCACCCACGACATCGCCGTCGCGGAGTCGGTGGCCGACATGGTCGCCGTGACCAAGGCCCTGCCCGACCTGCTCGTCCGTCTCGTCGAGGGCCACCAGCCGCACGCGACGGTCACCCAACGGATCACCGATGTCGCCGATGCGGTCACCCGCCGACTGCTTGCGCTCGCCGAGGCCGAGTTCGGCCCGGCCCCGGTGCCCTACGTGTGGGCCGCGTGCGGCTCGCAGGGGCGCCGGGAACAGACCGGGGTCACCGACCAGGACAACGGGATCATCATCGACGACGCCATGGCTCCCGAGCACGACGAGTACTTCTCGCGACTCGCGACGTTCGTCTCCGACGGGCTGAACGCCTGCGGCTATGTCTACTGTCCCGGCGACATGATGGCGACCAACCCCCGCTGGCGGCAGCCGGTGCGGGTCTGGCGCGGCTACTTCGACCGCTGGATCCATAAACCCAACCCCAAGGCCCAGATGCTCGCATCGGTGATGTTCGACCTGCGGCCTATCGCGGGCGACAGCGCCCTGTTCACCGAGTTGCAGCACGACACCCTGCGCCGGGCCCACGGCAACTCGATCTTCGTGGCGCACATGATCACGAACTCGCTCACCCACACCCCGCCGTTGACGATGCTGCGGGGCATCTCGACCCCCCGCTCCGGGGAGCACAAGGGCACGATCGACCTCAAGCACGGTGGCGTCATCCCCGTCGTCGACCTCGGTCGGCTCTATGCGCTGCGCGGGCGACTCGCCCCGGTCAACACCCGTGAACGACTCCTCGAGGCCGAGCAGCGGGGCGTCATCTCCTCCGACGGCGGTCGGGACCTCGTCGCCGCCTACGACGTCATCGCGACGATCCGGTTGGAGCACCAGGCCCGGCAGATCGCCGCGGGGGAACAGATCAGCAACTACCTCGACCCCAAGGACCTCTCCCAGTTCGAGCGGGAGCACCTGCGCGAGGCGTTCCTCGTCGTGCGCACGATGCAGTCGGCCATCGGGCAGGGGACGAGCATGCTCCGCTGACGGCGGGCGTGATTCTCGCCTCAGCGATCCCCGCCAGCCCGTCGCCCGGACCCGGACAGCGCTGAGCCCGCACCACCTCGACGGGTGGTGCGGGCTCAGCGCTGTCGTGTGCCGGCTCAGACGGCCGGGGTCGGCTCCGGTGCGGTCTCGGCCTCCTCGGCCGCGTCGGGCTGCTCACCGCGCTTGACCGCGGCCAGCAGCATCTGCGCGACATCGACGACCTCGACGTCCTCGCCGATCCCCTCGGACTGCTTGGCGGTCAGACCGTCGGTGAGCATGACGCGACAGAACGGGCAGCCGATCGCGATCCGCTCGGCACCGGTCGCGAGCGCCTCCTCGGTGCGGTTGACGTTGACCCGGGTCCCGAGCCTCTCCTCCATCCACATCCGGGCACCGCCGGCGCCGCAGCAGAACGACTGCTCGCCGGTGCGCTGCATCTCGGTCAGCTCCACACCGGGCAGAGCGCCGATGAGCTCCCGGGGCGGTGCATACACATGGTTGTGGCGACCGAGATAGCACGGGTCGTGGTAGGTCACCGTCGGGGCGGTCGAGGCGGCGTTCTTCGCCGTCGACTTGCCCGGGACCTCATCCGGTCGGGCGACGGGGACGAGCTTCTTCTCGCGGACCAGGCGGTTGAGCAACTGCGTGTGGTGGACGACCTCGTACTGCCCACCGAGCTGGGGGTACTCGTTCTTGATCGTGTTGAAGCAGTGCGCACAGGTGACGACGATCTTCGTCGCGCCGACCTCGTTGAGCACCTCGACGTTCTGCTGGGCGAGCATCTGGTAGAGGAACTCGTTGCCGGCGCGGCGGGCCGAGTCGCCGGTGCACGTCTCACCGTCACCGAGGATGGCGAAGCTGACGCCGGCCGCGTCGAGCAGTTCGGCCACGGCGCGCGTCGTCTTCTTCGCGCGGTCCTCATACGCACCGGCACACCCGACCCAGAACAGGTAGTCGACGTCGTCCGCGGACTCGACATCCTGCCCGAGGATCTTCACCGGGAACGGCAGGTCCTTGGCCCAGTCGAGGCGGGCCCGCTGACCCAGACCCCACGGGTTGCCCTTGTTCTCGAGGTTGCGGAACAGGCCACCGAGCTCGCTGGGGAAGGCGCTCTCGATGAGGGCCTGGTAGCGGCGCATGTCGACGATGTGGTCGACGTGCTCGATGTCGACCGGGCACTGCTCGACGCAGGCGCCGCAGGTGGTGCAGGACCACAGGACGTCCTCGTCGATGACGGCGCCGTCGCCGCCGAAGGGCTGGTATGCGGTGAGCGGCTGGCTCGGGTCATAGCCGGTCGATCCGATGAGGGGCAGTTCGGCCAGCGCCGTGACCTTCTCATCGAGGTCGGCGCGCTGCTCCTCCGTGGCCCGCAGGTAGGGGGCCTTGGCGTTGGCGTGCTCCCGCAGCGTCATCATGAGCAGCTTCGGGGAGAGCGGCTTGTCGGTGTTCCAGGCCGGGCACTGGCTCTGGCAGCGGCCGCACTCGGTGCAGGTGGAGAAGTCGAGCAGACCCTTCCAGGTGAAGTTCTCCACCTGGCCGACCCCGAGGGCGGCGTCCTCGTCGAGGTCCTCGATCTCCTCGAAGTTCAGCTCCTCACCCTTGATCATGATCGGCTGCAGCGCGCCGAGGGCGGTACGGCCGGAGGCGAAGCGCTTGAACCAGATGTTCGGGAAGGCGAGGAAGCGGTGCCAGGCGACACCCATCGTCGGAGTGAGCGAGATCGTGATCATCCACGCGAAGGAGATGAGGATCTTGATCGCGGCGATGACGTAGATCCAGTTCTCGATCCCCTGCAGGGACAGCCCGCTCCACATGCCGGAGAGCCACCCGGTGAGCGGGAAGTGCAGCGGGATGCTCGTGGCCGGCTCGGCGATCTTGACCAGCGCCGCCTCGAGGGTGCGCAGCAGGAGGATGCAGGTCGTCACGCCGAGGATGGTGAACTCGACGTAGTAGGCCTGCCACCAGATCGAGCCGAAGAACCGCGACCGGCGGCCGTGCTCACCGGCGGAGTTCCGCGGGTGCTTGCGCTGGCGGACGATGATCAGCGCGATGATGCCGATGAAGCCGGTCCAGGCGAAGAACTCGATGAGCCACTCGAACGGCGGGAAGTGACCGATGATCGGCAACCGGAAGTCGGCCCACAGGAGCTGGAAGAACGCGTTGACGAGCGTCGCGAACAGCAGGAAGAAGGACAGCGCCGTGAACCAGTGCGCGATCGCGACGATCGGCAGCCGCGACATCCGGGTGTGTCCGAAGAACTCCCGGACCAGCGTGAGCGTGCGGGCCCGCGGGTTGTCGGCGCGGGCCGCCGGCTGGCCGAGTTTGAAATAGGTCCAGAACCGGGCGATCTGCCGGAACAGCAGCGCCCACCCGACGAGCGGGATGGTGAAACACAAGGCAATGAGCACGATCTGCAGAGGGCTCAGGTCCAGGTCCATGCCCGCGAGTCTACGTGGACCGGTGTCGGCGGGGACGGTCGGCGTGACGAGAGTCGCCTCACGACGGTGGGCGAATCTCCGCGGACCGCACCCGGATCGCCCCCGGACCCCACCCGATCCGCGCCCGACCAGCGCATGTCCCGCACGCATCCCGCCGCCGCCAGAACTTCGCGATCGCGAAGTTCTGGCGGCGTTCGACAGGTGGACCGGGAATAGACCCTCGATAACCGGTCGTTAGCATGGCCATAACGCCACGAAGCGCGATCGTCCCCCGTGAACCCCTGCTGAGGAGACCCCTGTGCCCATCTACGCCGACGTCAGCGAACTCATCGGCAACACCCCGCTCGTCCGGATCAACCGGATCATCGAGTCCGAGGCGACCGTCGCCGCCAAACTCGAGTTCTACAACCCGGCCAACTCGGTCAAGGACCGCATCGGGGTCTCGATCATCGAGGCGGCCGAGAAGAGCGGTCAACTCCAGCCCGGCGGCACGATCGTCGAGGGAACCTCCGGCAACACCGGCATCGCCCTGGCCATGGTCGGTGCCGCCCGCGGATACCGGGTCGTGCTGACGATGCCGGAGACGATGAGCCAGGAGCGCAAGACCCTGCTGCGCGCCTATGGGGCCGAACTGGTCCTCACCCCGGGCTCGGAGGGGATGAAGGGTGCGGTCGCCAAGGCCGAGGAGATCGCGCGCGAGCGCGGGGCGGTGCTCGCCCGCCAGTTCGCCAACGAGGCCAACCCGGAGATCCACCGGCGCACCACTGCGGAGGAGATCTGGAAGGACACCGACGGTGAGGTCGACATCGTCGTCGCCGGCATCGGCACGGGCGGCACCATCACCGGAGTCGGGCAGGTTCTCAAGCAGCGCAAGCCGGGCGTGCAGATCGTCGCCGTCGAGCCGGAGGAGTCCCCGATCCTCAACGGCGGCCAGCCCGGTCCGCACAAGATCCAGGGGATCGGGGCCAACTTCGTCCCCGAGATCCTCGACACCGAGATCTACGACGAGGTCATCGACATCAACGCCGCCACCGCGGTCGAGTGGGCCCGGCGGGCCGCGACCGAGGAGGGTCTGCTCGTCGGCATCTCCTCCGGCGCCGCACTCGCCGCAGCCAACGAGGTCGCCACGCGCCCGGAGAACGCCGGCAAGACGATCGTCGTCATCATCCCGAGCTTCGGCGAGCGATACCTGTCGACGATCCTCTTCGAGGGCCTGGGGGAGTGACACTCACCCGATGACTCTGTATGCGAACGGCGGCTCTCCCGCCCGCCGCACCTCCCGCGTGCTCGGGCGGGTGCGCGCGCTGGCGCGCGCGGCCAAGGACCGGGTCGTCGAGGATCTCGACGCTGCCATCGCCCGTGACCCGGCCGCCGAGACCAGGGCCGATGTGGCGTTCAACTCCCCGGGACTGCATGCGATCTGGTCGCACCGGGTGGCGCACCGGATGTGGCAGCACAAACCGCTCAAACCGGCGGCCCGGCTGCTCTCCACCGCGTCCCGGGCCATCACCGGGGTGGAGATCCATCCGGGTGCCCAGATCGGACGACGGTTCTTCATCGACCACGGGATGGGTGTCGTCATCGGCGAGACCTCCGAGATCGGTGACGACGTCATGCTCTATCACGGCGTCACCCTCGGCGGCCGGTCACTGGCCAAGGTCAAGCGGCACCCGACCGTGGGCTCCGGTGTCACGGTCGGTGCCGGGGCCAAGATCCTCGGCGCCGTCGAGATCGGTGACGGCGTGCAGATCGGCGCCAACTCCGTGGTCGTCAAGGACATCCCCGCCGGTGCGGTCGCAACCGGTATCCCGGCGCAGGTGCGGTTCCCCGGCGAGCCGGGCGAGGACCCCTATGAGGCGTTGTTCCGGGATCCGGCGCTCTTCATCTGAAGGCGCGCGACGCATACCCCTGTCAGGGGGCGGTGGTCGTCGGTGCCGGAGGCTCGAGGGGGTCGCCCTCGTGGATGGCCTCCGCCGTCTCGACCCGGGCCTCCATGGTCGGCTCGACCGCCTCGCTCGGGACGGTCTTCTCACTGCGGAGTTTGTCGGCGGTCGCCTTGGCCGCGGTGCTCACCGCATCGGCGACAGTGGGGGCGAGCTGGGTGCGGGCGGCCTCCTCCTTCTCCACCTGCTGCTGGACCGGGTCGGAGGTCCACACCTTGTTGGACAACGCCTTGATCTGCTCGTAGCGCTGCACCCCTGCCCGGGCGCCGAGGACATAACCGACGGCGGCGCCGGCGAGGAACGAGAGCTTGCCCATGGAAGCCTTCCTTGGTCGTGGGGGCCGGACTGGTCCGACAGTAGCCGACGAGTAGACCCCGTTGTCGGCGGCGCAACGCGCGGTGGGGATCCCTGGGGTTGGTCGTTGGTGGTGGTGGGATGGCCGGCGTGCGGTCGAGCGCGCGGTGAACATCCCTGGGGCGTGGGACTCCGCGTCAGTCCCGGCGTTCGTTCCTCACGCCGGGCCCTCCGCTCCCCTTCATCCCCCGCCCTCCGCCAT
>DUPF01000120.1 GCA_012838445.1 Intrasporangiaceae bacterium | reverse complement strand
GATCAAGGCGATCAGAATCGTCGGCCGCCCGACCCGGGGGCGTGCAAGGGCATGGTAAACCGGCTCATCGCATTTGAGAGTGTAGAAGAGGTCTGAATCCGCCGGTCTCGAGTAATGATCGGGCGATGTAGTGGGTGAGGTTGCGGAAGCCGAGGGCTGAGCCGCGGAGGTGTTCTAGCCGGCCGTTGATCGCTTCCGTCGGGCCGTTGCTGATGCGGGGGCGGTCGAAGTAGGCCAACACATCAGCAGCCCGCTTGTTCAAAGTTCGCCCGAGACTGGTGAGTTCGCTCAGCGTCTTGGGGACCCCGCGTGCCAGTGATGCGATCAGTGCGGTCATCGTGTCGCGGCCCTTGCGGCGGTCGGGTTCTCGGAAGGCGCTGATCATGCGTTGGTAGACCGCCCACGTTGCTTGCACCTCGACGTGCTGGTCCTCGGCGAACAAGGTGGTGAGTCGATCCTGTTGACGTTCGGTCAACAGTGAGGTGCCGGTGTGGAGGGTGCGCCGAGCTCGGTAGAGCGGATCTTCTTTGCGGCCGCGGTGGCCGTGGAGTTGTTGTTGAACGCGGCGTCGGCACCGATCCAACGCATCACCTGCGAGCCGCACGACGTGGAACGGATCCATGACCGCGACCGCGTCGGGGAGCTCTTCGGCAGTGGCGGTTTTGAAACCCGAGAAACCGTCCATGGCCACGACCTCGATCTGGTCCCGCCACACTTGAGGTCGGGCAGCAAGCCAGGTCGTGAAGGCCTGTTTGGATCGGCCCTCGATCATGTCTAACAACCGTGCGGGGCCGGCCTGGTCGCGTACGGGGGTGAGGTCAATAATCACGGTCACGTACTTGTCGCCGCGGCGAGTATGCCGCCAGACATGCTCATCCACACCCAAGACGCTGACGCCGTCGAAACGGGTCGGATCACTGATCAACATGCGGTGGCCTTCGGCCAAGATCGCGGTGTTCGCGGTGTGCCAGGCGACCCCGAGGCCCTCGGCGACCCGGGCGACGGTGAGGTGTTGGCACACGATCGCCTCCAGCGCCCAGCGCAGACCACGCCGGGACAGCTTCGCACGCGGCTCGGCCAGCAACGTGGTGTCTTGGCGCCACACATGACCACACTCGGTGCAGCGGTAACGCCGGATCGTCACCTCCAGCATCGTGGGGCGCCAGCCCAGCGGCTCATGGGCAAGATGGCGGGTCACTGAATCACGCGGGATGCCTTCGCACCCACACCGTCGGCACCACCGGTCCGGGGCGATGACCCGGCAGGCCACTACCGCCCGGTCGGGTTCGAGTCGTTGCCCGGTGGCCTCGAGGCCGAGTTCGTCGAGTCGGCAGAAAGTGGTCAGGTCAGCACGGTCAAAACGGCTGGCCCGGGTAGCGTGGGACATGTCGGGGTCTTTCAGATGGTTTGTGTGAGAACTTCCATCTTCGGAGGGCCCCGACCCTCATCCCGTCACCGACGCGCCACCAGCTCTACACCCTCGATTGCGAAGAGCCGGTTATCGTTGCCGTCGCCCATCCGAAGCGACGTCCCGGCTACTGGCGGCACCG
>DUPF01000119.1 GCA_012838445.1 Intrasporangiaceae bacterium | reverse complement strand
GGCGGTCAACGACAGCGCCCGCTGCAGGGCAGCCACCGCCGCACCGGTCGACCCACGACGCAGCGTCAGCGTCGAGTACTGCTCCAACGGGTGCGCCGCCGCCGGCGGCGCAGCCGGGGCCGACTCACCGGTCTTGAAGTAGGACCGACCCATCAACGCGTTCCACACGTTCGGGATCACGACACCATCGGAGGTCAGCGACTTCGACTGCTGGAAGGCCCGAACCCCCTGCTCCGTCCCGGGACCGAACGACCCGTCGGCGGTCAACGACAGCGCCCGCTGCAGGGCAGCCACCGCCGCACCGGTCGACCCACGACGCAGCGTCAGCGTCGAGTACTGCTCCAACGGGTGCGCCGCCGCCGGCGGCGCAGCCGGCGCGGGAGCGCTAGCACTCCGCGCGGGTACCAGGCCGAGCTCGATGAGCTTGGTCCACGACTGAGAGCCGACGGCGCCGTCTACGGTGAGCTTGTGCTGGGTCTGGAAGGCACGAACGGCCTGCTCAGTCCCGGGTCCGAAACTACCGTCCACCCCGATCTTGAGGGCCTGCTGAAGCAGCCTGACTTCCTCGCCGAGGGACCCGCGACGAAGCACGTGGTAGCCAGTTGAAGTCAGAATCGGGACGGTATGTGGTGCCGGCGCACCGGTAGCGCCTCCGTCGACTGTGACGGTACGCAGCGCCACTCCAGTCCACCAGGAGGTGCGCTTGTAGGCGCCATCCCACGTGAAGCTGATGTGAATGTGGTCATCGTGGGGGTGTGAACCGGTGTAGGTCGCCCACCCGCGCTCCGGCGCGTACGCACGCCACATCTTCCTGTTCCAGATGATGTAGTTGATACCGAACCGGCGCGCCATGGCACCGGGATTGCCGTTCGCGTCATCGGCGGAGAGCCACTGCACGATCGAATCCGCAATGGCCCGTTGCTGGGCATCGTAGGCGCTGATCATCCAGTCGAGCGCACGTCCCTCGCTGTGCTCAGTGACACCGTTGTTGCAGTTCCGGCTGATGTGGGTCACCCGGGTGCCGTAGTGCGCGTTGAGCAGCTGCCCGAAGGCGACGGCTCCGGGCTTCGCCGTCGGGTCACATGTGGTCTGCTGCTGATAGCTGGGGGCGACGTCCACCTCGACCGGCAGGGCCATAGAGGGGTTTGGAGGTGCTGGCACGGTCGGCGAGGCGACGATGGGGGTCGCGTGAGCGGTGCCGGTGGCGAGCATGGGTACCGCCATGAGGGGCGCGGACACGAGTCCGACAACCTTCCAACTAGGCGCGCGGAACTGCCGGACGTTGGATGGACGTGGCATGGGGCAGGGACCTCTTCGACCGGGGCGGGCCTCGTCGAGGCGCGCCAGTGGAGCAGCAGGGACGTTCACTAGGTGTCACATCTGCCACATACGATGCCGGAGGTCACACCAGTCCCTCTTTTCTCTCACTTCCCACACGTTCTCGCAACCTCAGCCCTGGAATTACATCGTTGTAATTGCCGAAATCAAAAGAATCTTAAGCATTCACCGGCGTTTCACCGAATAATTTTCAGCACATCTTTCCTGGAAGCTGTCCACGACTAAGGTGACTTCATGGACAAAGTGGTCTCTTCTGCTGCGGCGGCGATCGAGGGTATCGAGAGTGGGATGTCGTTGGCTGTCGGCGGCTTCGGGTTGTGCGGCATACCCAGTGTGTTGATCCAGGCGATCCTTGATGCCGGGGTGTCGGATCTGGAGGCGGTCTCGAACAACTGTGGCGTCGATGGGTGGGGTCTGGGGCTGCTGCTGGGGGCGAAACGACTGCGTCGGATGGTCTCCTCCTATGTCGGGGAGAACAAGGAGTTCGAGCGGCAGTACCTGGCCGGGGAGCTGGAGGTCGAGCTCACCCCGCAGGGGACCCTGGCTGAGCGACTGCGTGCCGGCGGGGCGGGGATCCCGGCGTTCTATACGATCACCGGCTCCGGAACCCAGGTCGCTGACGGTGGCCTGCCATGGAAGTACGGCCCGGACGGGTCGGTGGTCACCGCTTCCCCTGCCAAGGAGGTCAAGACCTTCGCGATGGGTGGGGAGCGGGCTGCGGCGTTCGCCGACGCCGAGAGCGCTGCCCAGTCGCGGGAGTATGTGCTGGAAGAGGCGATCGTCACCGACTTCGCGCTGGTGCGCGCGGTGAAGGGGGATCGGCACGGGAACCTGGTGTTCAACAAGTCCGCCCGCAACTTCAACCCCCTGGCGGCGATGGCCGGCAAGATCACCATCGCCGAGGTCGAGGAGCTGGTCGAGCCAGGGGAGCTCGACCCGGACCAGGTCCACCTGCCCGGGATCTATGTCCACCGGGTCCTGCCCTTGACGGCGGAGCAGGCAGCGGACAAGCGCATCGAACGACGCACCATCACCGAAACGACCGAGACCACCGATGAGAGCAAGGAAGGCTGACCGATGGCTCTGACTCGTGAGCAGATGGCCGCCCGCGCCGCCAAGGAGCTCTCCGACGGCTCCTACGTCAACCTCGGCATCGGCCTACCGACGCTGGTGCCGAACTATGTCCCGGACGATGTCGAGATCGTCCTGCAGTCCGAGAACGGGATCCTTGGTGTGGGTGCCTACCCCACCGAGGACAAGGTGGACCCGGACCTGATCAACGCCGGCAAGGAGACGGTCACCGTACGCCGCGGCGCGTCCTACTTCGACTCGGCCACGAGTTTCGGGATGATCCGCGGCGGGAAGGTCGACGCCGCCATCCTCGGCGCCATGCAGGTCTCTAGGGCAGGTGACATCGCCAACTGGATGATCCCCGGCAAGATGGTCAAGGGCATGGGCGGCGCGATGGACCTGGTCCACGGCGCCAAGAAAGTCATCGTCCTCATGGAGCACGTGGCACGAGACGGCTCCTACAAGATCGTCAACGAGTGCTCCCTGCCGCTGACGGGACAACGCCTCGTCGAACGCATCATCACCGACCTCGCCGTCATCGACGTCGACACCACCACCCACGGCACCCCCGACCAACCCCAACTCGTCCTGCGCGAACTCGCCCCCGGCGTCACCGAACAAGAAGTCCGCGACAACACCGAGCCAGAGCTCATCATCGATCTCGACGACTGATCAGCAGAGTCGGTTTCTTCAACTGATCAGAAGACCCGTAGCATACCGCCCCAGCGCGCTCCGATCTGCAGCGCCGTGCCCCAGCGGCCGCCGGCAAGGTTGCGATAGAAGTACAGGTTGCCGTCGTTACGGATGCCGAGCAGATCCCAGCGGCCGTCGGCATCGATGTCTCCTGGAACGAGGGCGTGCCCAAAGTTGGACCAGCCGTGGCCGACCTGGCCGCGCGAGCGGACCAGCCCATTGACGAGGGTGTATGCGTACATCCGGCCGCTGTGGTCGATCATCAGCACATTCGGTCGGCCGTCGCCGAGAAAGTTCTGAGCGCTGAGGATGAACCTTGGGTTCCAGCCGTGTCCAACCCGGACGGGCGCCCCCAGCTGGCCGGTCAGGGAGGTGAAAGAGCGCCGCTCCAAGCGGCCGAAGGCGTCGACCGAGAGCAGCACCGCCTCAGCGTCGCCGAGGAACCTGGGAACGACGACGAGCGTTCGGTACCCGGAGAATCCGCTGCCCACCTGGACCGCGGAGCTGAAGCCGCCGCCGCGGTGGCCACGCAGCAACCACATCGTCCCATCGTCGCGGCGGGCGAGGAGCTCATCGACTCCGTCGCCGTTGACGTCGGGCACTCGGCCAAGCCAGTCGGCCCGGCCCCAGTTCTCTCCGATGACCGTGGTGCGGGCGATTCGGGGGCCGTCGGCTGAGGTCGTGTACAGATATAGTTGGCCGTTGGTGTGCAGGCCGACGAGGTCGGCGGTCCCGTTGCCGTCGACGTCTCCGTACACCCCCGAGCCATGGGCTGTGCTCAGCGGCACCGTCGAGGAGCCGAGCAGATCCGGCGCTGCGGACACCCGGACATAGGTGCTGTGCAGTCCCAGCCGGGACCGGAACGTCTCGCCGCCGAGCTGGGCTGTGGCTCCCGTCGAGGAGGTCGCCACCGCGGTGGCCAGACCACCGGAGACGTGCCGTCGGGACAGGTTGAGGCTGACCACGTCGGGCAGGCGGAAGGCGGTCGCGAGCGCGGCCATGTCACGCTGCACGCTCCACGAGGCCCGCGGGTTGCTCGGCCGCAGACTCCATGGGTCGTCGACGCTGCGTAGGTACGGCAGGGCGGTGCCGCCCCACACGTCCTCGTTGTTCTGGGTGCGCCCTCCCGAGGACGAGGAGTAGAAGGCCTGGATGACCCGGCCCTGATGGCGCACGACATAGCCCTCGGTGCTCGAGCCTGCCGCGCGCACGGCTGCCGTCCAGTTCGGCCAGCTCTGCAGGTTGGCCGCCGAGGGATATCCCCCGAAGACCTGGCTCGTCGTCGTGTCGAAGACATGGCAGCCACAGTCACTGCGCAGGCCCTGGGAGAGGGCCGAGATTGCATAGCCGCGGGCCGCGGCCGCCTGCGCCTTGAGTGACTCGATGGGCCAGCTCCACGGCACCTCATTGATGTAGTCGAGATACTCGTCGTGGATACGGACGTGGGCGATGACGTGGAGCGCCGAGGTGGTCCCGGCTCGGGTGACGGTGATTCGGCCGTCCTTGTACCGGGTCCCGTCAACCGCGAGCAGAGTGCGGTCGTCGTCCCACTCGAGGCTTGCGCTGGCGCCGCTGACCTGGGTGAGGGGGGTGCAGCCGGTACAGCTGACGCTCACCGCGCCGTCGGCCGCGACGGTCGCGCGCAGACTGGCGCCGGCTCCCCCAGTCATCGTCCGCCCGCCGGCGGTGACCCGCACGGTCCCGCCCGCGGCGCTCAGGGCCGAAGTGACCATCGTCGACGAGGGCACCCTGTTGCGCAGGTTGACCGCGATCACAGAGGTGTCGTTGACGGGGTCGTATGTGCTGCCTGTGTAGTAGTGCTTCAGGATCTGTTCCGCTGTACGCCCGTCCCGGGCCATCTCCATCGCGCCCCACTGGCTCATGCCGACCCCATGGCCCCACCCGCTTCCCGAGAGCGTCCAGGTCGGGGACGCGGCGGCGGCCATGCGTGAACTCGATGTTCCCGGTGGGGTCTCGACCCCAGATCCGGAACCCTCGTGGTGACGGGTGACCCCGGCATCGTCGAGTAGTCCGTCGTCGTGTCGCTCGGCGTCGACGCCCCAGATCGTCTCCGACGAGGTCTCCGCCGCCTGGCCGGTGGCCTCGACATCGGTGGGATCGCTGCCCGCGGCCGTCGCCGACGCCGGTAGGAGAGTGAGGATGAGCCCGGCTGCCAGCGCCGCCGATGCGGGGCGCCAGGGCACCCGGTGCCTGCTCATCTCACCGGCCCCAGAGCGCCGATGACGCGGTGCGTGACGCACTCGAAACGGGCCGGGTCGGTGGTGCGGCGGCCGTCGACGATCGCGCGCAAACCGGGCAAGTCCGCAGCGGACAGCTCGCGGTACTCGGCATGGTCGGCCTGGACGACCGCTGCGTCGATGTCGTCGCCGAGGTGATAGGGCGTCCATCCGAACCCCTCGATCTCCTCGTCGCTGTACAACGGGTCGTGCACCGACACCTCTGCGCCGCGACCGCGTAGCGCCTCGACGAGCGGGAAGACCCCGGAGAACGCGGTCTCCTTCACCCCGCCCCGGTATGCAGCGCCGAGCACCGCAACGCGGGCGCCGGAGAGGTCCCCGTAAGCTCCCTCGAGGAGGACGGTCGTGTGCTCCGGCATACCCATGTTGGCCTCGCGGGCCGCCCGGACGACGGTCGCGGCGGGGTCG
>DUPF01000118.1 GCA_012838445.1 Intrasporangiaceae bacterium | reverse complement strand
GGCGGCGAGGAGTGGCCGAGATGCGTCGCGTCGCGCGGGGACCGGTCCTGGTCCTCACCTTCGATCCACGCCGCCTCGACTGCTGGTGGCTCAACGAATACGTGCCTGAACTCTTCCTCGGTGAGGCTCCCCGTTATCCGACGATCGACGCACTGCGAGAGGCGATCGGCGGCGCGACCCGCGTCATCCCGGTCCCTGTCCCGCTCGACTGCGTGGACGGGTTCACCGAAGCATTCTACGGACGGCCCGAGGCCTTCCTGGACGACGCCGTCCGGGCTGCCCAGTCCGCGTGGCAGTTCGCGGAGGCGGAGGCGGTCCGCTCCGGGCTGGCCGGACTCGCTGACGACCTCGCCGACGGGATGTGGGACCGGCGGTACGGCTCGCTGCGCACCCAGCCGGAACACCTCGGGGCCATTCGCCTCGTCGTCGGAACGCCATCCTGAGCCACGGGCTGTTCCGGACCCGCGCTGCCCAGGTGCTGTCGCCATGGACCGGTATCTCAGTGTGAGTGAACCGGCGCCATAGCACCGGTTCACTCACACTCGGATGCCTCGTCTAGCGAGCGGAGTAGCCCCCGTCGACGTTGAGGACCGCCCCGGTCATCCCACTGGCCAGATCCGAGAACAGGAACGCGGCGGCGTTGCCGATCTCCTCGGGGGTGTTGAGCCGCCCCATCGGGATGCGTGCGAGCCACTGGTCGAACACATCCGGCGCTTCTTCCTTGAGGCGGTCCAGGATGGGGGTGGCGGTGTATCCGGGGGCAACGGCGTTGACCCGAACCCCGGTGCGCGCCCACTCGACGCCGAGCAAGCGGGCCATGTGCGCGACCGCGGCCTTGGTCGAGCCGTAGGCGACGTGCGTCTCGGGTGAGACGGTGCCGAATCCCGCGATGGAGGAGGTGATCACCACCGCGCCCGCTCCCCGCTCGATCATGCGTCGACCGAACTCTCGAACGGTCCAGAAAGCCCCGTTGAGGTTGATGTCGATGGTCGTGCGCCAGGTGTCATCCGGATAGTCGGCGGCCGGCGCGGACGGCGCGACTCCCGCGTTGGCCATGACTCCGTAGACCGGCCAGTCCTCCTCCTCGAGTCGGGCGGCCACCCGCCGGACATCGTCGGGACTGGTCACGTCCATGTCGAGATAGCGGATCTGCCCCTCCCCCGCGTTGAGGCCCGCGACCACCTCCTCACCCTGCTCTCCCAGAACATCGGTGATGACGACCCGGCCACCGTGGGAGGCCAGGATCTCCGCAGTCGCCGACCCGATCCCCCCTGCACCACCGGTGATCAGGAAGACCCGACCATCGCCCAGACCTCTCATGATTCCTCCCTCGCTCTGCGTCCCAGTCTAGGTCCCGGGCTGTCCGGCACACCATGCCTGGGCCGGTCGGCTCACCGCCGGTCGGCGACGGCGAGCGCCTGCTCGATCATCCGGTGGCCCTGCTGCTCGAACGGCTCGTCACCGACGAGATAGGCCCAGCACGCCGTCCCGATCGCCTCGCGGAGGAGCGTGCGTCGCCAGGCACCGGACTCGCGCGGGTCGGATCCGTAGCCGTCGAGGAAGGCCGCCTCCAGGTCCGGGCGCCCCTCCCACTCCTGACGGGCGAGCCGGGCGAAGTCGCTCAGCGCCGGACGCCAATCGGCCCGGCCCAGGTCGATGACCCGGACGGTGCCATCGTCGATGAGCCAGTTCCGCGGGTGCCAGTCACCATGGGTGGGCACGAGCTCGACCGCTGGCCGGTCATGACGTGCGATCACCTCCCGGAGTCTGGTCTCGACCTGTTCGGGTATGCGGTGCTCGCCATCGAGCCACCGCACCGCCCGGGCGTCGGCGGCGGCCTCGTAGTCCGCACTGATCCGGCGGGACTGGCCGTGCAGGTCGGCGAGCAGTCGACCGGCC
>DUPF01000117.1 GCA_012838445.1 Intrasporangiaceae bacterium | reverse complement strand
GACGAGGACGTGGGAGAGCACCATCCGGGTGAGGAGTCGTCGCATCAGCGACCTCCCGCCGGTTCGAGCAGGAACCGGTATCCCACGCCCCGGACGGTCCCGATGATCCGCGGGTCGGCGGCGTTGTCGCCGAGTGCTTTGCGCACGCTGCGGATGTGGACGTCGACGACGCGCTCGTCCCCGTAGAAGTCGTATCCCCACACCTGCTCGAGCAGTTGGATCCGGGAGAAGACCCGACCGGGGGAGGAGGCCAACGCCCGGAGCAGGTCGAACTGGAGGGCGGACAGCGACGCCGGCGCGCCGTCGACGAGCACTTCCCGACGGGCGGCGTCGATGACGAGTCCGGGGAAATCCAGCCGGTCCGCATGTTCGGGCTCCGCAATCGCGTCCTCTCCACGCCGGTCCGTCCGCCGCAACACGGTGCCCACCCGGGCGACGACCTCACGTGGACTGAACGGCTTGGTCACGTAGTCATCGGCACCGAGGCCGAGTCCGACGAGGGTGTCCACTTCGTCGGCGCGGGCGGTGACGAGGATGGTCGGCAGGTCCGAGTCACGCCGGATGGTGCGCAGCACCTCGAACCCGTCCAGGTCGGGCAGCCCGACGTCGAGGAGGACGATGCTCGGGTCGACGGACTGCACCGCGTTGAGGGCGTCCGCGCCGGTGCCGGCCTCGACCACCGCATACCCGGCCCGCTCGAGGTAGGCGCGGAGCAGGGTGCGGATCTGGGACTCGTCGTCGACGACGAGGACCGTGCGGCTCATACGCCTAACGGTAGGCCCCCTTCGATCACCACAACTTCGCGATTGCGAAGTTGTGGTGATCAGGCGCCGTCGATGAGCCGGGCGACGGCCTTCTCGATCGCGGCCTGTCGCCTGGCCGGGTCGCGATGTCTGCGGGCCAGGGTGGGGGCGATGGTCACGCCCGATTCGTACTGGTCGAGCACGCGCGGGTCGATGTAGGAGCCCTTGGCGATCGCTGGGGTGTTGCCCAGGTATGCGGCGACCTCCTCGATCGCCGCCTTGACGGCCCGCTTGCGCGAGGCAACGCTCTCACTGGGCTCCTCACTCTCGGCGAGCGCCACCGCGGCGAGCACGGTCGCGTGCCAGGTGCGGAAGTCCTTGGCGGTCAGGTCGGCGCAGATCATCTCGGAGATGTACTCGTTGACTGCGGCGGCGTCCAGGTCGGCCCAGCGGGCGGCGCCCTTGTAGGCGAGCAGTCGCTGCGACCCGCCGCGCCGGCGACGCATCAGGTTGAGCGAGTCGATGACGGCCGGGTCGCTGATCGTGATCGAGTGCTCGACGCCCGACTTCCCGACGAACGTGAAGATCAGGTCCGATCCGGACCGGCGCACATGCCGCCGCTCCAGCGTGGTCAGCCCGAACGATCCGTTCTCGTCGGCGTAGGCGTCGCTGCCGATCCGGAAATAGCCCAGGTCCAACAGCCGAGTGGCCGTGGCAGCGGCCCGGGAGAGCGGCATACCGGAGTCTGTGAGATCGGTGAGTATGCGTTCCCTCGCCTTCGCCAACCGCGCCCCGGCGATCTTGACCCGGTCGAACTTCTTGGCGTCGCGCTCGGCCCGCCACTGTGGGTGGTAGAGGTACTGCCGCCGGCCGGCGGCGTCGGTCCCGATCGCCTGGATGTGCCCGTTGGGGTAGGGGCAGATCCAGACGTCGGTCCACGCTGGTGGGATCGCCAGCCCCTTGATCCGTTCGACCTGCTCGGCCGGGAGCCGTTCGCCGTCCAGGCCGCGGTAGGAGAAGCCGCGGCCCGCCCGCCGCCGGCTCCAGCCCTTCATCCGCGGGGAGACCCGCCGCAGTCGCGCCATGTCGGAACTGTAGGGATCGTCCAACCCCGGTCAGAGGAGTTCGCGCTCCCGCCAGTGCCGCACCTGCGCCGAGATCATCCACGCGCCCACCCGGTCGACGTCGGGGGCTTCGGGCAGCGCCATGTCCCCGGAGTCGATGAGTCCGGCCAGGTCGGCGCGGGCGGTGTCGATGAGCGCCAGGGCCTCCCGGAATCCGATGTCGCCGCGTTTGACGGCGAGGCACTGGAGCCGGTCCGGCTCGGGCAGCGGCAGGGACAGCCGTCCGGTGCGGGCCAGTTCGACGCCCTGTCGTCCGAGCCGGAGGGCGTGTGAGGCGTACTTCGTGTCGTAGCCGTGCGCCGCGACCAGTTCGGGGCGGTTCGGCACGGCCGACTG
>DUPF01000116.1 GCA_012838445.1 Intrasporangiaceae bacterium | reverse complement strand
TCCGCAAGGATGCTGGAAACCACCGCCCGTGGGGCCTAACGTCGTTGACGTAGGTTGACCGACCCGGTCAGCCACCGACGCCGACGATGACGCCGGCCCGAAGAAACGGAGATCCACCGTGAACAAGAGCGAACTGCTCAAGGCGCTCGAGGCCAAGCTCGGGAGCCGGAAGGCCGCGGCCGACGCGCTCGAGGCCGTGGTCGACACCATCATCCGCGAGGTCGCCAAGGGTGGCACAGTCGGGATCACCGGCTTCGGCACCTTCGAGAAGGTCGCCCGCGCCGCTCGCACCGGCCGCAACCCCCGCACCGGCGAGACCGTGCGCATCCGCAAGACGTCGGTTCCGAAGTTCCGCGCCGGTACGCAGTTCAAGGAGTACGTCGCGGCTCCCAGCAAGATGCCCAAGAGTGGGACGGTCGGCCAGCGAGCCTCCGCCACCGCCTCGGCTGCCCCCGCGAAGAAGGCTGCGGCGAAGAAGGCTGCCAAGAGCACCGCCAAGAGCGCTGCGAAGACGGCCACCACGACGAAGGCCGCGGCCAAGAAGGCAACGGCGACGAAGGCCGCGGCCAAGAAGGCTCCTGCCAAGAAGGCCACGACGAAGAAGGCGACCGCGCGCAAGAAGTGACGCGAGTCTGATCAGCTGATGGTCTCCCCGTCGCCGATGCCCTTGATGAAGACCCGGGTGATCGCGCCGGCGGCGTCCCGGTCCAGACTCACCCGCTGGCCTGGTCGCAGGAGTCGCAGGCCGCTGCGCTCGAAGGCCTCGGGCGCGAACGCGACCTCGGTGCCGTCGTCGAGGAGCACCGAGCCGGATCCGTCGGTGAGATCGAAGGTGTGCACAGAGCCCTGAGCCATGGCCGACAGCCTAGCCAGGATGCGGTCGCGTGCCGCCGTGGTGGCGGGCCCCAGGCCCAGCGCCTCGGCCCGGGCCCACGCTGCCGGGGTGTCGACGTCACAGCGCAGCCGCTCGAGGCCGAGCCCCACCGGCGAGAGCCCGATCGCCCGGTGGCGGGCTGCTGAGTCGGAGCCGAACGCCAGGGACGGGCGACTCCGGCCAGGGGAACAGCCGACGAGCGCAGTGCCCGTGCCCTCCCAGTCCGGGACGAAACCAGCACCGACCTGCCGGAGCTCGTCCAGGGCGGCGCGCAGGTCGGCCGCGACCACCGCGGGGACGTCGCCGAGGAGGAAGAGGACCCCCGTGGAGGCCGGGACCGTCTCTGCCGCGGCGCGCAGCTCGGCATTCAGGCCGCGGCCACGGTCGCGGGCGATCTCGGCGCCCAGTGCCGACATGGCCGAGGAGACCACGGCATCGCCGGTGACGACCGTGACCGGTCCGCACGCGAGATCCACTGCGGCACCGACGGTGTCGAGGGCCATCGCGAGGGCGAGATCGACGCGGTCATCTGCAGGGAGGGCCACACCGTCGAGATCGGTCAGCCGGGACTTGCCGGAGCTTCCACCACGGATGGGTACGACGACGTGCCAGGCGGACGGGACGGCGGCAGGGGACACGTCAGCATCATCCCAGGCCGCTTCCCGACGCGACTATCGCGGTTCTGCCACTGGCGGCGGCGGTGTTCATGACAGTCTTGGGTGCGATTCGCATACCCCATCGGTGTCCGTCCCGAGTGATTGGAGAGACAGGTGCCACGAAGGACCGACCTCAATCCGGCCTATCGCTTCGCGGCCGGTGTGCTGCGGCCCATGCTCATGCGGTTCACGAGACGGGACTGGACCGGCTACGAGCACTTCCCGACGGAGGGCGGGTTCATCGTCTGTCCGAACCACATTTCGTACGCAGACCCGCTGCTCCTCGCCCACTACGTCTTCGACAGCGGTCGCGCACCCCACTTCCTCGCCAAGGAGTCGGTGTTCCGCATCCCCGTCGCGGGGAAAATCATCGCCAAGGCGGAGCAGATCCCGGTGTATCGCGAGTCCGGCCAGGCTGCCGACGCCTTCCAGGCCGCTGTGCAGGCGGTTCACGACAACAAGGTCGTCGTCGTGTATCCCGAGGGCACGATCACCCGCGACCCCGGCATCTGGCCGATGACAGGCAAGACCGGCGCGGCGCGGATCGCACTCGAGACGAGGTGCCCGGTGATCCCGGTAGCGCAGTGGGGAGCCCAGAAGATCATCGCGCCGTACGACAAGAAGGTCGCGCTCTTCCCGCGCAAGACGATCCGGATGCGCGCCGGTGCGCCGGTCGACCTCAGCGACCTGTATGGCCAGCAGCGATCGCAGGCGGTGCTCAGGGAGGCAACCGAGCGGATCATGAGTGCCATCACCCGCGAGCTCGAGGTGCTCCGCGGTGAGCCGGCCCCCGCTGAGCGCTTCGATGCACGGACCTCGGGTCTGCCGCGGATCGGCCGGCCGGACAGACGGGATG
>DUPF01000115.1 GCA_012838445.1 Intrasporangiaceae bacterium | reverse complement strand
TCCGAAGATGCCGGGCGAGCCGCCGCGGGTGCAGCCGAGCAAACGCCGGCAGGACAAGGCCGACGCGGATTACCTGGCACCGAAGGCGGACCGGGACGAGGAGCATCGTGAGCGGTGGGGGATGCCGGTGGTGCCACCGGTCGCGCCGATGCTCGCCAAACCGGTCGCAGGCTTCGACGCCAAGGCGGTCGCGGGGGCGGATGTCCGCTTCGAGCCGAAGTGGGACGGGTTCCGCTCGATCATCTTCCGTTCCGGCGATCAGGTCGAGATCGGCAGCCGCAACGAGAAGCCGCTGACCCGCTACTTCCCCGAGCTCGTCGAGGCGGTGCTGGCGAACTTCCCCGACCGGGCGGTCATCGACGGCGAGATCGTCGTCGAGCGCCCGGAGGGGGACCGGCTCGACTTCGAGCTGCTCCAGCATCGGATCCACCCGGCGGCCAGCCGGATCCGCAAACTCGCCGCGGAGACCCCCGCCCGGTTCGTCGCGTTCGACCTGCTCGCGCTCGGGGACGAGGACCTGACCGGGCAGCCGTTCCGGGAGCGGCGGGCCCGGCTGGAGGTGGCGCTGGCGGCCGCGCGGGCACCGATCCACCTGACACCGATGACCTCGGACCGGGGGGTGGCCCGCGAGTGGTTCCACCAGTTCGAGGGCGCCGGTCTCGACGGGATCATCGCCAAACCGGCCGACGGGGTGTATGAGCCGAACAAGCGCTCGATGTTCAAGATCAAGCACGAGCGCACCGCGGACTGCGTCGTCGCCGGATACCGCGAGCACAAGTCCGGACCGGATGCGGTCGGCTCCCTCCTCCTCGGCCTCTACGACGACGAGGGCAACCTCGCGAGCGTCGGGGTGATCGGGGCCTTCCCGATGGCGACCCGCCGCGCGCTCGTCGAGGAGCTCGCCCCGCTCGTCACCGGCTGGGACGATCACCCGTGGGCGTGGGCGCAGCAACTCGAGGGGCAACGCACCCCGCAGGCGGCGGCCGGGAGTCGGTGGACGGCGGGCAAGGACCTGTCGTTCATCCCGCTGCGTCCGGAGCGGGTCGTCGAGGTCCGCTACGACCACATGGAGGGGGTCCGGTTCCGGCATACCGCCCAGTTCGTGCGCTGGCGGCCGGACAAGGACCCGCGGGAGTGCACGTATGCCCAGCTCGAGGAGCCGGTCTCCTACGATCTGCGGGCGGTCCTCGACGGGGGAGGTGCGGGTCGGTGAACTGGCGCGGCATCGCCCGGGCGGCGGGCGGGGCGACGGCTGCCTCCGTCGTGGTCAGTGGGCTCGGATCCCTCGGGGCTGCAACGTATTTCGCACGCAAGGTCCTCACCCCTGACGGTGAGGGGCCCACCGATCACGTGGTCCATGACCTCACCGCGGATGAGGTGACCGTCTCCCGGAGCGTCGAGACGGAGGTCCCCGGACGCTACGGGATGTGGGACGAGGGCCGCACCGCCCATCTGCGGATGGGGTCGATCCGGACGCTGACCGAGTCGACCGTGACGCGCGAGCTCCTCGGGGTCGACTTCGGCGACTTCACACCCGGCCCGGCCCGCTTCAATCCCTACTTCTACGCCGAGTCCCCGGATCCGGCTCTCGGGTTGGCCACCGAGGAGGTGACGATCGAGGCCGAGGTCGGCGACCTGCCCGCCTGGCTCGTCCCGGCGCCGGCACCGACCGACCGGTGGGCGGTGCTCGTTCACGGCCGGGGGGCGTTGCGGTTCGAGTGTGTGCGGGCGGTGCGGGCGCTGCACGATGCGGGCCTGAGCGTCCTCATCCCGGCCTACCGCAACGACGACGACGCCCCACCGGGTCCGGACGGGCGGTACACCCTCGGACTGTCGGAGTGGCGGGACGTCGAGGAGGCCATCCGGTATGCGATCCGCGGGGGCGCCCGCACCGTCACCCTCGGTGGCTGGTCGATGGGGGGAGCGATCTGCATGCAGGTCCTGGCCCAGTCCGACCTGGCCTGGCGGGTCAGTGGGGTCTTCCTCGACTGCCCGGTCCTGGACTGGGGCGATGTGCTGCGTCATCACGCCCACGTCAACAACGTGCCGACGCCGGTGGCGTTGCTCGCCCGGGCGGTCATGGGGCGGCACTCGCTGCGGTGGCTCGCCGGGGTCTCCGAACCGCTTGACGTCGCGCAGACCGACTGGGTGCGGCGCGCCGACGAGTTGACCCATCCGATGCTCGTCATGCACTCGACCGCGGACGACTTCGTCCCGATCGGCCCGTCCCGGGCGGTCGCTGCCGCCCGACCCGACCTCGTGGTCTTCGAGGAGTGGGACGTGGCGCGGCACTGCAAGTTGTGGAACACCGACCCGCACCGCTGGGAGGACGCGGTGCGCGCCTTCGTCACCCGGACCGGTTGACCCGCCACAGGGTGAACACGGTCTCGTCGATGACGGCCCCACCGCGCCAGGTGAGTCCGACATCGAGCGGCCCGGTCGTCATCGTCAGCTCGCTCGTGGCGCCCACCAGACGGGGGGCGGTGGTCACGGCGATCTCGTCGACCAGCCCTGCGGCGAGCATCGACGTCAGCAGGTGGGGGCCGCCCTCGCAGAGCACCGAGCGCACCCCGCGCTGATGGAGCATCGCCAGCAGCCGGACGAGGTCGACCTGCGTGGCTCCGGCCACGAGACGGTCCGCGTCGTCGTGCCGGGACGCCGCTTCGTGGGTGGCGAGGAAGGCCCGACCGCGCGGCACACCGCCGTCATGGCTGGCCGACCCGAGCACCGACTTCGGCATCCGCCCGGAGTTGGAGACGACGACCAGGTCAGGTGCCGGACCTGACGCGGACGCCGAGATCCGGCCGTATCCCTCCTCCCGCACCGTTCCCGCTCCGACGAGCACGACATCGGCGAGCGTGCGCAGGACGTCGAAGACCCGCTTGTCGGCAGGGTTGTTGATCGACGAACTCGTCCCGTCCCGACCGGTGACGTGTCCGTCGACGGTGCTGATGAAGTTGGCCCGCACGAACGGCCGGTGCCGATCCGGGTCCGCGGCGGGCACCGTATACAGTCGGCGCAGTTGCTGCCCATCGGGTTCGGTGTGGAACATGCGTGCAGTGTGGCAGGCCGCGAAGCTTGGCCGCGTGCCAGACTCTGGCGCTATGGCCAAGAAGTCCACGCAGCAGTCCACCCAGCCGATCTCCGCCGACGCCGTGCGCGATGCGCTCCGGGCCGGGGAAGGGTTCGACCTGAGCGCCGTCGACCCCTCGTCCACCCCGGCCTTCGACGGGGACAAGGCCGCCGCCGAAGCCCTCCTGCCCGCCCTCGCCGACGAGGCCAGCGACCTGCAGGAGCGGCTGTATGCGCAGAGCAAGTCCGGCTCGAACCGCAAGATCCTCCTCGTCATCCAGGGGATGGACACCGCGGGCAAGGGCGGGATCATGCGGCACGTCGTCGGGGCGATGGACCCGCAAGGATCGGAGATCACCGCGTTCAAGGCACCGACGAAGGAGGAGCTGGCGCACCACTTCCTCTGGCGGATCCGCAAGGCGCTGCCGGAGGCGGGCAAGATCGGGGTCTTCGACCGCAGCCACTACGAGGACGTCCTCATCGTCCGGGTCCGGGGCCTGGTCCCGCAGGAGGAGTGGGAGGGGCGCTACGCGCAGATCAACGACTTCGAGCAGGAGGTCGCCGATGACGACACGACGATCATCAAGATCATGCTCCACATCAGCTCGCAGGAGCAGAAGGACCGGCTCATGGAGCGGCTCGACCGTCCGGACAAGCACTGGAAGTTCAACCCCGGTGACATCGACGAGCGCCAGGAGTGGGACGACTACATGGCGGCCTATGAGGCAGCGGTGCAGCGGTGCTCGACGCCGGTCGCGCCGTGGTATGTCGTGCCCGCCGACCGCAAGTGGTATGCGCGTCTGGCCGTGATGAACATCCTCCTGGCCCACCTGCGGGACCTGGACCTGCAGTGGCCGGAGGCGCAGTTCGACGTCGAGGAGCAGAAGGCGCGGCTCGCGGCGACGTGAGCCGGCCGGGAACCGGGTCGGCGGCGGCGGTGGTGTCCCGACGGGGCAGCCTCCCACGCGACGGCGTCGACGTCGCCTAGCGTTAGGGCCGTGAGCACGATCGGGTCGGCGGCGAGGCAGTCCAGGGCTGCCTTCGGGCGCCTGCCCGGGCTCACGGCGGCGTGGGAGCTGCTCGTCGAGACGATTCGGGTGTGCCTGCGCTATCGCGTCACCGGCCTGGCCTCGGAGGCAGGCTTCTTCGCGTTGCTGTCCCTGCCGCCGCTCATCCTCGGACTCTTCGGAGGGTTCGGCTACCTGGGTCGGTGGCTCGGTGAGTCGACCGTCGATCAGGTCCGGTTGAGCGTCCAGACCTATGCCGAGCGGTTCCTCACCGACGAGATCATCGCCTCGACGCTCATCCCGACGGTCGACAACGTCTTCCAGGGCGGGCGTGCGGATCTGATCTCCCTCGGATTCCTCCTCTCGCTGTGGTCCGGCAGCCGGGCGCTGAACGTCTTCGTCGACACGATCTCGATCATGTACGGACAGTCCGGCGTGCGCGGCATCGTCCCGACCAGGGCACTGTCGTTCTCCCTGTATGTGCTGGCGCTGATCGTCGGCATCGTCACCATCCCGCTCGTGCTCATCGGTCCGAGGCTGCTCGGCCAGTTGCTGCCGGAGCAGCTCGGCTGGCTGACGTGGCTCTACTGGCCGGTCGTCACGATCCTGACGTTGGCGAGCCTGACGAGCCTGTACCACGTCGCCACCCCCCGCAAGAGTCCCTGGCTGCGGGACCTTCCTGGCGCACTCCTCACCCTCGCGATCTGGGTGCTCGCCTCGTTCGTCGTGCGCGGCTTGATCGCCAACTCCCTCGGGGGCAGTTCGATCTACGGCCCGTTGTCCGCTCCGATCGTGCTGCTCATCTGGCTGTACTTCCTCGCCATCGCGATCCTCATCGGTGCGGGGCTCAACGGGGCAGTCCGGCATCTGTACCCGGTCCCGGACACCCGGACGTTGCGGCAGCGGGTCAGCAGTTGGGTGCGACGCCAACCGGCCGGTGACGAGCGCGAGGACGACTCCCTCGAGGACTGGCTCGAGATCCCCACCCGGGATTCGGTCGCTGACCTCACTGCGGAGGAGCAGGCGATCGAGCGACAGGTGATGTCGCCGCGCGCCCGGGCGAGTCAGGTCGCCAACGGCCTGCGCGATCGGGTCCGCCGCCGCAGGGGCGGGTGAGCTCGGAAGACTACCTGGCCGGTCGCCGGACAACTCCCGCGAAGATCGTGTCGCCGGCCCGGTCAGCACCCCCGGGTGGACAAGATCCGGTGCGGAACGCATACCCGGTCGGGGGAGTGGGATTGAGTAGGTGGACTCGTTCCGAGCCGTGCCACCGCGGACCTAGTCTCGAGCCATGAACGCACCCGAGCCTGCGCCGCCGGCCGATCGGCCGATCTGGATGTGGGTTGTCATCGCCGTCGGTCTGCTCGCCAGCATTCGCCCGCTCTACGTCAGCGTGGTCATGCTGGCGCAAGGTGTGCGCGACCGCGGCACCGACCTCGAAGGACTCGCCTCCGGGATCGGTGGACTCATCCTCGTTGCCGTGCTGCCGGCGCTGGGCCTGTGGGCGCTGTGGATCTGGCGGGATCGGGAGTGGATGTTCGCGGTCGGGCTCGCGTGGCTCGTGATCGGTCTGGGTCTGATGAGCCTGGCTGGGTTCGGGCCGATCGGGCCGATGCGCTGAGGCGC
>DUPF01000114.1 GCA_012838445.1 Intrasporangiaceae bacterium | reverse complement strand
CCCCAGCCGCGGGCACCTGCGTGCGGTGCGCCTCGTCGGCGAGTCCACCGAGCCCTGACCGGACGCCTGGGGCGCGCCCCGGGCGGCGGGTCACGCATACTGAACCGCGTGAGCACCCCTGCCCTGGCCGACTTCATCAAGGCCTACGACGTCCGTGGACTCGTGCCCGACCAGCTCAACCCGTCGGTGACCCGTGCGATCGGGGCCGCCTTCGCCGAGGTCATCGCCCGGCGGGACGGAGCCTCGGCGGTCGTCATCGGTCACGACATGCGACCCAGTTCCCCGGAGCTGTCCCACGCCTTCGCCGACGGGGTCCGCGACCGCGGGCTCGACGTCCGGTTCATCGGCCTGGCGAGCACCGACCAGCTCTACTACGCCTCCGGAGCGCTCGATCTGCCGGGCGCGATGTTCACCGCGAGCCACAATCCGGCCCGCTACAACGGGATCAAACTATGCACCACCGGCGCCCGCCCGGTCGGTCAGGACAGCGGGCTGGCCCAGGTCCGCGATCTGGCCCAGGCGATCCTCGACGGGTATGCGACCCTCGCCCCGGGCCCGACCCGCGGCTCGATCCGGGAGGAGGATGTGCTGCCCGGCTACGCCGGGTTCCTGCGCTCGCTCGTCGATCTGCGCGGCATCCGCCCGCTCAAGGTCATCATCGACGCCGGCAACGGGATGGCCGGGCACACCGTGCCCGCCGTCCTCGGCGACGGCGCCGGGCTGGACCCGCTGCCACTGCAGATCGAACCGATGTACTTCGACCTCGACGGCACCTTCCCCAACCACGAGGCCAACCCCCTCGACCCGGCAAACCTCGTCGATCTGCAGGAGCGGATCCGCCGGGTCGGCGCCGACATCGGCTTGGCCTTCGACGGGGACGCCGACCGCTGCTTCGTCATCGACGAACGCGGCGCGCCGGTCAGCCCGAGCGCGATCACGGCGCTCGTGGCGCGGCGGGAGATCGCCCGGGCCGTGGCGGGGGGTGCCGAACCGCAGCAGGTGCGGATCGTGCACAACGTCATCACCTCACAGGTGGTGCCGGAGGAGATCCGTGCGGCCGGGGCCGAACCGGTGCGTACCCGGGTCGGGCACTCGTTCATCAAGGGTGAGATGGCCCGCAGCGCAGCGGTTTTCGGCGGGGAGCACTCGGCGCACTACTACTTCCGCGACTTCTGGTTCGCCGACACCGGGATGCTCGCCGCGATGCACGTGCTGGCCGCCCTCGGTGCCTCGACCGAGCCGTTGTCCGCGATCGCCGGACACTGCGACCGCTACCCCGCATCGGGGGAGATCAACTCGACCGTGTCCGACCCGACCGCCGCGATGGCCGCCGTGCAGGACTGGGCCGAGGACGCATACGGACCGGTGGATCTGGACCGTCTCGACGGACTGACGATCACCCGGACCGGACCGGACGGGCAGTGGGTGTGGTGGCTCAACCTGCGCGCCTCGAACACCGAACCCCTGCTCCGCCTCAACGTCGAGGCCCGAGACGTCGCGACGATGGCGGAGTTGCGGGACGCGGTGCTGAGCATCGTCCGGGGACAGCCCACGGACCGGGCGTGAGAGGATCGGGCTATGAGCATCAGCCCCTGGCTCCGTGAGATCCTGCGCTGCCCGAAGTGTCACGCCGAACTGCGTGACGACACCGGCCCGAGCGGTCCGGAACTGGTCTGCACCGGAGCGGACTGCGGCCTGGCATACCGGATCGACGACGGGATCCCGGTGCTGCTCATCGACGAGGCCCGCGCACCGGGCGCCTGAGGGTTGACCCGCCGGAGGCCGAAGCCTCAGCGGACGAGGTCGAGGACCTCTGCCCCGGGCAGGGCGGCGAGCGCCGCGCCGGTGACGAGCACCTTGCTGCGGCGCAACCCGGAGCCGATGACCGCCTCGGGGCAGTCGGCGACCCGCCGGTCCACGAGGATCGGCCACTGCGCGGGCAGTCCGATCGGGGTGATCCCGCCGAACTCCATCCCGGTGAGTTGGACGGCGTCCTCGTGCGGGGCGAAGGAGATCCGGCGCACGTCGAGTCGGCGGCGCACGACGTTGTTGATGTCGGCCCGGTCGGTGGCGAGGACGAGGACGGCTGCATACCGGGTGATCTCGCCGCGACGGCCGGCGACGACGACGCAGTTCGCGCTCGCCTCCAGGGCGACGTCATAGGCGGCGCAGAACGCTGCCGTGTCGGCCAGCTCGGCGTCGATCGGGGCGACCAGGGCGTCGGGGGCGGTCCCGATCGCTGCGGCCACCGGGGCGGCGAGCAGGTCGGGCTGGTCGGGAGCAGGGGTCCAGGTGAGGGTTCCGCGGGCGCTGGGCATACCGCCAGACGATAGCGGCCGGTGCGAGTGTCCACGCAAGAGCGGCAGAGCCGGAGCCGCTAGACTGGCCCCTTGACCGGCGTGGGAGTCGACCCGCCGAAGAGCCCAGAGGGGCGCGCCGGGTCAGCCACCCACCTACCCTGCACAGGAGTTTTCGTCGTGTCCTTCGACTTCAAGGTTGCCGACCTCGCCCTCGCCGAGGCCGGCCGGCACCAGATCCGGCTGGCCGAGCACGAGATGCCGGGCCTGATGGCCCTGCGGGAGGAGTATGCGCAGGCTCGCCCCCTCGCCGGCGCCCGGATCGCCGGCTCGCTGCACATGACGGTCCAGACCGCTGTCCTCATCGAGACGCTCGTCGCGCTCGGAGCCCAGGTCCGCTGGGCGTCGTGCAACATCTACTCGACCCAGGACGAGGCTGCTGCCGCGGTCGTCGTCGGCCCGCAGGGGTCGGTGGAGCGCCCGGCCGGGGTCCCGGTGTTCGCGTGGAAGGGGGAGACCCTCGAGGAGTACTGGGAGTGCACCGATGCGATCCTCACCTGGCCGAACGGTGAGTTCGCGAACATGATCCTCGACGACGGCGGGGATGCGACGATGCTCGTCCACAAGGGTGCCGCGTGGGAGGCCGCCGGTCAGGTCCCGGCGACGACGGAGGAGGACTCCGAGGAGTTCGCCGTCTTCAAGGACCTCGTGCGGCGCACCATGGCCGCGGACCCGCAGAAGTGGACCCGGATCGCCGCCGAGATCAAGGGGGTCACCGAGGAGACGACGACGGGTGTGCACCGGCTCTACCAGTTGGCCGAGGCCGGTGAGCTGCTCTTCCCCGCGATCAACGTCAACGACGCGGTGACCAAGTCCAAGTTCGACAACAAGTACGGCTGCCGGCACAGCCTCGTCGACGGACTGAACCGCGCCACCGACGTCCTCATCGGCGGCAAGGTCGCTGTCATCGCCGGCTACGGCGACGTCGGCAAGGGCTGCGCGGAGTCGCTGCGCGGCCAGGGCGCCCGGGTCATCATCACCGAGATCGACCCGATCTGTGCCCTCCAGGCGGCGATGGACGGATACCAGGTCGCGACGATGGACAGTGTCGTCGCCGAGGCGGACATCTTCGTCACCGCGACCGGATGCTTCGACGTCATCACCGCCGAGCACATGCAGCAGATGAAGAACAAGGCGATCGTCGCCAACATCGGCCACTTCGACAACGAGATCGACATGGCCGGGCTCGCGAAGGTCCCGGGCATCGAGAAGACCGAGATCAAGGCCCAGGTCCACGAGTGGACCTTCACGTCCGGGGAGAATGCCGGGGACTCGATCATCGTGCTGTCCGAGGGGCGGCTGATGAACCTCGGCAACGCGACCGGGCACCCGAGTTTCGTCATGTCGAACTCCTTCTCGAACCAGACGATCGCCCAGATCGAGCTCTTCACCAAGACCGAGGAGTACATCGACGAGGAGGGCAAGCCGCTCGTGCGGACCCTGCCGAAGCACCTCGACGAGATGGTTGCCCGGCTGCACCTGGAGTCCCTCGGGGTCGAGTTGACCGAGCTGACCAAGGAGCAGGCCGAGTACCTCGGCGTCGATGTCGCCGGCCCGTACAAGCCGGACCACTACCGCTACTGACCTGTTGCGGCCCGGGCCGCAGGCGCTCCGCGTGCAGCCAGCCGCCTCACTGGGTGGTCTTGATCAGTCCCAGGTTGATCGCCGTCATCACCGCGCTGGCCCGGTTGTGGGCGCCGAGTTTGCCGTAGATCTTGGCGATGTGGGTCTTGACCGTCGACTGGCTCATGTACAGGGCGGCAGCGACATCGGCGACCCGTTCGCCGTCGGCGAGCAGGGTGAGCACCTCGAGTTCGCGCGGTGACAGCCGCGGCAGGGACTCGCGACGCTGCAGCGCCGCTTCCAGGCCACTGGCGGTGAACGCGTCGGGTCGCACCGCAGCCTCCCGGATCGCGGCGAGGACGTGATGGGCGCCTTCGTCCTTGAGCACCAGGGAGGACGCGCCTGCGTCGAGCGCCCCGAGGAGGGTGGCGTCGTCCTTGTACATCGTCAGCACGACGAGGCCGATCGTCGCCGACCGCTGCCGGATCCGGCGCACGAGGTTGAGTCCGCTGCCGTCCGGGAGGTTGACGTCGATGACGACGACGTGGGCCTGGGTGTCGGCGAGCACACTGACCGCCTCCCGCAGCGAACCGGCCAGACCGACGACCTCGACACGACGTTCCCCGTCGTCGACCGACTCGAGGAAGCGGGCCAGGGTCTCGCTCAGGATCGCGTGATCGTCGACGAGGACCACGCGCAACGGCAGTGCGGTACCGCCGACGCCACTCATGACCCCACTCATCATGTCCGCCTCGCTGGAACTCATCCTTGCTCACCCTCCCCGGCCTGCGACTGCGCCACCGTCGTCCCCGGCCGGGTCCTCCGGTCGTCCTTGATCATGCCCGATGCCGTCGACCCACGCAGGCACCTCGGGTGGGTCACTCGTCGTGGACTCATTCCTGGGTCGTCCCTTCCATCACGTCGGTATGCGTCCGGCCGGTCCGCGGATCCTCGGCCGGAGTGTGGTCCCGGACGGGAGTCGAATTGACCGATCGGGCCGGCTCAGGAGCGGACAGGGTCCGGCGTCCGTGGGGCCGCGGATCCGTACCGATGGTGATGTCGACGAACAGGCCGGCCGGGATGAGGGCATCGACAATGATCAAGGCGTGTTCCTGCAGCGGTTGCCGAGCGAAGGAGTCGGCACTGAGCCGGGTGGCGCCGTCGTGCATGAGGACGAGGCGGGCATTGGGGGCGGCCAGGCGGATGTCCCAGTCGACGAAGGTCGCCCCGCTCGTGCGGGCATCGGCGAGCAGATCCAGTGCGATGCGTTGGATCTGGATCTCCAGATGCGCCGGCAGCCGGAACGGGGACTCGTCGAGGGTCAACGTCGTGCGCAGGCCGGTCTGCCCGAACCCCTGCAGCGCCGCAGACAGGATCGACCCGAAGGAGACGTCGGGTCGTTCCACCATGCGTAGCGTGGAGATCTGGTGGCGGATGTCGCTGAGCGACTCTCGCATCGCCGTCCGGAGCGACTCCAGAGCGGAATACACCGGCTCGGTCTTCGCCGTCTGCTGCAACAGGATGTCGACACTGAAGCTGAGCGCGGCCAGATCCTGGGCGACGCCGTCGTGCATATCGCGCGCCAGGCGGGTGCGTTCCTCGAGCGCGGCTCGTCCGCGCAGCCGGGAGAACAGCACCCCCACCTCGACGAGCGGCGCCACCCGGTCGGCGATCACCTCCACCTGACGCTGGTCCGTGGGCGAGAACGGTTCGTGTTCGCGGTCCATGGCGAACATCCCGATGACCCCTCCGTCAGTGCCGATGACCGGGACGGTGAGCAGGTATCGGCGATTCGGGTCGTCACCGAAGACGCGGCGCACTGCGACGCCTTGCTCCCAGCTGTGGGTCAGGGCGGAGCCGGGGTCCGTCGGTGGCGGCCAGGGCACGCGGGTGTGCCCGAACAGTCCGACCGGGATGGCGTCATCGCCGTGCCGCAGCAGGAGGGCGGCCCGTTCCAGTGGCACCGCTGCGGCGGTCTCCTCCAGGGCTGCGTCCCCGAGAGCCGGCACGTCGAATCCGGTGTCGAGGCTGTCCGCCAGGGAACTGAGCCGGATGAGCAGATCACGGGCCTCTCCGGCTGCGAGCTGTTCCTCGTCCGGGCGTTGGCGGTGCCAGAACGAGGCGATCAGGGTTGCCAACGTCACGGCGCCCATCAGGATGAGAATCCGGATTCCGTGCAGGTTGTGGTGACTGGTCAACTCCGCCATCGCGAACGGGGTGACCAGGCTGACCCAACCCACGAGGAGTACCCCTTTGCGCCCGAGTGAGACCCCCGCATACACGGCCGGAACGAACGTCAGCGGGATGACGGGGGCCCCAACCCCCTGCACCGCCACCATGGTCACGGCCAGGAACAGGCCCACCGTGACCAGACGCCACCGGTCGGCGACTTCAGGATAGAACCGGTCCAAGGCGACCTGTAGCAGGTCCGCTGCGACGACGGCCCCGACCCAGGGCGCGACGATCAGCGCGCGATTCTGGTAGGCCCCGATGGCCAAGGCGGTGAGCGCGAAGGCTAGCCGGACGAAGATCCCGGTCCCGAGATCTGCCCAGAGGTCTGTACCACGGCGCCACCGCATACCTCATTCTTTCCGACGTTCCCCCGGTTCGTCCGGTCGGGAGGACGATTCGGGCCGAACCGCCGATGCCCCCACGTTCGAGTCGGGCCGCGACTTCGGCGCTTCCGTGGCCATCGACGCCTGCCGCTGCGGGTTCACGGCCTGCGGATATGTGATGATCATGGGTGAGAGTTGGGTGTGCCGGACGAACGGAAGGGATGGCACCTGGTGACCAGTCGTGTGCTCATCGTCGACGACGACTCCTCGCTGGCGGAGATGCTCAGCATCGTGCTTCGCAACGAGGGCCTCGAGGTCTCCCACGTCGCCGACGGGGCAGCCGCGGTCGGGGCGTTCCGGAGCACCCGCCCTGATCTGGTGCTCCTCGACGTCATGCTCCCGGGCATGGACGGGATGGAGGTATGCAAACGCATCCGGGCCGAGTCCGGGGTCCCGATCGTCATGCTCACCGCCCGCACCGACACCCACGACGTCGTCGTCGGACTCGAGAGCGGGGCGGACGACTACATCGTCAAACCGTTCAAACCGCAGGAACTCATCGCCCGGATCCGGGCCCGGCTGCGTCGCGGCGACGACCCCGATCCGGAACGACTCGAGATCGGCGACATGGTCATCGACGTTGCCGGCCACTCCGTGCGTCGCGGCGACACACCGATCTCCCTGACTCCGCTGGAGTTCGACCTGCTCGTCGCCCTGGCACGCAAACCGTGGCAGGTTTTCTCCCGCGAGACCCTGCTCGAGCAGGTGTGGGGCTACCGACACGCCGGGGACACCCGCCTGGTCAACGTCCACGTCCAGCGGCTGCGCAGCAAGATCGAGCACGATCCGGAGAATCCGCAGATCGTCGTCACGGTTCGTGGTGTCGGATACAAAGCCGGCGGCTGACCGGGCCACTCCCCGGACGCACCGGATCACGTCGGCGCTGCGGCGTGGTTGGCGGCGGGTGACGCATCTGTGGCGGGCCTCGCTGCAGTTCCGCATCGTCACCTCGACGATGCTGCTCGGTCTGATCGTCCTCTCGATCGTCGTCAGCTATCTCTATACCGCGATCGCCGGCGGCCTCGAGGAGGACCGCGTCGGTCGCGCCGAGCAGCAGGCGCTTGCGCTCGCTGCCCGAGCCCAGGTCTATGTCGACGCCTTCCAGCAACGTGAGGGGGACGCACAGGGGCAACTCGCCATCGACCTGGTCAACCAGCTCGCCCCACCGGGCGATGACCAGTCCCTCCACGTGGTGTTCACCCGATCCTTGAACAACACGGGGACGACGACGATCCCCACGGTCTCTTCACCCAAGGTCGGCCTGTCAGCGGTGAGCGAGGCGTTGCGCACCGCGGTCGCCGCGGATCCGGATCAGCAGCAGACCCAGTTGACCACGGTCGCCCTCGATGGGGCCGAGATCCCGGCGGTCATCGTCGGCTCCCAGATCGAGGTACCCGTCATGGGGACCTACGACCTGTACTTCATCACCCCGATGTACCAGGAGCAGGCCACGCTGCGGCTGATCAAGAACTCCCTCCTCCTCGGCGCGATCGCGCTGACCTTCCTCATCGGTGCCATCGCCCTGCTCGTCGCCCGGCAGGCGGTCACCCCGGTACGCCGGGCCGCTTCCGTCGCCGAACGGCTCGAGGCCGGCGACCTCGGGGAACGGATGCCCGTGCGTGGTGAGGACGATCTGGCCCGGCTCGCGACATCGTTCAACTCGATGGCGGACAGCCTGCAGGCCCAGATCCGCCAACTCGAGGGGCTGTCCCAGGTCCAGCAGCGCTTCGTCTCCGACGTCTCGCACGAGTTGCGCACCCCGCTGACAACGGTGCGGATGGCGGCCGACCTGATCTACGACTCCCGGGACGAGTTCAACACTCCGGTGGCTCGCTCCGCGGAGTTGCTGCACGGGGAACTGGACCGGTTCGAGGAGATGCTCGCCGACCTGCTCGAGATCAGTCGCTTCGACGCCGGCGCCGCCGCCGTCGACCTCGAACCGGCCAGCCTGGCCGATATCGTCGACCGGGTCCTGGTCGACACCGCACCGTTGGCGACCCGACGCGGCAGCGATCTCGTCCTCGACACCGTCAGCGACGACACCGACGCCGAGATCGATCCTCGTCGGGTGGAGCGGATCATCCGCAACCTCGTCGTCAACGCCATCGAGCACGGTGAGGGGAATCCGGTGCGGGTGACCCTGGCGGGCAACGAGACGGCCGTCTCGGTCGTCGTCGCCGACGGGGGCGTCGGGTTGCGGCCGGGGGAATCGGCCCTCGTGTTCAACCGGTTCTGGCGGGCCGATCCGGCCCGGGCCCGACACACCGGCGGAACCGGTCTGGGCCTGGCCATCGCCCTCGAGGACGCCCGGCTGCACCGCGGCTGGCTCCAGGCCTGGGGCACCCCGGGGGCGGGCGCACGCTTCCGGCTCACCCTGCCCCGCGTCCCCGATGTCCCGATCGCAGCGGCGCCGCTGCCGTTGACTGACCCCGCGACGACCGAGGACGGTGAGCCATAATGGGCCGGCGACGCAGGTGGACGGTGGCCGCCGTCACCCTGCTGGTGGCGTTGAGCGGATGCACCACGCTCGCCGGGGACCCGACGATCCGGCCGGGACTGAACGTGGGACGAGGCCAGGTGGATGCGGAATTGCAGGTCGCTCCGCCCGGCCCCCGCGACGGCGCCGACCCGGCCGAGATCGTGCGCGGATTCGTGCACTCCCAGGCCGGCAGCGGAGGTGACTTCGTCACCTCCCGCGAGTTCCTCACCGGCGAGGCGCTGCGGACCTGGTCGGCGGAGACCCGCACGCTCGTCTTCCGGGGGGCGCTCCAAGTCACGGACGTCGAGGAGCCCACGCCGACACCTCCCCCCGAGGGGGCGACCGAGGACACCGCCGACGACACTGCTGAGGACGGCCCGACCGAATCGGCCGAAGATGCACCGACCCGCCCACCCCTGGAAGCCGGGGACCGGGTGCTGAGCCTGAGCGTGATGGCCTGGGCCGAGGTCGACCGGCTCGGACATTACCGCGAGTTGCCGGGGACCCAGCAGGTCACCACGGAGGTCGTCCTGGCCAGGAGCGCGGGGCAGTGGCGGATCCGATACCTCGATCCGCAGTTCGGTCGCTGGCTCAACACCGCCGACTTCGAACGGCTCTACGACCCGTATGCGGTGCATTACGTCAGCACCGGGGAGCGGGTGCTGATGCCCGACATCCGGTACGTCCCGACCGACCGGGTGGCGACCCGGTTGGCGCTGCTCCAACTCGGGGAGACGCCGGACTACCTCCTCGGCGCGGTCCGGCACGACATCCCCGTGGCCGCCCAGCTCAATGTCGGGGCGGTCCCGGTGCTCGACGGTGTCGCGACGGTCGACCTCAAAGGGGAGGGCATCGGGTCGGACCCGACCGCGCGGGAGAACCTGTGGGCCCAGTTCTTCGCGACGTTGACCCAGGTGCGCGGCGTCGACCGGGTCCAGATCACGCTGGAGGGCAACCCCCTCGAGATCGCCGGGGTCGAGGATGTCCGTTCCCTCGGAGATCTGCGGTTCACCCAGCAGACCACTTCGGCGCGGGCGACCGCACTGGTCCGGCAGGGCAACAGCATCGGAACACCGAATCTGCGGGCCCGGTTCGACGATGTCGTCCGCGAGCCCACGACGGCACCCCGGAGCGAGCAGCGCTTCCCGTGGATCGACGAGGAGTGGCGGAACCTGGCCCTGTCGCCCTCCGGGGTGGAGCTGGCCGGCACCTCAGCGGATGCACTGAGCCGGTGGCGGCGGGGTACCAGATATGAGGCGCCGCGCTTCGCGACCGATCTGGGCCGGGTGTGCTACGACCGCCACGACGTCCTGTGGGCCGGGGGGATCGGCGTACAGGTACCCCGCGAGCGGCTCTTCGCCTTCAACGCCGCCGCGTCCCCGGCGGATCCGCTGCGTTCAGCGGCGCGCCCGGTCGCGGTGTCGTGGCTGACCGACCGACGGGTCCTCGGCTGCCATGTCTCGCCGCAAGGGAGTCGGATCGCCCTGATCACCGATGCCGGTGCGGACACCGCACCGCAACTCGACATCGGTGCGGTGGTCCGCACCACCAACGGGCTGCCGATCGCCGTCATCGGGCAACAGAGCGTCGGTGCACGTTTCGCGTCCGTCACCGACGCCGTGTGGCTCAACGAGACCCTGCTCGGAGTCCTCGGGCGGACGCACCCGACCGGCTCCGGTGCCGAAACCGCCGAGGACGACCCCGACGACCCGGACCGGCTGCAACCCTTCCTCCTGACCGTCGGTGGCCGGTCGGTAGCCCTGCCCACCTTGAGCGGGGCGACCCGGATCACCTCGACCGGCGGGGAACGCAACCTCATCGTCGTCACCGCCGATGAGCAGATCATGGTCCGGGTCGGTCCGCAGTGGCTGCCGGCGGTGGACCACGGGTCCGAGGTCATGGTCGCCGGTCGCTGACGCGGGGCCGGCGGCCCGGATAGGTGTGCGGTTGTCCACTGGCGCCGAACCCCTCGGGTGTGTCGTCCACACCCGGGCCGGCAGCACGTGCGGGGCCGGACATTCCGCACCCAGGGTGGGACCGTGCATACGCTCCTCCGCTCGGTGCGGGACCTGTTCTGGCCGGCTGCGTGCGGCGGGTGCGGGCACCCCGGCCCCGTGGTGTGTCCCGGGTGCGCGGCCGATGTCGCGGCACTCGGGTCGCTGCGGCGGCACCACCCGACCCCCTGCCCGGACGGTTTTCCCCCGACGGTGGTGTGGGGCAGCTACGCCGGGGCGCTCAAGCGGCTCGTCCTGGCCTACAAGGACGCCGGCCGGGCTGACCTGACCGGGCTGCTCGCCACTCTCCTCGCGGATGTGGTCGAGGAGGTCATGGGCCCGCTGTCAGCACCGGTCATCGTGCCCGTCCCGTCGGCAGCGGCTGCCCGCCGGCTCCGGGGCCGGGAGCCGGTGACGGATCTGGTCCGCGGTATGCGGTTGGCCCGGCCGGTCCGGGTCGCACCGGTGCTGCGGGTGCGCCGGGCGGTCCGGGACCAGGCGGGTCTGGATCACCGGGCGCGCGCGGCGAACCTGGCCGGTTCGTTCACCGTGGTGCCCGGTGGCCGGGACCTCGTCGCCGGTCGGAGTGTTGTCGTCATCGACGACGTCGTCACGACCGGCGCGACCCTGACCGAAGCAGCTCGGGCGCTGCGGCGGGAGGCGGCAGCCGGGTCGGTGCACTCCGCTGTGCTCTGTGCGACGCAGCGCCGCGGCGGGCGCGTGGGATCTCACGCCGCACCGGGCCTACCAACGGGAGGCGTTCTGCATTAGCGTCGGGGGCACAGATTCGTCCGAAGCGATTCATCCCGGCGATGTGGCGCATACTCATCCGGGAGGAGAGAGGTGGATCCCAGCCCGCACATCCTTCTCGACCAGCGTCGTTCCCAGATCCGTCCTCGACCACACGTGGGAGGTCCCTGCCGCTTCACCGGTCTGGCCCGCCGGCTGCCCCGGATCGATCCGATCCGTGGCGTGAGTCAACTTCAGCTGCGAAGGAGCATCCCGTGGACATTGTCGTCACTGGTCGTCAGACCACCGTCGCCGACCGATTCCGGTCCCATGTCGAGGAGAAGCTGAGCAAGGTTGCCAGCCTGGCACCCAAGGTGCAACGCATCGATGTCATGGTCACCCAGGAGAACCGTCGTCAGGTCAAGGCCGCCGAGCGGGTGGAGATCACGTGTCACGGCAAGGGACCGGTGATCAGGGCCGAGGCCAGCGCCGATGACAAGTACGGCGCCCTCGACGTCGCGATGGACAAGCTCATCGAGCGGCTCCGGCGCCGCAACGACCGCCGTCGGGTCTCCCGTGGCGGGCATCGCACGCCCGAGTCGGTGGCCCAGGCCACCGCACGTTTCGACGCCGCCCACCTCGAGGAGGAACTCTCCGGTGGCGCCGCCGAGGCGGACGAGCATGACCGCAGCGACCGGTTCGGGGACTCCCCGGTGCAGATCCGGGAGAAGGTCCACGCCAGTGCGCCGATGGCGCTCGAGGACGCGCTGCTCGAGATGGAGCTCGTCGGACATGACTTCTTCCTCTTCCACGACAGTGAGACCGATCGTCCGAGCGTGCTGTATCGGCGCCGTGGCTGGTCCTACGGCGTGATCCACCTCGACGTCGTCGAGCCGGCCGGGGACTCCGGCGAGGACGCCCCGGTCGGGAGCGAAGCGGATGATCGGGTCGGTGCGTCCGTCCCGTGATCTCGACCGACCCACATCCCATCCGGGTCGTCATCGCCGACGACCATGTCCTCTACCGGAAGAGTCTGCAACTCGTCATCACCCTCGACCGGGACATCGAGGTGGTCGCCGTCGCCGCTGACGGCCAGGAGGCGCTGGAGCAGGTGCTCAGGTGGCGACCGGACGTGCTCGTTCTCGATCTGCGGATGCCGAAACTCAGTGGGTTGGAGGCGATCCGGGCGATCTCGCAGCGGTCACCGACGACCCGCGTCCTCATGCTGACGATGCCGGAGGACCCGGACAGTGCGGTTGCTGCGCTGCTCGCGGGGGCCGCCGGTTACGTCACCAAGGACGCCACCGGTGAACAGGTGGCTGAGGCGATCCGGGAGCTGCACCGCGGCGTGAACCAACTCGCCCCGACCGCGGCGGCCACCTTGCTCGACAGGGTGAGCCGGACAGCATCCGACGACGATCCGAACGTGCACCTGGAGCGACGCATCCTGCACCTGCTCGCCGGTGGTGAGGACCTGAGCGTGGTCGCGACCGCAGTTGGGCTGTCCGAGGATGACGTCCGGCATCGGATCGCCGACCTGCTCACCCGTCTTCGAGCCGTGGCCTCCGGCTCGCCCTGATGCGCTCGATCCCGCGTCCCGTCGCCCGTCGGATCGCGCTGGCGGCCCAGGGATTCACCCGGGGTCGACCTGCGCCGTGGGCGGCGACGACGCGTGATCTGCACCGGGTCGTCCGCACCGTCCACATCGTCCAGATCGACAGCGTCAACGTCCTCACCCGCAGCCACTACCTGCCGTTCTTCGCCCGCATCGGCCCCTACGACACGGCCCTGCTCGATCGGATGCGGGACACGGGGCCACGTCGGCTCATCGAATACTGGGCGCACGAGGCGAGTCTGCTGCCGCTGGAGCTATGGCCGTTGTTCCGGTTCCGGATGGACCGGGCCCACGCCGAGGCCTGGGGCGGTATGCAGCGGGTGGCCCGGGACCACCCCGATGTCGTGGCCGCGGTGCGTGCCGAGGTGGCCCGGCGCGGGCCGATCACGGCCCGTCACCTCGAAGCCGTGCTGGCCCACGACGCGGACCGGGACCGTACCGCGTGGGGCTGGAACTGGTCCCTGGTCAAACGGGCACTGGAGCATCTGTTCTGGGCCGGGGAGATCGTCTCGGCCGGCCGGACCAGCCAGTTCGAGCGGCGATATGCGTTGCCCGAGCGCGTCTTCCCGCCCCGGCTGCGTCATCTCGTGGGGGAGCGGCCCGAGCCCGAGGCAGCCTTCCGGGACCTCATCGACCGGGCCGCCCGGGCGTACGGGGTCGCGAGCGACCTCTGTCTGCGGGACTACGCCCGCCTGCACACCGCTCAGGCCGGGCCGGCGATCGCCGCACTCGTCGCCGACGGGACCCTCGAGCCGGTGACGGTCCAGGGGTGGGCGCGTCCGGCATACCTCCACCGAGACGCGCGGCGGCCCCGATCCGTGTCGGCGCGAGCCCTGCTCAGCCCGTTCGATTCGCTGGTGTGGCAACGGGATCGGGTCGAGGCGCTGTTCGACTTCCGCTACCGGATCGAGATCTACACTCCGGTGCACAAGCGGGTTCACGGCTACTACGTGCTGCCCTTCCTGCTCGGTGAGCGACTCGTCGGTCGGATCGATCTGAAGGCGGACCGCGCCGGCGGGGTGCTCCGGGTGCAGCAGGTGACGTGGGAGCCCGGCCGTGGCGGGGCCGGCGACCGGGCCGAACTCGACGCCGAGCTCGACCTCATGGCGCAGTGGCTGCGGCTGACGTCGGTCAGCCCGCGTCCGGGTCCGTGACGCCGACGGCGAGGAAGAGCGGGAAGGTGCGCTCGACCCCGTCGACCTCCTTGACGAGTTCGGTGGCCGTGGTCACCTCGACCCGGGTGCATCCTGCCGCGGTGAGCCAGCGGACCAGATCCTCGCGGGCGAAGCCGTCGTGGCCGTCGAAGTCGGGATGGGCGCGGTGGAACAGGCCGTGCGGATCGGCGTCGAGGTCGACGAGGGCGACCCGGCCGCCGGGCGCGAGGACGGTCCCGACCTCGGCGAGCACCGTCGCGACGTCACCGACGTGGTGCAGGGCGAGTTGGCTGATGACGAGGTCGTAGGGGCCGGGTGGGAGCGGGTCGGACCCGAGGTCGACGACGGCACCGTCCCAGTCCACGTGACCGGCCGCATGCGCCGTGGCCAGGCCCACCTCGACCATCCGCGCCGCACTGTCGGTCAGGGTGACCGCCCCCAGGTCGTCGGCGAGCGCCCGGGCGAGCAATCCGGTGCCGGCACCGAGTTCGAGGGTCCGGGGCCGGTCGGTGAGGTCGACCGCGCGACGGATCGCAGCGGCGATCCGCGCCGAGCGTTCCCACCGGTGCGGTTCGTCGTCCCACGTCTCGGCCTCGGCGTTGAAGTCCATGGTGGGAGCGTATGCGTCGCTCGCGTCAGTCCCGGAAGCGGACCCAGTGGATCGTGTCGTCGAAGGAGTCGTCTACGCGGGCCGTGGCGTGTTCCTGCCGGCCCCACTCGGTGAAGCCGAGCGTCTCGAGGACCCGGCTGCTGCCGGTGTTGTCGCCCACGGTGACGGCGAGGATCCGCCGCAGTGCGAGACCGCCGTCCTCGCGGGACCGCAGCCCGAACTCCGTCGCCAGCCGGGCCGCCGTCGTCGCCAGCCCCCGACCGCGGGCGTGCTCGAGGAGGACGTAGCCGAGCTCTGCCGCCCCGGGCTCGTGCCGGTCCAGGATGAGGAGGACGTTGCCGACGGCGAGGTCGCCGGCCCGCTCGGCGATGCACCAGTCGACCACCATGCCGGTCATCTGGCGCTCGCGGCGGCGCAGCAGCCAGGGTTCGAAGGTGTCCCGGGTCGGGATGCTGCCGGGCGGGACGAAGTGCTGCGGTGTGCTGTCCGACTCGGGGACGGCAGCGATGTCGGCGTCCCGCCAGGGCCGCAGCCGCACCTGCTCGGCCTCGAGGACCGGGGCCTCGTACCACGGCCGCACCGGGTGGTACAGGTCGTCGTCCCGCCCGACGCTGCCGTAGTACGCATCCACCGGCTCGCCGCGGTGGTCGAGGTGGTGCGGCAGGATCCCATGGAAGGTGAAGCCGCACGCGTGCGCGACCCGCCACGAGGCGAAGTTGCCGCGGTTCGCCTCCCAGATCATCCGCACCCCACCCTGGTCGAACCACCAGCGCGTCACGAGCCGGACCGCTCCGCTCATCAGGTGCCGGCCACGACCACTGGGGTGCAGTCCGAACCCGATCTCCGCGATCCCGGCGCCCCGGGGGCGGACGTCGATACTCCCGAGGAAGGTGTCGGGGTCGGCTGCCGAGGTGATCGCCCACAACCGGGGCGCGCTGTCCGACTCCCAGTCCCGGGCGATCTGCGCGAGCCACGTGCGGGCATCGGCGAGACCGTAGGGCACCGGCACCGTGGTCCATGCGATCGAGTCCGGGTCGGTGCACTGTTCGACGATGCCCGGTGCGTCATCTGCGGTGTGGGCCCGCAGGAGGACCCAGCCGTCGCTGAGGACGGGAACACAGTTCGGGAACGTCGCACGGGCGGCTGAGTCGGGAGTGCAGGTCACAGGATCATCCCACCACCTCGACGCCCGATGTGGCGACCGGTTTTCGTTCGGCTGAGCCCACCGTCGCGAGTCTCGGAACCGGGCGAGCGGATCGCTCTTGGTGCTGCGTCGATTACCCTTAGCAGGTCGGCACGCGTGCCGACGTCCCCGTCGTCGTCCCAGAAGGTGAATCGTGCCCAAGTTCTTCGAGAAGTTGCTGCGTGCCGGTGAGGGCCGCCAACTCAAGCGCCTCGAAGGCATCGCCGCCCAGGTCAATGCCATCGAGGACGACTTCGAGAAACTCACCGACGCCGAGTTGCGTGCCGAGACCGACAACTTCCGGGCCCGACTCGCCGATGGGCAGAGCCTCGATCAGATCCTGCCCGAGGCCTTCGCCGCGGTGCGCGAGGCCAGCAAGCGCACGATCGGCAAGCGGCACTTCGACGTCCAGATCATGGGCGGCGCCGCACTGCACATGGGGAATGTCGCCGAGATGAAGACCGGTGAGGGCAAGACGCTCGTCGCCACGTTGCCGAGCTATCTCAATGCGCTCACCGGCAAGGGTGTGCACGTCGTCACGGTGAACGACTACCTCGCGTCCTACCAGTCCGAGCTGATGGGCCGCATCCACCGCGCCCTCGGTCTGGAGACCGGGTGCATTCTCGCCGGCCAGACCCCGGCGGAACGTCGCGTGCAGTACGCCAAGGACATCACCTACGGGACGAACAACGAGTTCGGCTTCGACTACCTGCGCGACAACATGGCCTGGTCGGTCGATGAACTGGTCCAGCGGGGTCACCATTACGCGATCGTCGACGAGGTCGACTCAATCCTCATCGACGAGGCCCGCACCCCGCTCATTATCTCCGGCCCGGCGGACCAGCCGACCAAGTGGTACGTCGAGTTCGCCAAACTCGTCCAGCGCCTGGAGCGCGGCGAGGACGAGTCCGGTCTCGGGGACTACGAGGTGGACGAGAAGAAGCGGACCGTAGGCGTCCTGGAGTCCGGGATCGAGAAGGTCGAGGACTGGCTCGGCATCGACAACCTCTACGAGTCGGCGAACACCCCCCTGATCGGCTACCTCAACAACGCGCTGAAGGCCAAGGAGCTGTTCAGCCGCGACAAGGACTACGTCGTTATGGACGGCGAGGTCCTCATCGTCGATGAGCACACCGGCCGGATGCTTGCCGGGCGGCGCTACAACGAGGGGATGCACCAGGCGATCGAGGCCAAGGAAGGCGTCGAGATCAAGAACGAGAACCAGACCCTGGCGACGATCACGCTGCAGAACTACTTCCGCATGTACGACAAGCTCGCCGGCATGACCGGAACCGCCCAGACCGAGGCGGCCGAACTGAACTCGATCTACGACCTCGGGGTGATCTCGATCCCGACGAATCGGCCGATGATCCGTAAGGACCAGGCGGATCTGGTCTACCGGACCGAGGAGGCCAAGTATGCCGCCGTCGTCGAGGACATCGTCGAACGTCACGCGACAGGTCAGCCCGTCCTCGTCGGTACCGTCTCGGTCGAGAAGAGCGAGTATCTGTCCGAGCAGTTGCGTCGGCGGGGTATCCCGCACGAGGTGCTCAACGCCAAGCAGCATGCCAGGGAGGCTTCGATTGTTGCGCAGGCCGGTCGCAAGGGTGCGGTCACGGTCGCGACGAATATGGCCGGACGAGGCACGGACATCATGCTCGGTGGGAACTCCGAGTTCACCGCCGTTGCCACTCTCAAACAGCGCGGGCTGAGTCCGGAGGAGACCCCCGACGAGTACGAGGCCGCGTGGGAGGACGCACTGGCTGAGGCCGAGGCGGCCGTGGCCGCCGAGCACGAGGAGGTCGTCGCGCTCGGCGGACTGTATGTGCTGGGCACCGAACGGCACGAATCCCGACGGATCGACAACCAGTTGCGCGGGCGCTCCGGCCGTCAGGGGGACCCGGGGGAGAGCCGGTTCTATCTCTCCCTTCAGGACAGTCTGATGAGACGGTTCAACGCCGGCATCGTCGACCGGGTCATGGCGACCTCGGGGATGAGCAACGAGGCGATCGAGTCCAAGATGGTGTCCCGCTCGATCGCCTCGGCGCAGAGTCAGGTGGAGGCGCAGAACTACGAGATCCGCAAGAACATCCTCAAGTACGACGATGTGCTCAACCGGCAGCGCACCGTCATCTACGATCAACGGCGTCAGGTGCTCGAGGGCGCCGACCTCGAGGAGCAGATGAGGTTCTTCGTCAACGACGTCATCGAGAGCTACATCGACTCCGAGACGGCTGAAGGATTCGCCGAGGACTGGGACCTGGACCGGTTGTGGCAGGCGCTGCGCAGTCTGTTCCCCGTCACGGTCGACCCGGAGCAGATCCGGGTTGCCTCGGGCGGGTCGATCTCACGGTCGAGCCTGCGCGAGGAGGTCATCTCAGATGCACACCACGCCTATGACGCGCGAGAGGCTGAACTCGGCGAGGACATCATGCGTCAGGTCGAGCGGCGAGTCATGCTCTCGGTCCTGGACAGGAAGTGGCGTGAGCACCTCTACGAGATGGACTATCTCAAGGAGGGGATCGGCCTGCGAGCCATGGCCCAGCGAGATCCTCTCGTGGAGTATCAGCGAGAAGGCTTCCACATGTGGCAGACGATGCTCGACTCGGTCAAGGAGGAGGCGGTACGCCTCGTCTACAACGCCGAGGTCGCGTTGCCGCAGCAGCCGGCCGAGCAGGTGGCGGCTGCTCCGCAGAGCGCTGCGGCACTGCTCGCGAATCTGCCCAAGGGTGCAGCCAAGGCTGATGCGGCCGCGGAGCCGGCATCGGAGCCCACCGCGGACGCGGCATCGGATGCCGTGGCTGATGCGGCGCCTGATGCGGCCGGGCCAGGGGCGGAGCCGGCGGCTGCGTCCGCCTCGGAGCAGCCGGAGGTTCAGATCTCTGCTCCGGGCATCCGCACCGCACCGCGCCAGGAGCGGCTGCACTACTCGGCGCCCGATGAGACCGGTGGCGTCAGCGAACGCGATGTCACCGCGTTGCACGGGGGTACTGCGGACCTGAGCGAGGAGCAGATGCAGGGCGTGGGACGCAACGCACCATGTCCGTGCGGTTCGGGCAAGAAGTTCAAGATGTGCCACGGTCGGACGCGGGCCAAGACCCGCTGACGGGCGGACCCGCGACCCATCGCGTCGCACCCGCTCAGCCCACCTGGAGCGCATCGACGATCCACCGGCCGTGGTCGGCGCGCATCCGGGCGGCCATCGCCCGCACCCGTGTGCCGTCGATGACGACGATGGCTACCTCGGCGATGCCCTCCTGCGGACACCGCACGACGACCCGCCGGACGGTCACCCGCGACGGTGCCCGTGAATCGCCGAGGCGACGACGGTGCGCCACCGTCGATCGGGCACTCAACGCGGCATAGACCGCCGGGGTGGTCCAGCGGATCAGCTGGATGACCGGACGGCGACCGGCGAGGACCTCGACGAGGGCCTGTGCGATCGATGCGGCCAGCGGCCGAGGATCGGGCAGCGCGGGCATGGCCCGCGGGGTGTCGTCCTCGTCGATGTCGGTGAACCGGAGGGCTTCCTGGATGAACCTGGGATCCTCGGCCGGCTCGGGGAACGGTTCTCCGGGCAGCGGCGTCGGCACCATCCGCCGCCGTGGAACGGGTGTGATGGTCAACGGCGAGAGAGCGGGCACGGCGGTCATCGGGCAGTCTCCGTTGTGGTCGTCGCGAGGTCGGCTGACGGGCTGGGGATCACGAGCCGCTGCCCGGGCAGGATGAGGTCAGGATCGGCACCGATGACGGTGCGATTGAGTGAGTACCACCGTTGCCACTCGACGGCGATCTCGGCGTCGGTGGCTGCCTCGAGCAGGTGTGCCGCAGCGAGATCCCACAGCGTGTCGCCGCGACGGACGGTCACCTCACGACGGTCCTGCTCGGCGGGCAGTTGACGCGGGGCGGTCAAAGTGACCGGTGGGTGGGAGCGCACCGGCGTCGGCGTCCAGGCGGGGGCCGGGGCCGGGTCCGGAGTGGGATCCGCGCCCCACACCGGGGCCGGGGCGCCGGGTGCGACGAGACCGTCCGACGGGTTGGCCGTCCTGATGGGTTGGGTCATCGTGGCCGGCTCGGCGACGGCACCACCTGGGGCGCAGGCGCTCGCCACGCAGACCCCGAGCAGGATCGCCGCCCAGCGACGCACGGCCGCGGTGACGACACGGT
>DUPF01000113.1 GCA_012838445.1 Intrasporangiaceae bacterium | reverse complement strand
ACGAGAAGATCGGTGCCGAGCTCGTCAAGGAAGTTGCCAAGAAGACCGACGACATCGCCGGTGACGGCACCACCACCGCGACCGTGCTCGCCCAGGCGCTCGTGCGCGAGGGGCTGCGCAACGTCGCCGCCGGTGCCAACCCGATGGCCCTCAAGCGCGGCATCGAGAAGGCTGCCACCGCGGTCGCCGACAAGCTGCTCGCCAACGCCAAGGAGATCGAGACCAAGGAGCAGATCGCTGCCACCGCGTCGATCTCCGCTGCCGACAACCAGATCGGCGAGATGATCGCCGAGGCCATGGACAAGGTCGGCAAGGAAGGTGTCATCACCGTCGAGGAGTCCAACACCTTCGGTCTCGAGCTCGAGCTCACCGAGGGGATGCGCTTCGACAAGGGCTACATCAGCCACTACTTCGTCACCGACCCCGAGCGGATGGAGGCCGTCCTCGAGGACCCCTACATCCTCATCGCGAACAGCAAGGTCTCCCAGATCAAGGACCTGCTGCCGCTGCTCGAGAAGGTCATGCAGTCCGGCAAGCCGCTGCTGATCATCGCCGAGGACGTCGACGGCGAGGCGCTGTCCACCCTCGTGGTCAACAAGATCCGGGGCACCTTCAAGTCGGTCGCCGTCAAGGCTCCCGGCTTCGGTGACCGCCGCAAGGCCATGCTCGGTGACATCGCCATCCTCACCGGTGGCCAGGTCATCTCCGAGGAGGTCGGCCTCAAGCTCGACACCGCGGACCTCGACCTGCTCGGTCGGGCCCGCAAGGTCGTCGTCACCAAGGACGAGACGACCATCGTCGAGGGTGCCGGTGACGAGGACCAGATCAGCGGTCGGGTCAAGCAGATCCGTTCCGAGATCGAGAACTCCGACTCCGACTACGACCGCGAGAAGCTCCAGGAGCGCCTGGCCAAGCTCGCCGGTGGTGTCGCCGTCATCAAGGCGGGCGCGGCCACCGAGGTCGAGCTCAAGGAGCGCAAGCACCGCATCGAGGACGCCGTCCGCAACGCGAAGGCTGCCGTCGAGGAGGGCATCGTCGCCGGTGGTGGCGTGGCCCTGATCCAGGCCGCCCGTGAGGTCTTCGGTGACCTCGACCTCGAGGGTGACGAGGCGACCGGCGCGAACATCGTCAAGGTCGCCATCGAGGCCCCGCTCAAGCAGATCGCGATCAACGCCGGTCTCGAGGGCGGCGTCGTCGCGGAGAAGGTCTCCCACCTCGACGCGGGCCACGGCCTGAACGCCGCGACCGGCGAGTACGTCGACCTCATCGCCGCGGGCATCATCGACCCGGCCAAGGTGACCCGCAGCGCGCTGCAGAACGCCGCCTCCATCGCGGGGCTGTTCCTCACCACCGAGGCCGTCATCGCCGACAAGCCCGAGAAGGCCGCGCCGGCGATGCCGGGTGGCGACGAGATGGGTGGCATGGGCTTCTGAGGAAGAACGCAGTGAAGGTTGGGGGCCGAGGAACGAGGCACCCGGCCGGAACGGAGTTCGACGAAGAAGCCCCAGAAAGCATGGGCTTCTGACCCAGGAGCGCTAGTCGCACCACAGATTGGAGGTGTTACCGCCCGTGGCGGTAACACCTCCAATCGCGTTATTGGGGGAGGCCCGGATCAGCGTGTGAGTGAACCGGCGCCATAGCACCGGTTCACTCACACCATGGCAAGAGCGTCGCCACCACAACTTCGCTATTGCGAAGTT
>DUPF01000112.1 GCA_012838445.1 Intrasporangiaceae bacterium | reverse complement strand
GCGCAAGCCCGAGCACGAGGCCCAGCTCGCCGAGCTCAAGGTCGAGCCGTTCGAGCTCGTCGTCGTCAACCTGTATCCCTTCGCCGACACCGTGATGTCGGGCGCGACGCCGGACGAGTGCATCGAGCAGATCGACATCGGCGGGCCCTCCATGGTCCGCGCCGCGGCGAAGAACCATCCGAGCGTCGCCGTCGTCACCTCGCCGGACCGGTATGCGTCGGTCCTGGACGCGGTCCGCTCCGGCGGGTTCACCCTCGCCCAGCGCAAGGAGCTGGCCGCCGAGGCCTTCTTCCACACGGCGACCTACGACACCCATGTCGCCTCGTGGATGGGCAACGCCTATGTCGACACCTCCGCGGGCACCGGGTTCCCCGCCTGGATCGGCGGGACCTGGGACAAGGCCTCCGTGCTCCGTTATGGCGAGAACCCGCATCAGCGGGCAGCGTTGTACACCAACGGGTCCCAACCCAGCGGACCGGCCCTCGCGCAGGCCCGGGTCCTGCACGGCAAGGAGATGTCCTACAACAACTACGTCGACGCCGATGCTGCCGTGCGCGCCGCATACGACCACGGCGACCAGCCCTGTGTGGCCGTCATCAAGCACGCCAACCCGTGCGGGATCGCGGTCGCGACCGAGGCGGAGGGCATCGCCGAGGCGCACCGCAAGGCGCACGAGTGCGACCCGGTCTCCGCGTTCGGCGGGATCATCGCGACGAACCGGCCGGTCACCCTCGAGATGGCCGAGCAGGTCAAGGACATCTTCACCGAGGTCGTCGTCGCGCCCGCGTTCGACGCCGACGCCCTCGCGGTGCTCACCCAGAAGAAGAACGTCCGGCTCGTCGAGTGCCCGGCACCGTCCCGCGGTGGTGTGGAGACCCGGCCCATCGCGGGCGGGATGCTCATGCAGAGCAGGGATGTCCTCGACGCGCCCGGCGATGACGTGGACGGTTGGCGGCTCGTCTGCGGCGACGCGGCCGACGAGGACACGCTGCGAGACCTCCAGTTCGCGTGGCGTGCGGTGCGAGCGGTGAAGTCCAATGCGATCCTGCTCGCCGCCGAGGCCGCCTCGGTCGGGATCGGGATGGGCCAGGTCAACCGGGTCGACTCGTGCCGCCTGGCCGTCTCGCGGGCAGGAGAGCGCGCCGCCGGGTCGGTCGCGGCCTCGGACGCGTTCTTCCCCTTCGCCGACGGCCTGCAGATCCTGCTCGATGCCGGCGTGCGTGCCGTCGTCGCACCGGGTGGCTCGGTCCGCGACGCCGAGGTCATCGCGGCCGCCGAGGCCGCGGGCGTGACGATGTACTTCACCGGCACGAGACACTTCGCCCACTGAGGTGCTGCTCCCGTGACTGGTCCGCCCGCGGTGCACCCCGACGAGGTCGAGGTGCTCATCGTCGGGGCCGGGCTGTCGGGGATCGGCATGGCCGTCCGGCTGTCCGAGGCGATGCCGGACCTGCGGTACGCCGTGGTCGAGGCCCGGGCGGCCAGCGGTGGGACGTGGGACCTGTTCCGCTATCCGGGGGTGCGCTCCGACTCGGACATGTTCACCCTCTCCTTCCCCTTCCGTCCCTGGACCGGCCAGGACTCGATCGCCAGGGGCGAGGACATCCTCGAGTACCTGCGTGAGACGGCGCGTGAGCGCGGCGTGGCGGACCGCATCGTCTATCGCACCAGGGTCGTGGGGGCGGCGTGGTCGACACCGGACCAGCGCTGGACCGTCGATCTCGAGGTGACCGACGACGACGGTGCGGTGACGAGGCGGCAGGTGCGCACCGCATACCTCCACTTCGCCAGCGGCTACTACAGCTATGCCGGCGGCTACGACGCCCGGTTCGCCGGGGTGGAGGACTTCGCCGGGCAGGTCGTGCACCCACAGTTCTGGCCCCCGGATCTCGACTATGCGGGTCAGCGGGTCGTCGTCATCGGCTCGGGCGCGACCGCCGTGACCATCGTCCCCACCATGACCGACCGGGCCGCGCACGTCGTCATGCTGCAACGCACGCCGAGCTATCTGTTCACCGTCCCCGGCTCCGACCCGGTCGCGAACCTCGCCCGCAAGGTGCTGCCGGAGGCTCTGGCGCACAAGGTGATCCGCGGCAAGAACATCGCCACCCAGAGCGGCCTGTATCGGCTCTCCCGCCGGGCGCCGGGGCTGACGCGGCGGCTCATCCTCAGCGACGCCGGGAAGCGGTTGCCCGCCGAGGTCGTGGCCGAGCACTTCCAGCCACCGTACGGCGTGTGGGACCAGCGGCTCTGTGCCGTCCCGGACGGTGACTTCTTCACGGCTGTCGCCGACGGGTCCGCCTCGGTCGTCACCGGGCACATCGACCGCTTCGTGCCCGAAGGGGTCAGGCTCACCGATGGCCGCGTCGTCGAGGCGGACCTCATCGTCACCGCCACCGGACTGCAGCTGCAGATCCTCGGTGGGGCCGGGCTGAGCGTGGACGGTGAGCCGGTCGACCTGGCCCGGACGTATGCCTATCGCGGCCTCATGCTCTCCGGGGTGCCGAACGCGTCGCTGACGGTCGGATACATCAACGCCCCCTGGACGCTGCGCGCCGATCTCGTCGCGCGCTACGTCACGCGGCTGCTGCAGCACCTGCGCGACCACCGGCTCGGCATCGCGGTGCCGGTGGCGCCGGAGGGGATGGCGGCCGGGCCGATCCTCGACATCGCCTCGGGGTATGTGCAGCGCACCGTCGCATCCTTCCCCAAGGTGGGTGACCGGTCGCCGTGGACGCTGCCGCAGAGCTATCACCGCGAGCTGGCGGACTTCCGCAGAGCGGATCTGCGCGCCGACATGGTCTTCCTCCCGGTCGGCTCTCGCGTGGGCTCCCTGCCGTCGAGCGCGCCGGCCCCTGCGGCCTTTGAGTCGGTCGCCCCCATCCCCTCCTCGCCGGACGATTCCGCTGACCGGAGCCACTGCTGCAGGCGTGTCTTCGCGGTCATCGACGAGTTCCCCTGAGCGGAACGGTTCAGTCCATGCTCGATATGGAAGCCGTGATCGCGGTGAGTTGGTGGGCGATCCTGCCCCTCGTCGTCGTGGGTTCGCTCCTGCACTTCAGCTTCGACTGGTCCGGTCACAGTCGGTTCTTCGCGGTGTTCAGCGCCGTCAACGAGAGCTACTGGGAGCACATCAAGATCGCGGCCTGGCCGACGATGCTGCTCTATATGCTGCTGTTCACGGGCGGGGGATACGCGTATCCCTCGTTCGTGCCGGCGGCCACCATCGCTCTGTACTCGATCCCGATCAGCATGATCGGTTTCGTGTGGGCGTACAAGGCCATCGTGGGTCGCAACATCGTGTGGGTGGACATCGGGATGTTCGCGGTGTCCATCGTGATGGCGCAGGCGATCTTCGTCGGTGTGTTCCGTGGTCTGGACGCCGATGCGCTCGTTGTCGTCATCTCTGTGATCTATCTGGCCGGGATCGTCGGCGCCTATGCGGTGTTCACCCTTAAGCCCCCGAGTGAGCCTGACCTCTTCATCGATCCCATCACCGAGAAGTACGGACTCGACGCACATCCGGGTCCGGACGATCCCGCGTGACCCGCAGCGGGCTCAATCGCCCAGGCGATGATCGCTTGCAACCCCGGGCTCCTCAGTCAGCCTGGGAGGTGTCCCTGCGGGCTGCAGCCGGATGCCGTGGACCCGCGTGCGCACTGCGATGAGGAACCCGAGGACCATGACCGCAGCCGCGACTCCGAAGCCGATCCTGGGCTCGAGCGGCAGCACGATGGCGATCGCCCCTCCGGCGACCCAGGCCAGCTGAAGGGTCGTCTCGATCCATGCGAAGACCCGGCTGTGGCGGGACTCCGGCACCTCGGTCTGCACGATCGAGTCCAGGCAGAGCTTGCCGAGCTGGGTCAGGACGCCGCCGACGAAGCTGACGAGCAGCACGCTCCACAGCGCATAGAACAGCGCGGCCGTGATCGTGCTCACCGTGCCGATGATCCCGAGGGTCACCAGGGTCGGTGTGGGCGGTGGCGCGACGCGCTTGTTGCCGAGCAGGGAGCCGAGCACATTGCCGACCCCTGCCGCGGCCACGGCAGCACCGATGACCACGGCGGTCGAGAGGCCGGGGAGTGGGTTCTCCCGGGTGAGGAAGATGAGGAAGAGGGTGAGGAACGCGACGAGGAACCGTGCCCCGCACACGATGATGATCGCGTGCAGCACCCGGTTGGGGAGGTTGCGCAGCCGCTCCTCGGGTCGACTGCGCAACGGAGGGCGGATGCGCGGGGTCGCGTCGGTGACCGGGGTGTCGACCTGCGCGGGGAGCCGGATGGCCAACACGGTGGCGAAGATGTAGGTCGCGAAGGCCAGACGCAGCGACCACTCCACGCCGAACCGGCTCACTCCTGCCGCCAGGGCGCCACCGAGGCCCATGCCGACCAGACCCGTGATCATGATCCGTGAGTTCGCGGTGACCAGGTCCATCTTCGCCGGCAGCAGGCGCGGGATGGCGCTCGCCCGAGCCACCGCATACGCCCGCGAGGCGACGAGGCAGACCAGGGCGAGCGGGAAGACCCACGGGGAGTCCGTGACGATCGCACCGGCCAGCACCCAGCAGAAGAAGCCGCGGACGGCGAGCGTGGTCCCGATCGCCCAGCGGCGTCCATGGCGGAAGCGGTCAAGCACCGGCCCGACGAACGGCGCGAGCAGGACGAAGGGTGCCATGGTGAGCAGCAGGAACAGCGCGACGGCACTGCGAGCCTGGTCGGTCGGCAGCGCGAAGATCGTGCCGGCCAGAGAGACGGTGAGCGCGGCGTCGGCGCCGACCTGCACCGTGTGCATCTCGATGAACCGCGCCAGTCCCGACTCTCCCGCGCCGTCCCGGCGGGCGAAGGAGCGGAAGGCCTGCCCGGTCCGCTGGCTGCCGTTGGCTGTGGCCCGGGCCGTCACTCGGGCACCGCTGCGCATCGCGGTGGTGAGCCGGCGGGTTCCGGCGGCGAACCGGCCCGACGGACCGCTGGCGGCACGTCGCTCGATCGGGTCCACAGGCTCCACGCCGCCATTCTTCCCCAGTCCAGCGGGAACTCGGGGGCGTGACATGAATCACGTTACGGTTCTTGCCAGCACGCAGCGCCCAAGGTCAGCAGCCATGAAGTGCGCGGCCTGTGAGGACGCGCGGCGCCAGGGGTGGCCGTGACAGGCCTGCTGTTATCCGATCGTGATCGAGATTGTGCGTGCGGGCATGGCGAATCGAGTTGATTGTGCCCCTGTCCCCCGGTTATGGTGTCTGTGTTCTCCCCAGCCTGGGGGGTCTCATAGCTCGCCATGGGATTGTGGAACGACCTTCACATCCAGCAACGCGCTAACCGAGAGATGGGTTCCACCCACACAACGACCTAGGAGGTCAGCTCGTATGAGCAACAAGAATACGCGCGGTGTGTTTGCCGCACTCGCGGCTGGGGCTTTGGCGCTCTCGATGGCGCCGAACGCACTGGCCACCGTGAACGATCCGGACGGCGCGCCTATCGTCAACGTCCCGGACGAGAAGGTCAGCAACGCCGAGGTGTTCCGGATCGCTGACTCGACCCGAATCCTGACGGCCATCGAGGCCTCGGAGTCCCGCACCGACTGGGGTGACATCGACAAGTACGATGACACCACCGACCTCTTCTGGTCGTGCTCCAAGACCGGCTACCCCCTGGACGACAAGCGCGTCAAGGGCGACGGCTGGGCGGTGGGCGACTTCTTCTACCCCGTCTACATCGGCCTCCCCATGGTGGGCGAGGTGAAGTGCACGGTCGTGGAGAAGGTCACCGAGGTGGGCGCAACCTACGGCTCCATGGACATCATTGTCGCCCGTTCGGATGACTACCCGGACGCGCTCGCGGCTGCTCCGCTCGCGGATGTCCTCAACGCACCGATCCTGCTCCACCCGACCACGGCACCGGCTGGTTCGGACGCCAACGGCAACGGTGTGATGGACTCGGTCGAGGCTGAGATCAAGAGCCTCGCCAAGGTCGGCGCGCACGAGGACGTGTCGGTCACCGTTCACCTCCTCGGTGGCACCCAGGCGTTGGCCCACTCGGTCGAGAACGGCATCGACGGCATCGAGAACGTCGACAACACCCTGCGCTACCAGGGCCTGAACCGCTACGAGACCGCGGCCGAAATCGCGAGGGTCACCGTCGACGAGTATGAACTCGCGTCGGGCGCCGGGTTGCACGACGTCAACGTCTACCTCACCACCGGTGAGAACTTCCCCGACGCTCTGTCCGCTGGCGCGGCCGCGTCGAACAACGACGGCGTCGTCCTGCTGACCCAGGCCACGAAGCTCGACACCTACGACTTCACCCTCGACTTCCTCAAGGACCTCCGCAACTGGGTTGACGACGACAACCGCCACATCAACACGTCGGAGATCTTCGCCGTGGGTGGCCCGTCGGCCACTGCTGCTGCGGGTAGCATCGACCTGGCTGCCAGCTATGTCGGTGTCAACCGCTACGAGACCGCGACGCTGACCGCTGAGGCAACGTTCGGT
>DUPF01000111.1 GCA_012838445.1 Intrasporangiaceae bacterium | reverse complement strand
GGCGACGGTGCGCCGCCAGGGCCAGACCGTCACGGCACCGGCCTTCACCGTGATCGACCTCGGAGCGCGCCGGGGTGCGAGCCGGGACGACGCGATCTCGGTCGCTGCTCGTGCCGTCCAGCGGCGCGCCGTCACCGTCGGTGCCCTCGCTGCCGAACTCGCCACGCGTCGAGCACACCCACACCGCCTCGCTCTGGAGTTGTCGTTCGGGGTCGTCGCCGAGGGAGCGGAGAGTGGGCTGGAGGTGACCTATGCCGACCGGGTGCTGCGTGCCCACGGGTTGCCGCCGATGCGGATGAACGCCCCGGACCGGCTGAACGGTTCGACGATCCTCCGCGACTTCGAGAACGTCGAGTTCGGTGTGGTGGCCGAGGTCGACGGGGTGCTCGGTCACGACGGCTTCGGGCGCACTCTCGATGCCCGTCGCGACCGTAAGACTCTCGCCACCGGACGGGTGACGGCGCGCCAGACCTGGGTCGAGGTGCGCTTCTCGGCCTGCGAACTCGCTGCCGACCTCTACGGAATCCTCCGGGCCCGGGGGTATCGGGGCGGCTACCGACGGTGCTCACCAGCGTGCCAGATCCAGCGGCACCTCGCGAGTGTCGCGTCGTGACTGCCTCATGAGATCTCGTGCGGAGGCCGGGTGCTGCTCTGGCGACACTCACCTTCCGCACGAGATGGCGCCCGGTGTGGTGCGGAGGTTTGGTGCTGTGATGGCAGCACTCGCCTTCCGCACGAGGCGGGGTGCCGAGGTGGGTGGTTCGAGGTGAGGGCGGCTCAGAGCCAGGAGAGATGGTCCCGCAGCAGCGTGTAGCCGACGAACGCGACGATGTCGAGCAGCGCGTGGGCGAGGACGAGCGGCATGACCCGCTTGGTCCTGGTGTAGATCCAGCCGAAGACGATCCCCATGACGAGGTTGCCGACGAACCCGCCGAAGCCCTGATAGAGGTGGTAGGCGCCACGGATCACGGCGCTGGTGACGATGATCTGCCAGGTCCCCCACCCGGCCTGCGCCCACCGCCGGAAGAGGTAGCCGATCATGACGACCTCCTCGAGCACCGCATTCTGGATCGCCGCAAGGATGAGCACCGGGATCGCCCACCAGACGTCGGTGAGGTTCGCGGCGGCGATGCTCGTGTTGAAGCCGAGTTCCCGGCTGAGCAGGTAGAAGCCGAGACCGGGCAGACCGATGAGCGCGGTGAGGCCGAACCCGAGCAGGACATCGGACCCCGGCCGCCGCAGGTCGAAGCCCATCCGTGCTGCCGGCTGCGGATCCTCCCGCCGCAGCAGGTGCAGGGCGAGCACGACCGGCACCAGCGCGAGGGAGATGCCGGCGAGTTGATAGGCCAGGTCGAGCCACGGCCGGTCCGGCGTGACCGACGTGTTCATCGAGGTCGTCTGCGCCGACAGCGGCACCTGAGCGGTCGCCTTGCGGATGATCGACAGGATCGACCAGATCGCCGAGGCGCCCAAGGAGACCCCGAGCACCAGCACGGTCTCAGTGAACAGGGTCCGCTTCGCGAGCGGGGGAGCAGCCACGCCGTTCAGTATGCCCGCGCACCGGTCCCGTACTCAGCGGCCGGCACTCAGCGGTAGGCCGGTCGCACCCGCTGGCTGCGCATCCTCCTGATCCGCAACCAGATCCAGACGAAGACCCACACGATGAGCCCCAGGGCGGCGATGACGAGCAGCGGCAGAAAGATCGCGATGAGCGACAGTCCGACCGAGGCCCCGTCCTCGACGGTCGAGGCCACCGGGGCGCCCATCCCGAGGGTGCCGGCGTTGATGACCGGACGGGCAGCCATCTTGCCGCTGTGGACGAGGAGGGAGACCAGGACGCCGAGGACGATGCCGACCCAGGAGTTCTCCTGCATCCACTGGCTCGAGTCGATGCTCTCCGCAGCCTGCGTCGCAGCGAAGATCACCCCACCCATCGCAGGACGGATCACGGTCTGGATCGTGTCGTTGACCGTGTCGATCGCCGGGATCTTGTCGAGAGCGAACTCGGCGATGAGCAGGATCGTCCCGATCCCGATCGCCCACCACGACTCCATCCACGCGAACCCGCTCGGCAGATCCAGGACGTCGGTGAACCGGGCGATGAGGGCGACGATGAGGAAGGGGATGTAGGCATTGAAGCCCGCAGCCGCGGACAACCCCATCCCGGTCAGGGCAGCGATCATCTCGATCCTCTCGTCACGTCTGTCGCATCGCGCGGTGGTCACCGCCGAGACTAGACCCGCACCTCCGGGTCGGTGATGAGAACGCCGGTGCGCACCGCATACATTCCACTCCGCAGCCCCCGCAGGTCCGGGGACGACGGACGCTCACTCGTCCCTAGGATGGAGCCATGTTCGTCCTCTCCGCTGTCGCCTGGCCGTATGCGAACGGCCCCCGGCATCTCGGCCACATCGCCGGATTCGGGGTTCCCTCCGATGTCTTCAGCCGCTACATGCGGATGGCCGGTCACGATGTCCTCATGGTCAGCGGCTCCGACGAGCACGGCACCCCGATCCTCGTCCTCGCCGACCAGGCCGGGATGAGCCCTCAGGAGTTCGCCGACGTCAACCACGCGCTCATCGCCGCCGAACTGACCGACCTCGGCTGCACCTACGACCTCTACACGCGCACGACGACCGCCAACCACTACGCGGTGGCCCAGGAACTGTTCCGTCAGGTCTGGGAGAACGGCTACATGATCGAACAGACCCAGCAGGGCGCGATCTCACCGTCGACCGGACGGACCCTGCCGGACCGCTACATCGAGGGCACCTGTCCGCTCTGCGGGTACGGCGAGGCACGCGGCGACCAGTGCGACAACTGCGGCAACCAGCTCGAGCCGCGGGACCTGATCGATCCGCGCAGCCGGATCAACGGGGAGACACCGGAGTTCGTCGACACCCAGCACTTCTTCCTCGACCTGCCTGCGCTCGCTGACGCACTGCATACCTATCTGGACGGTCGGGAGGCGACCGGCACGTGGCGACCGAACGTCATCCGGTTCAGCCTGAACATCCTCAAGGACATCAAGCCGCGCGCGATGACCCGCGACATCGACTGGGGCATCCCGGTCCCGCTCGACGGGTGGCGCGAGCAGCCGAGCAAGCGACTCTATGTCTGGTTCGATGCGGTCATCGGATACCTGTCCGCCTCGATCGAATGGGCCCGTCGGCACGGTGACCCGGACGCGTGGCGGCAGTGGTGGAACCCGGACGCGGTCGAGGACCCCCAGGTGTCGTACTACTTCATGGGCAAGGACAACATCACCTTCCACTCCCAGATCTGGCCGGCGGAACTGCTCGGGTATGCCGGCAAGGGGGACCGGGGCGGCTCACCGGGGATCTATGGCGAGCTCAACCTGCCGACCGAGGTGGTCTCGAGCGAGTACCTCACCTTCGGCGACCGGGAGTTCTCCACGAGCCGCGGGCACGTGATCTATGTCCGGGACGTCCTCGACAAGTACGGACCCGACGGGATCCGCTACTACATCTGTGCGGCCGGGCCGGAGAGCCAGGACTCGTCCTTCACATGGCACGACTTCGTCCAGCGCAACAACAGCGAACTCGTCGCCGGGTGGGGCAATCTCGTCTCCCGGACGGCGGCGATGGTCGCGAAGAACTTTGGCCGGATCCCGGCACCCGGACCGCTGGAGACGGTCGATGAGGAGATTCGGGAGACCGTCACCGGAGCCTTCGCAACGGTCGGTGGCCTGCTCCAGCGCAACCGCGTCAAGGCCGCCCTCGCCGAGGTGATGCGGGTGGTCGGTGAGGTCAATGCGTATGTGTCGCGCACCGAACCCTTCAAACTCAAGGGCGAGGACGAGCAGGAGAGGCTCGCGACCGTCCTGCACACCCTCGTCCAGAGCGTGAGCGACCTGAACACCCTGTTCGCCCCGTTCATCCCCCATGCGGCGAACCGGGTCCATGAGGTCCTCGGCGGGACCGGGCAGTTCCAGCCGATGCCGCATCTGGAGCAGGTCCAGGGTCTCGACGATGCCGACGCCGATCGGAGTTACCCGATCATCACGGGGGACTACTCCCGGACCCCGGCGTGGGAGTCGGTGCCGGTTGTCGTCGGGACTCCGATCAGCAAACCGGCCCCCGTGTTCGCCAAACTCGACGAGGAGCAGGTGCTCGCCGACTGGGGTCTGGCGTGAGCCGGTGAGGGGACGCCGATGAGTCCGCACGAACCGCGGTACGGCCAGCGGCCCTCCGCGCCCGATCCGCTGCCGATCCCGGTGGTCGACAACCACACCCACCTCGACATGGGCCGCGGCGACGAACCCCGCCCCGACCTCGGCGAGGCGTTGCGGGAGGCGGCCGCCGTCGGCGTGGACCGGATCGTCCAGATCGGCTGCGACCTGCCCGGGGCGAGGTTCACGGTCGAGGCGGTCGACGCATACCCGGGGGTCCTCGGCGGGGTGGCTCTCCACCCGAACGAGGTCCCGCGGCTCGACGCGCGGGGCGAGTTGAGCGCTGCCTACGAGGAGATCGCGGATCTGGCCACCCACCCCCGGGTGCGGGTCGTCGGGGAGACCGGACTGGACTACTACCGGACCGGACCCGAGGGGGTGGGGGTGCAGCAGGAGTCGTTCCGGTGGCACATCGACCTGGCCAAGCGGCTCGACAAGGTGCTACAGATCCACGACCGCGACGCTCACGACGACGTGCTGCGGATCCTGCTCGAGGAAGGTGCACCGGAGCACACCGTGCTGCACTGCTTCAGCGGGGACGTCGAGATGGCCAGGATCGCTGTCGAGCGCGGCTACTACCTGAGCTTCGCCGGCACGGTGACCTTCAAGAATGCCCGCGCGCTGCGGGACGCACTGGCCGTCGTGCCGCTCGACCAGGTGCTCGTCGAGACCGACGCGCCCTATCTGACACCGATGCCGTGGCGCGGGTCGACGAACGCGCCCTACCTGCTGCCGCTGACCGTGCGGCGGATGGCCGATGTCCTCTCGGTGGCGGTTCCGACCCTCTGCCAGGCGCTCAGTGACAACAGCGAACGGGTCTACGGACCCTGGTGATCGGCCCCGATTCTGTGGACTGAGTCACGCGGTGTGTGACGGATCACGGGTCGTCACTCTGCCCCCATCGCGGGAAGAGTTGCCGAATCATGTTCATTCTCAATGGGTTTGGTGAGTTCATAGAGTCATGGTCGCGACGCGTCGAGGATCTCGTCGAGACAGCCGGACAGGTCGTCGTTATCAAAACTTGACCTTTGGGTGCGGATCGGTGCAGCCTGTTAGGCGGACAACCGGGGCGCCTGCTCCGGAAGGTCGGGTCCGACCCGCTTGCGAGGTATGAGCCGCGAGAGCACGATCCGAGTGCCCCACCCCTGCGGGGCACACCCCAGTCCGGCGACCGATGCGTGTCCAGTGCTGCGCGCGCCTCCTGGCCGGATCCCCTCTGGGCCCCTTCTGTCAAGGCGTAGGCCGGACAACGCACACATCGGAGTTTCTCTTGTTCCTCACCAAGATGCTTGCCTCCCGCAAGCTGGCAGCGATCGCCGCCTCCCTCATCTTCCTGACCACTGCCGGCGCCGGCGTCGGATACGCAACCCTCGTCAAGGACGTCACCCTGTCCGTCGATGGCGAGGTCAGCGAGATCCGCGGACTGCACCGCACCGTCGGTGACGTCCTCGCCAGCGAGGGCATCGAGTTGGGCGAGCACGACGTCGTCCAGCCGGCAGTGACCGAGAAGGTCAAGGACGGCCAGCAGGTCATCGTCCGCTACGGCCGCCAGTTGCGGGTCACCGTCGACGGCGTCCCGACCACCTACTGGACCACGGCAACGACGCTCGACACCGCCATCCGCGACCTCAACCTGCGACTCGAGGGCGCCGAACTCTCCGCGAGCCGCTCGGCCCGACTGGGACGCAGCGGACTGTCCCTGCAGGTCACCATGCCCAAGGACATCACGATCACCGTCGATGGCGAGGACCGGGCGATCACGACCACCGACGCCACGGTTGCCGAGGCCTTGGAGGCCGAGGGCATCGTGCCCGGATCCCGTGACCTCGTCGAGCCGGGTCTGGACACCGCTGTCGCAGAGGGGCTGACCGTCAAGATCACTCGAGTCAAGGTCGAGACCAAGACCACCGAGCGCTCGGTGCCCTTCAAGACGGTGGAGAAGAAGTCCGACACGCTGTATGTCGGAGACAAGAAGACCGAGACCAAGGGCGTCGCGGGCACTGAGAGCGTCACGACCCGATACACGTGGATGGACGGCGAGTTGACCGGTTCCAAGGTCACGGACGTCACGGTGACGAAGGCCCCGAAGGACCAGGTCGTCCTCGTCGGGACGAAGGCCAAGCCGAAGGCGAGCACGACCAAGTCCTCCAGTGGCTCGACCTCAACCCGCAGCGCCGGGAACACCTCCGGCAAGGGCCTCAACTTGGCCAATGCCGCGATGTGGGACCGGATCGCCAAGTGCGAGTCGGGCAACCGGTGGAACATCAACACCGGCAATGGGTATTACGGCGGCTTGCAGTTCGACTACGGCACCTGGCTATCTGTCGGTGGCGATGACTTTGCCCCCCGTGCCGACCTGGCTACCAGGGCCGAGCAGATCACCGTTGCCAACCGGCTCTACGCCAAGCGCGGCCTGCAGCCTTGGGGTTGCCGTCACGCCGCCTGATATCAGGTTTCCGAGAACCCACTCATACGGCAGCGGCCGGACTCCCCGCGGGGAGTCC
>DUPF01000110.1 GCA_012838445.1 Intrasporangiaceae bacterium | reverse complement strand
TCGGGTCGTTCGACGAGCTTGCCCTTCTCGAAGGTGGCGCCGGCACGGACCAGGGCGACGAGGTGGGGTGCGTTCACCGCGCGCCAGCGTCGTTGCGCTGACTCGATGAGCTTGAACGCCATCGCGATGCCCGCCGCACGCGAGCCGGGTCCCTTGGTGACGCGCTGCCGGAGCCGGACGGTGGCGAAGGTGGACTCGATCGGGTTGGTCGTGCGCAGGTGGATCCAGTGCTCGGCCGGGAAGTCGTAGAACGCGAGCAGGACGTCGAGGTCATCGGTGACCTTCGCGGTCGCCTTGGGCCACTTGGTGCCGTAGGCGGTGCTGAACGCCTTCGCCGCGGCCAGGGCGTGCTCGCGATCCTGCGCGTTGTAGATCTCGGCGAGGGCGGCCTTGGCGTCCTTGTGCACCGACTTGGGCAGCGCGGCGAGCACGTTGCCGATCTTGTGCCACCAGCAGCGCTGCTCGGCGGTGGCGGGAAAGACGTCGCGCAGCGCACGCCAGAACCCCAGGGCGCCGTCGCCGACCGCGAGGACGGGGGCGCGCATGCCGCGGCGCTTGCACGAGCGCAGCAGGTCAGCCCAGGACTCGGTGGACTCGCGGTGCCCGTCCTCCAGCGCGACGAGCTCCTTGGTGCCATCGGCGCGGACCCCGACCATGACCAGCAGGCACACCTTGTCCTGGGTGAGGCGGACCTTGAGGTGGATCCCGTCGACCCACACGTAGACGTAGTCGGTCTCGGCCAGCGACCGCTGGCTGAACGTCTTGGCCTCGTCCTGCCACTGCTCGGTGAGCCGGGTGATCGTCTTGGCCGACAGCCCGGCGGCCGAGCCGAGGAACTGCTCCAGGGCCGGAGCGAAGTCCGAGCTCGACAGTCCGTGCAGGTACAGCAGCGGCAGCACCTCGGCCAGCTGCGGGGACTTGCGCGCCCACGCAGGCAGGATCGCCGAGGTGAACCGCTTGCGCTGCCCGCTGGCCTTATCGATCCGGCGGTCGTTGACCCGGGGCTGGCGCACCGGCACCGCACCCGCGGCGGTGCTCACCTCCCGCGGCTGGTGGTACCCGTTGCGGACCACCAGCCGGTGTCCGTGCTCGTCGACCTCCTCGGCGTGGGCCGCGATGTAAGCAGCGACCTCGGCCTGCAGCGCCGCCGCGAGCATCTGCCTCGCGCCGTCACGGACGATCTGGTCCAGCAGCGACCCACCACCGGTGGCCGCGTCGACGCTGGACTCGGTGTTCTCCTGGACTACCTTGAGCATGGGCGTACCTTCCCGAGCCGGCGCGCCAACGCCGACCCTGATCAGAACTTGTATGGGCTTCAGATCTTGCTCGGGAGGTACGCCACATTCACGTCACCCCGCCGAGGGCCATCCACAGGTTCTGATCATTGCTCCGATGGCGACCAAGGCGGGCGCGACCACCATAGACATCTCCAAGACGCGGGCGTTCCAGCCGAACGAATTCCGTGCCTTCCTGAAGGTTTGGCCACCGAGGACCTGCTGGAGCGTGAGCAGTACCTGAACGCTGTCAACGGAGTGCTAAAGGACTCGCGAAGTGACAAGCGCGTGACGATCACGGATCTAGCTGCTGACTTGCGAGAAGGCGTTCCTATCGCGAAGGCAGTGGAGAACTACCTTGGGGAGGATGCGTGCCCCGGGAAGAGCGCTGTCGCTGGTCGGTTGCTCCGAGATCCTGGGTTGTCGGTCACCAAGGACGCTCGTAAGGCGCTCGAGACCCTACACACGAGATTCACTGAACTGTTTGACGGTCACCCTTGAACCGACTTGCATCCTGCTCTTGCCAGACGGACCTGGTCCAGGGATCGCAAACTAGACCTTGACGAACCGTGGTTGAGCGGTCGCCCCAGCAACCACACCACAAGCACGGTTCTCCTGACCGCTAGGACCGCCTCCACCGTCACGGGCAGCGCGTTGGACAAGTGGCGCGTCGGACCGCTGATATGACCATGTTCACCGGATGCGGGATGGGCTCGCGGGGGAATCAACTCGCGATGCAGAAGGTCGGGCGCTCGCACGTCCTCTGAGCCTCGAAGCCGCGATGACGCAGTCTGCTCCGAGTTTTTCTCTCAACGCAGGACAACGGCGCCCCGAGATGCAGGGTCAATCGGGACGCCGTTGTGTTTGGGGATCCGCTCCCCTATCAGATCAGCTGCAGCCGGATGTGCTCCCGCAGCCCTCGCAGACGTAGCACGAGCCGGCCGGACGCATCTTCGTCCCACAGGTCATGCAGATCGGAGCATCCGCGGCCTTGTTGTCACCGAACTTGGCGAGCAGGTCGGCCGAGGAGTGAATGTCGTCGGAGACCTCACGCGCGGAGGCCGCCCCGGCACCGGAGTGCACCTGGGAGGCGTCCAACTTGTGCTGGGCGTCGACCGGGTTGTCCTCGCGGTGCTTCAGTGACGCACCGACACCCTGGCTGAAGGACTCGATCTCATCCTCGATGGCCTCCTCGTCACTGTCATCCAGCGACGGCGCATAGGAGCCGGTCTCGAGCTGGCGGGCCCGCTCCTCCGCGGTGTGGATGCCCATGAACGAGCGGGTGTCGAAGTCGAGGTGGTCCAGCGCCAGGCGACGGAAGACGTAGTCCATGAGGGACTGTGCCATCCGCACGTCCGGGTCGTCGGTCATCCCGGCCGGCTCGAAGCGCATGTTGGTGAACTTCTCGACATACGTCTCCAGCGGCACGCCGTACTGTAACGCCACCGAGATCGCGATCGAGAACGCGTCCATCATCCCGGCCAGGGTCGAACCCTGCTTGCCGAACTTCAGGAACAGCTCACCGAGGCGACCGTCGTCATAGGCACCGGCCGTCAGGTAGCCCTCGGCGCCACCGACCGAGAACGACGTCGTCTGGCTCGCACGACGCTTCGGCAGCCGCTCGCGCGTCGGACGGTAGACGACCTTCTCGACAACCTCCGGCGCAGCCTCGGCGGCAGCGTCGGACTTGGCGTCCTTGGCCGTCGAACCACCGTCGGACAGCGGCTGGCCGACCTTGCAGTTGTCGCGGTAGACCGCGAGCGCCTTCAGGCCCATCTTCCAGCCCTGGACATAGACGTCCTCGATCTCCTCGACCGTCGCGCTCTCCGGCAGGTTGACCGTCTTGGAGATCGCACCGGACAGGAACGGTTGGACCGCAGCCATCATCCGCACGTGACCCATCGGGGAGATCGCCCGGGCACCCATCGCCGTGTCGAAGATCTCGTAGTGCTCGGTCTTCAGACCCGGGGCGTCGATGACGTGACCCTTGTCCGCGATGTACTCGACGATCGCCTCGATCGTCTCCTCCGCATACCCGAGCTTGCGCAGCGCGCGCGGGATGGTGAGGTTGACGATCTGCATCGAGCCCCCACCGACGAGCTTCTTGAACTTCACCAGCGAGAAGTCCGGCTCGATGCCGGTCGTGTCGCAGTCCATCATGAAGCCGATGGTCCCGGTCGGCGCCAGAACACTGGCCTGGGCGTTGCGGTAGCCGTGCTTCTCACCCAGCTTCACGACGTCGTCCCACGCCTTGGTCGCGACCCGGTGGATGTTCTTGTCCATCACCCCGAGGGTGCGGACCGCGTCGTTGGCGGCCTGGTGCTTGCGCATGACGCGCTTGTGCGCGTCGGCGTTGCGGGCGTATCCGGCGTAGGGGCCGACGACCGAGGCGAGCTCGGCGGACCGCTTGTACGCAGCGCCGGTGAGCAGCGAGGTGATCGACGCCGCGAGCGCCCGACCACCGTCACTGTCGTAGCCGTGCCCGGTGGCCATCAAGAGCGCGCCGAGGTTCGCATACCCGATCCCGAGCTGACGGTAGTCGCGGGTGGTCTCACCGATCGACTCGGTCGGGAAGTCCGCGAAGCAGATCGAGATGTCCATCGCCGTGATGACCAGCTCGGCGACCTTCTGGAAGGTGACCGCGTCGAAGGTGTCGTCGTCCTTGAGGAACTTGAGCAGGTTGAGCGAGGCCAGGTTGCACGAGGAGTTGTCCAGCGACATGTACTCCGAGCACGGGTTGGACGCGGTGATCCGGCCGGTCTCGGGGTTGGTGTGCCAGTCGTTGATCGTGTCGTCGTACTGGATGCCCGGGTCGGCGCACTCCCACGCGGCCTTGGCGATCTTGCCCATCAACTCGCGTGCGTCGACGGTCTCGATGACCGAACCGTCCTTGCGGGACCGCAGTCCGAACTCGGTGCCGTCCTCGACGGCCTTCATGAACTCGTCGGTGACCCGGACGCTGTTGTTGGCGTTCTGGTACTGGACCGAGACGATGTCCTTGCCGCCGAGGTCCATGTCGAAGCCGGCGTCGCGCAGCGCCCGGATCTTGTCCTCCTCCCGGGCCTTGGTCTCGACGAACTCCTCGATGTCCGGGTGGTCGACGTCGAGGACGACCATCTTGGCCGCCCGCCGCGTCGCACCACCGGACTTGATCGTGCCCGCCGACGCATCCGCACCACGCATGAAGGAGACCGGACCACTGGCCGTCCCGCCGGAGGAGAGCAGCTCCTTGGACGAACGGATCCGGGAGAGGTTCAGGCCGGCACCGGAGCCGCCCTTGAAGATGAAACCCTCCTCCTTGTACCAGTTCAGGATCGACTCCATCGAGTCGTCGACGGAGAGGATGAAGCACGCACTGACCTGCTGCGGGCTCGGCGTGCCCACGTTGAACCACACCGGGGAGTTGAAGCTGAAGATCTGGTGGAGCAACGCATACGTCAACTCGTGCTCGAAGGTCTCCGCATCCTCATCGGTCGCGAAGTAGCCGTGCTCCTTGCCGGCCTTGGTGTAGGTGAGCACGACCCGGTCGATGAGCTGCTTGAGGCCGCGCTCGCGGGCCTCGGTGCCGACCGCGCCGCGGAAGTACTTCGTCGTCACGATCGTCGAGGCGTTGACGCTCCAGAACTCGGGGAACTCGACACCGCGCTGCTCGAAGATCGTCTCCCCCGTCTTCCAGTTCTGCTGGACGACGTCACGCAGCTCCCAGGTCACCTCGTCATAGGGGTGCACGCCAGGGGTGGTGTAGATCCGCTCGATCTGCACCCCCTTGGTCTTCTTCGCTCCTGCGCGGGACCGGGCGGTCTCGGTCATGGTGTCTCCTTCTGGTGCTCTCTTAATTGCGTGGTTCTGGTGAGTATGCGGTGGTCGGGTTTGCCGTCGATGCTGTCACTGAGGACTGACAGGGCTGGGGTGACCGGGGGTGGGCTCGACGCCGGTCGCATCGCGCTCGGCCCGCAGCAAGGTGATCGCGGCCTCGAAGTCCTCCAGGCTCTCGAAGCCCTGGTAGACGCTCGCGAACCGCAGGTAGGCGACCTCATCGAGCTCGCGCAGCGGCTCCAGGACCGCCATGCCGACCTCGTGGGCGTCGACCTCGGCGCTCCCCTGTGCCCGGATCGTCTCCTCGACGCGCTGGGCGAGGATGGCCAACTGGTCCTCGGTGACCGGACGGCCCTGGCAGGCCTTGCGGACCCCGACGAGGACCTTGGCGCGGCTGAACGGCTCGCTTGCGCCGGAGCGCTTGAGCACGGACAGGCTTGTCGTCTCGCTCGTGGTGAATCGCCGGTTGCACTGCGGGCACTGACGCCGGCGGCGGATCGAGGAGCCGTCCTCGCTGGTGCGCGAGTCGATGACGCGCGAGTCGGTGTTGCGGCAGAACGGACAGTGCATGGCGCGCCTCCTCACGGGTGTGGTCTGGGTGGTGCTTGTGGATAAGTCTGTGGTCAACCTGTGCGTAGTGCGGGTCACAGTGTTGATGACTGGTGCACAATATGTGGGCGAACTACAACGGTGTAACCACTAGATATAGGAATCTAGTCCCACGCCGGACACCAGATCAAGAGGATCGCCGAAGAATCTGCCGGCCTCGCACAAAGCACGGCGTGTCGCGGGCGAGGGTCGGGCGTGTCGCGGGCGGCGTGGGCTGGGCGATGGTGCCGGCGCCGTGGTGCCGGGCGAGGGATCGAGCACCCGTGTGACACCACGCGCGACAAGTGGACGGCGACCGTGGTGCCGGGCGAGGGATCGAGCACCCGCGTGACACCACGCGCGACAAGTGGACGGCGACCGTGGTGCCGGGCGAGGGATCAAGCACCCGCATGACACCACGCGCGACAACTGGACGGCGCGGGCGGGGGGACAGAGAAGCGGCGCCACCGTCGAGGGGTGAC
>DUPF01000109.1 GCA_012838445.1 Intrasporangiaceae bacterium | reverse complement strand
GAGCCGGGGCCGCAGGTGCGGCCGGCGCCGCCGGGGCGGCCTTCTTGACCGGGCCCGGGGTGGGCGCGGTCGGCGTGGCAGCGGCCTTCTTGGCCGGGGCAGCCTTCTTGGCCGGAGCAGCGGTCTTCTTGGCGGGGGCCTCAGCCGCCGGCTCCGGGGGGTACTTCTCCTTGTATCGACGCACCACGGGTGCCTCGATCGTCGAGCTCGCAGTCTTGACGTACTCACCCATCGCGAGGAGCCGCTCCAGCACTTCCTTGCTGGGCAGGCCGACCTCTCGAGCGAGTGCGCTCACGCGGACTTTGGACACGTTTCTCCTTCTCGGTGGTCCAAGCCGCGGGCGCGGTTGGACCGGGTTAGTGCTGGTGGGTGCTCATCGCTGAGTACTCATCGGGTGCTCATCAGCGTCAAACCCGCTTCCGGTTTCTTCGGTGTGCCGCCCGGGTCGGGCGTCACGTCGGACTTCCTTGCAGTGCAGCGCGGCTGGGGCCGTGCCGGCGAATCCTGGTCGTGCGCACACCCGGCCACAGCAATGTGGTCAGGAGCGCAATCGGTCGAGGTATGCGGTGAGCGGCTCGAGATCGATCGTCGCCCTGACTCGCAGGGCCCGAGCGAAGACTCGACGCCGCACCGCCTGCTCGATGCAGTCGGGACGGGGGTGCAGCCAGGCGCCACGCCCCCCGAGCCGACGGCGCACATCGGGGACGATCCGGATCACTCCGGACTCGTCCTCGCGTGCCGTCACGCGCAGGAGAGTCGACCGGTCGTCCGTCCGTCGGCAGCCCAGACACGTGCGGATGGGCACGTGTCTGGTCCTCTCGGGCCGGAGTCCAGTCCGGTCGATCTGGTCCATCCTACCGCTCCTTCGACTCGGTCGACTCCACCGCACCGCCTCCCGGCGCGGACGGGGCCCGCTACTCGGTCGGGGCGGCCGGTGCCTGCGCTCCCGGGCCGGGTGTCTCGGTGTCGGGTCGGATGTCGATCCGCCACCCGGTGAGTTTTGCAGCGAGTCGGGCGTTCTGGCCCTCCTTGCCGATGGCCAACGACAGTTGGTAGTCGGGCACGATGACCCGGGCGGCCCGTAGCTTGGGGTCGACGACGTGGACCGACTCGACCCGGGAGGGCGACAGGGCCGCGGCGATGAACTCGGTGGGGTCCTGGGAGTAGTCGACGATGTCGATCTTCTCGCCGCGCAACTCGGCCATGACGGCCCGTACCCGCGCCCCCATGGGGCCGATGCAGGCACCCTTGGCGTTGACGCCGGGGACGGTGGAGTGGACCGCGATCTTCGTCCGGTGTCCCGCCTCGCGCGCGAGCGCCGCGATCTCGACGGTGCCGTCGGCGATCTCGGGGACCTCGAGGGCGAAGAGCTTCTTGACGAGGTTGGGGTGGGTGCGCGACAGGGCGATCTGCGGCCCCTTCAGGCCGCGCCGGACGCTGACGACGTAGCAGCGCAGCCGGTCGCCGTGCTTGTACTCCTCCCCCGGCACCTGCTCGGCGAGCGGGAGGATCCCCTCGACGCTGCCGAAGTCGACGGTCACGTGCCGCGGGTCGGGGCTCTGCTGGATCACGCCCGCGACGATGTCGCCCTCCTTGCCGCGGAAGTCGCCGAGGATCGCCTCGTCCTCGAGTTCACGCATCCGCTGGACGATGACCTGCCGTGCGGTCGACGCAGCGATCCGCCCGAATCCGGTTGGGGTGTGGTCGAACTCAGGTCCGAGCTCGCGACGCATCCGCACCCGTGGGGTCTGGTCCTCGTCCTCGGGGTCGGCGGGGACCTCCTCGGGGACCTCGTATGCCTCGCGCGCCCAGATGACGACCTTGCCGGACTTGCGGTCCAGGTCGGCGCGGGCGTTCGGGTAGTGGTCGTCGGTGCGCAGATAGGCCTGGAGGACGGCGTTCTCGATCGCCGGGATGAGGACGTCCAGCGACACGTCCCGCTCACGCTCGAGCGCTCGCAGGGCCTGCAGGTCGATATCCATGGCTGTTCCTTCGTCTCACACCGCACCTCGGCGGTGATGTCTGGTCAGTCGGTGGCGGCGTCGGGGCGGGAGAACTCCACCTCGATACGCGCCCGGGCAATGTCGGTGTAGGGGATGGTCTCGGTGCGTTCGGGGGTCTTCTTCGTCGCGGGGACGGTCAGGGTCACGCTGTCGGGTCCGGCGGAGCTGATCCGGCCGGTCAGGTCGGGGACACCTTCGCGGGAGATGAGGACGAGCCGGCCGACGCCCCGCTGGTAGTGCCGTGGCCGGGTCAGCGGCCGCCCGACCCCGGAGGAGGTCACCTCGAGCGTGTAGGGCTGTTCACCGAGCAGGTCGCTGCTGTCCAGGACGGCGCCGACCGCCTTGGTGGCGTCGGCGATCTCGTCCAGCGACATCGGTGCGGTCGCGGTGTCCACGACGGCGGCCTCGTCGGTGGCCCGGTCCACGGCGATCCGCACGACCCGACGCTTCCCGGCGGGGGTGACCTTGACCTCGTCGACGACGAGGGGCGCGAGAACAGGCTCGATGAGGGTGTGGATGCGGTCTTCGGCGCTCACGGGTCGGGCCCCTTCTGCAGTTGTCGGTGTGGACGTGTATTGCCGGGCCGGTGCGAACCGGCCCGGATGTTCTCTCAACTCTATGCCAGTCGACCGGCGGTGCGCCCAGGTCGATACCGGACCGGGCACCGGTGCCGGTATAGGTTTCCCGGTATGCGATCCGCACCCGATCCTGCTCCCGCGACTGTCCGGCCGGGCCGGCGGGTGCTGCTCACGGGGAGTCTGGGGGCGGTGGCCGGGGTGCTGGCCGGGTGCCGGGTGCGGCTCGAGGACGACGCCCCACCGATCCCGTTCATCCCGCCCCGGGAGCCGATCCCGGCCGAGGCGGCCCTGCTGTGGCTGCTGCGGGACTGCCGGGACCTGGCCACCGCGCCCGTGAGCGCTCCTCCGGTGGGGCCCGAGTCCGTGGGGACTGAGACGGCGGGCACTGGGGCTGAGACTGCGGGGACCGAGCCGGCGGGCACTGGGACCGAAGCGACCGCACCGGCGCCGTCGCCGGAGTCGACTGGGGAGGGGACAGCGACCGACGGGACGGCGACCGACGGGGCAGGGACGGACGGGGCAGCGACGGCGGAGACGCCGGAGCAGGAGGAGCCTTCTGAAGCCCTGTACTCGCGGGAGGTGTATGCGGAGCAGGTCACGGTGCTGCGCAGCGCGCTCTATCGGGCCGGGATCCCGATCGAGACCATCGATGCCGCCGTGACGTCGCCGCCCGAGACGTCGCCACCACCCTCGACCGGTTCGTCCCCGGCCTCGACCGGATCGCCGACCACCGACGCCGCCGACACCGCGCCGGCAAGCACCGGGACACCCGCCGCCGCGACCGACTCCCCCACGACGGCTTCACCCACCACCACTCCCCCGACGGACCCGACGGCCGGCGACCCCGCAGCGGCCCTGCGCCGGATCGACGAGTTGCGCGAGTGCGGCGCGGGTCTGTTCCCGCTCGTCGTCAGCGTCCTGGCCCAACGGTGGGCGGCCGTGCGCGCGGCAGGCGGCGAGGTCCCCGTATCCGCGCTCGTCGCCGAACCGGAGCACACCTGGTCCTTCCCCCATCTGGCGTCGGCATTCGTCGACCTGACCCGGGCAGCGGTCTACGGGATGCAGATCGTCGCCGCCCAGTCCCGGGACGAGGCCCGGGAGGCCGCCATCGGCACCCTCGCCGCCATCGAGCAGCTCGAGCACGAGCAGACCGTCCGCGCGGCCGGCCGGGTGCAGAGCCGGCCGATCGGCTACGCCCTGCCGTTCCCGGTCAACTCGGAGCAGAGCGCCGCCCGGCTCGCCACCCACGTGCTCGGCAACCTGATCGACGGGTACGGCGGCCTGCTCACCACGGTGACCGGCTCGTCCCAGGCCGATACCGCCCGCGACGTCATCGCCTGGATCGGCACCGCCGCCCACCTCGCAGCCCCCTGGGGTGTGCCGGGCACCGCGTTCCCCGGGCTGCAGTCGGCGAACTGACGGCCGATCCGATGCCGGCGCCCTACCCGCTCCCCGGTCCGCTCCTGCCGGCGCAGTGGCTGGAGTGGATGTCACGGCTGCCGGCCGAGGGCGGCCCCACCGGGGCACAGTGGGCCGCGGAGGTCCCCTCACTCGTCGATGCGTGTCTGGACCAGTGGGAGTTGCGGGTCACCGGCCCGGCCATGACCGGCTGGACCGCCGTGGTCTTCCCGGTCGAGCGGGACGGGGTCCCTGCCGTCCTCAAGGTCGGCTGGCCGCACGAGCAGTCGGCGGCCGAGCACACCGCCCTGCACCTGTGGGGTGGACGCGGTGCGGTGCGCCTCCTCGCCGCCGACCCGGCACGCGGCGCCCTGCTGCTCGAACGGCTCGACCACCACCGCACCCTGATGAGCGAGGACGCCTTCACCGCGTGCGAGATCATCGGCACCCTGTTGGGTCGCCTCAACATCCCTGCCCCGCCGACGATCCCGCCCCTGAGGGACTACCTGCTCCCCCACCTGGACCGCCTCGACGACCCGGCGGTCCCACGCCGCTTCGCGACCCGGACCCGGTCCCTCGCGGCGGAACTGTTGGCGGAACCGGTCAGGCGGGTGCTGCATACCGACCTGCACTTCGAGAACGTCCTCGCCGGGGAGCGGGAGCCATGGCTGGCGATCGACCCCAAACCGTTCGCCGGACACCCAGGCTTCGAGTTCCAGCCGCTGCTGCACAACCGGGTCGAGGAACTCGGCACCGGATCGGCGCTGCGGTGGAGTGTGCGGCACCGGCTGCAGATCGCGGCGGAGGCGGCCGGGGTCGATGTCGAGGAGGCCCGGCTGTGGACCCTGCTGCACACCGGGTTGCAGATCCTCTGGGAGCGCGACGAGCCGGAGTCCGCCTCGCTGCACATCGCGCTGTTCAAGGCCTTGGAGGACTAGGTCCGCTCGATGGCGGATCGGCTGTTCGGTCGATGGACGCCGCCGGTGTCGATCCCTAGCCTTGGCCTGATCCTCGGTCGAAGAATGCAACGGAGGGGACGGACCGGCGGCCGACCGCTTCGCGCCGCGCGACCCTAGTGAGGCACAGTGTCCAGATCGACCCGAACCCCGTCCGCCCGACGTCGGCCCTGGTGGCTCGTCCTCGCCCTGCTCGTCGTCGGATACGCCGCGTGGGCCCTGGTCATCGAGCCGCGGGTGGCCCAGATCGGATTCGTCTCCCCGGGTGAATGCGTCACGCGGGTCGGCGCGAACGAGCGGCTCACGACCTCCGAGTGCGAGAGTCCCGACCTGACCTATCACGTGGTGGGCGTGCATGTGGGGCTCCGGGAGAATGCCGAGTGCCCGTCCCCGGAGATCCTGTGGCACCAGGCCGACCATCCCGGCTCGGCCGACACCGATCCGGACGCCCCCGCCAACTACGCGTGCCTGGCCCCCAACTTCCGTGAGGGGCACTGCTACCGGGCCGCATCCAACAGCGATGACACCAGCGACACCGTCATCCGCAACCTCACCGCCCTCTATGGCGAGTTCCCCTGCGATTCTCGCGGAGCCGGGTTCTTCCGCGTGAACACCGCCCACCTGGGTGCTGAGCAGGCCTGCGCCGCCGATGAGATCACGCTGTCCTATCCGACACCCGGGCGGACGTACTGCGTCGTCCCGCAGCCGGCGCCCTGAGCCGCGCGAGCGCGCGGACGGCACGAACGCGGTTCCCACCCGCACGACGGCCAGCAGCACCGGCCCCGGCCGGTGCTGCGTCAGTCCTGCTCGATCTCGCGGCGCAGCCAGTGGGCCTGCTCGATGAGCTCATCGAGTTTGGCGATCCGTCGCTGCAGGAGTGCCCGGTCCTGCTCACTCGTGCGTCGAGCGAGGTCCTCGATCAGGTGCTGCCGCTTGTCGGAGAGTTTGTCGATGATCTTGTCCACGTGCGCCGGTTTGATCCGTTCGGTCTGACCGGCGGCGAGGCGGGTGCGATACTTCGCGAGCTTCTCGGCCACGTCTGACAGGCCCATGACGTCCTCCCTCCTCACTGCCAACTGTCACGCGGCCGGACTGACGGCCGCCGCACTTTTCGATGACGTGATTCCAGTGTGGCAGGTCCGCTGCGCCCGCTGTGATCCGGCACGGAGGTCGGCCCCAGGAGTTCGACAAACGTTCACGTCAACGGCTCCGAGCCGCGTCCTGATCGTCATCGACGTCATCGTCATCCATGGACAACAACCGCTCGACATCGGCGAGCGACTCGTCCGGATCGCTGTACAAAGCCTGAGCACCTTCGAGCATCTCCTTCATGGCCCGGAACCCGTAGTTCGCGTCGTTGATGAACGACGTCGCCGTGAGGGCATCGAGGTCCTCGGAGCGGAGCAACTGCTCGACGAGGGGACGGATCAAGGTCTTCTCGTGACGGATCCGGTCGCGCTCGTCCTCGAGCCACAGGATGCTCCGGCGCCGCGGATCTGCCACGGCCAGACCATCGAGTTCGATGACGATGCGGGCCAGGTTGATCCGCAGTTCGTTGTAGAGCTCGGTGGCCACACCGTGGTCGGTGGCGGTGTACAGGGAGGTGTTGGCACGCATGTGCTTGACCTCCTTGACCGCTCGCACGATGCGCTCCGCCGCGATCCGCAACTCGGTGAGCCGCTCGGCGGTGTCCTTGGGCAGATCGCCTCCGGTCCGGCGGCTCACGAACTCCAGGATCGCCCCGTGCAGCCCCTTGACCCGCAGCTCATAGTCCCGATCGAAGTCCACATCGAGGGTCTGGGTGGCACCCTCGACATAGCGGGCGAGGTCATCCGCCTCGGCCAGCTCGGCGCGGCGCAGGTTGATGCCTCGGGCGATGAGGTCCAGGGCGTTGGAGTAGAGGTGTTCGACCTCCTTGGCGACGGCGACCTGCAGGGTCGCCGGGATGGCCGACACCGCTCCGGAGAGGAAGCGGGGCTGGCTGATCTCGGGCTCGACGGCGGGGAACCACCGCTCCACGGTGCGCAGCAGCAGCGGCAGGACCGGGATCATCATGAGGACCCCGATGGTGTTGATGAGGGTATGGAACACCGCGAGTCGGAGCGCATAGTCGTCCGGCGCGATACCCACGTTGTCGCTGATCCACGTGACGGCAGCCTTGAGCGGGATGATGCACGAGAGCGCGACCACGGCCATGGCGCTGTTGAAGATGACATGGGCACCGGCGAGGCGCCGGCCCATGTAGTTGGCCGTCGTGGCGCCGATCACGGCAGTGACCGTCGATCCGATGTTGGCCCCGATGGCCAGCGCGAGGGCGTTCTCGTAGGTGATCTGCCCCGCCGCCAGAGCGGTGATGACCAGGACGAGGGAGGCGTGGCTGGACTGCATCACCGCGGTCGCGACCACGCCGATGAGCGTGTAGACGAGCAGTCCGGCAACCCCGCCGATCGCGAACTTCGTCAGGTCGAACTGGCCGGCGAAGTCATCGAAGCCGGTCTTCATGTAGTGGATGCCGAGGAAGAGGAAGCCGATGCCGCCGAGGACATAGCCGCCACCGCGGACCGGTTTGCGCTTCTGGAACACCAGGACGATGGACAGCGCCAGCATCGGCATGGCGAAGGAGGCGATGTTGACCTTCAGTCCCAGCCCGGCGACGAGCCAGGCCCCCGTCGTGCTGCCGATGTTGGCGCCGAAGACGATGCCGACCCCGGCGACGAGGGAGAGCAGCCCCGCGGACAGGAACGAGATCGTCACGACGGAGACGAGTGCGGAGGACTGCATCACCGTCGTCGTGACGAAGCCGAACAGGATGGAGCGCGGCAGGGTCCGGGTCGAGCGTTCGAGGGTTCGCTCGAGCAGACCCCCGCTCAGGAGGGAGAAGCCTTCCTCGAGCATGATCATCCCGAAGAGGAAGATCGCCACGCCGGCGGCGATCTCCTGGAAGTCGCTGCTCGCCCAGAAGGCGGCGACGAGGAGGAGCAGGACGATCGGCAGGGTGCTGCGGCGCACGAGTCGCTTCACGCGTCAACCTCCCTCACCATCGGGATGCCGGCATCGCTCCCACCGAACGGCGACGTCCCGTCCGACGCTAGTGCATTGTTCACCCGACGTTCGCCTATTGTTCACCGGGTCTTTTCGTCAGGCGCGCGGCCGGGCGTCGCCGGTCCGTGGGGCCCGCGCGGAGCGTCACCAGAGGCCGGCGACGTCACCGCCGATCCGGACGATGAACGCGACGAGCACGAGGATGAACACGACCCGCACGAAGGTGCTGCCGCGGGCGACCGCGGTCCGGGCCCCCGCATACCCACCGGCGATGTTGGCCACTGCCATGACCAGGCCGACCCGCCACATGACGTGCCCGCCGGGGATGAACACCGCCAGGGCACCGAGGTTGGTCGCGAAGTTCGTGATCTTGGCCTTGGCGCTCGCCTGGAGGAAGGCATACCCGAGCAGCCCGACGAGCGCGAAGACGAGGAAGGAGCCGGTGCCCGGTCCGAGCGCCCCGTCGTAGACCCCGATGACGAACCCGACGAGCATCGCCGTGGCGGTATGCCGCACTCCCGTGAAGCGCAACGCCGTCACCGATCCAAGAGAGGGGCGAAAGACGGTGTAGGCACCGACGACGACGAGCATGACGAGGATGATCGGGTTGAACGCCTCCTTGGGGATGTGCACCCCGATGAGGGCTCCGCCGACCGCGCCGAGGAACGCGATCAGGGCCATCGGCACGGCGGTGCGCAGATCCGGACGGATCCGACGGATGTACGTGATCGAACTGGTCGCGGTGCCGAAGACCGAGGAGATCTTGTTCGTCGCGAGCAGTTGCGCCGGCGTCGCCCCCGGGAATCCGAGGACGAGCGCCGGCAACTGGATCAGGCCGCCGCCGCCGACGACCGCGTCGATCCAACCGGCCGCGAAGCCGGCCAGGGCCATCAGGGCCAGCAGGGTGAGGTCGACCTCACCCATCGAGGGACCTGGTCACTCCTGGCCGATCTCGGCTCGGATCTCGGTGAGCGCCTCGGTCGTGGGGACGCTGCGGCGCTCGCCGCTGCGTCGGTCCTTGATCTCGATCTGTCCGTCGGCCAGGCCGCGGCCGACGACGACGATCGTCGGGACCCCGATGAGTTCGGAGTCCTTGAACTTCACGCCCGGGCTGACGCTCCGGCGGTCGTCGAGGAGCACCTCGACCCCGTGGGCCTCGAGCTCACGGGTCAGCTCCTCGGCGTAGGTGAAGACGGCGTCGTCCTTGCCGGTGGCGACGATGTGCACATCCGCCGGGGTGATCGCCCGCGGCCAGACCAGACCGAACTCGTCGTGGTTGCCCTCGGCGATGCAGGCCACCGCCCTGGAGACCCCGATCCCGTAGGAGCCCATGATGACGGTGCGGAGCTTGCCGTTCTGGTCGAGGACCTGCAGGTCCAGCGCCTCGGCGTACTTGCGGCCCAACTGGAAGATGTGCCCCATCTCGATCCCGCGGGCGGTCTCCAGCGGCGCCTGGCACGACGGGCACGGGTCGCCGGCGCGCACGTCGGCGGCCTCGATCGTCCCGTCGCCGACGAAGTCGCGGCCGGCGACGAGGTCGAAGACGTGCCTGCCGGTCTCGTCGGCCCCGGTGATCCACGAGGTGCCGGCCACGACGCGGGGGTCGAGCAGATAACGGATGCCGCTGGCGTTCTCCGAGCCGAGGACCCCCGGGCCGATATAACCCTTGGCGAGCACCGCATACCGCTCGAAGTCGGCCTCCTCGAAGGGGGTGAACGTCGCCGGTTCGAGCTGGGCGCCGAGCCGCTTCTCGTCGACCTCCCGGTCCCCGGGAACCCCGATGGCGAGCGGTTCGACGGTGCCGTCCGGGTGGGTGAGCTTGACCATGACGTTCTTGAGCGTGTCCGCCGCCGTCCACGCCCGACCGTCACTGCGCGGGTGGTGGGCGTTCGCGAAGTCGACGAGTGTCTCGATCGTCGGGGTGTCGGGGGTGTCCTCGACGTGCGCCGCCGGGAGGTCGTCGACGGAGACGGCCTCCGGCGTCGAGACCCGGACCGCCTCGACGTTGGCCGCGTAGCCGCAGTCCGGGCAGCGCACGTAGGTGTCCTCGCCGTTCTCGGCGGTCGCGAGGAACTCCTCGCTCTTCGACCCGCCCATCGCCCCGGCCATCGCCTCGACGATGACGTAGTGGAACCCGAGCCGGTCGAAGATCTTGATGTAGGCGTCGCGGTGCATGTCGTAGCTCTTGTCGAGCCCGGTCTCGTCGATGTCGAACGAGTAGGAGTCCTTCATGACGAACTCCCGGCCGCGGAGCAGCCCGGCGCGCGGACGGGCCTCGTCACGGTACTTGGTCTGGATCTGGTAGATCGACAGCGGCAGGTCCTTGTAGGAGCTGAACAGGTCCTTGACCGTGAGCGTGAACAGCTCCTCGTGGGTCGGTCCGAGGAGGTGGTCGGCGCCCTTGCGGTCCTGGAGCCGGAAGATGTTGTCGCCGTACTCGGTCCAGCGGTTCGTCGCCTCGTAGGGCTCCTTCGGCAGCAGCGCCGGGAAGAGCAGCTCCTGGGAGATCTTGTCCATCTCCTCGCGCACGATCGCCTCGACGCGGCGGTAGACCTTCAGACCGAGCGGCAGCCACGTGTAGATCCCCGGGCTGACCCGGCGGATGTAGCCCGCCCGCACGAGGAGTTTGTGGCTCGGCACCTCTGCGTCGACCGGATCCTCACGCAGGGTGCGAAGGAAGAGCGACGACATGCGCATGGTCACGGCTGATGGTCTCCTGGTTCAGGTGAGCGGCCGGTATGCGGTGCTCGGGTGAGCGCCGCACGGCACCGAAGGGGAACCCGGCAAGGATACCGAGCCGCGGCGCACCCCCTCCAACCCGTTTCCCTCGCCCGCGAGCCCCGTGCGTTTTTCGCCAATGGCGGGAAACGCCAACATGGCAACGGAACGTTTCCCTTGCGAAGTTCACGTTTCCGTTGCGAAGTGGCCCCACGGGGCCGCTGCTCAGCCGGACAACCCGGTCTGGGCCAGCACGAAGACGGCCATCGCGAGGACGAAGATGCCGAACCCCTTGCGCAGCCGTTCGGGGTCGATGCGCCCGACGAGTTGACCGCCGATGACGCTGCCG
>DUPF01000108.1 GCA_012838445.1 Intrasporangiaceae bacterium | reverse complement strand
GGCCCCGCGCAGCCGTCGCGGGCGCAGTCCTCGCGGGCGGAGTCCTCGCGGGCGGGGTCCGATGCCGTCAGGCGGTCGTCGCCCCCGCGATCCCGCGGGCAAAGACGAGGTGGCGCTCGACGATCTCGTCGGGGCTGAGCGGCCCACCGGGTCGATACCAGGACGCGATCGACACGCACAGGGACGAGACCGCGCGAGCCGCGTCCTCGGGGTGGGGGCACGAGAAGTCCCCGGTGGCCACGGCCGCCCGAATCGCGTCCTCGATCATCCTCTGCTGCTCGTCCCGCTGACGCACATGGTGCGCCCGGGTTGCGGGTTCCATGCTCCGCATCTCGGTGGAGGCCACGAACGCATGGTCTCGGCGCGCCATGTGGAAGCGGGCGAGCGCTTCGACGATGTTCTCGAACCTACCCACCGGTGAGTCTCCCTCTGCGGCAGCGTCGGCGGCGCGGGTGTGGTCCAGCATCTCCTGCATCGCGGCGTCTACGACGGCGGCCAGGATGGCCTGCTTCGACCTGTGATGGTGGTACAGGCCGGGTACCGAGAGGCCGGCCGCCTCGGCGATGGTCCTGATCGACGCCCCGTGGTACCCGTGGCGGACGAATACGCCCAGGGCGGCGCGAAGCGGAGGGGACAGCGGATCCGGACCGAAGTCCCGCCAGTCGTTACTCATCGGGATTCTCCTAGAGGGGCAGTCGGGGGGAACACTAGTCCGCACCCTCGGTTGACAGTCGCTGTGATGCCAGCCACACTAGTGCACACCGAGCGATCGCTCGGTCGGAGTCGGCAGACCGGAGGGACGAGATGGGGCGAGTGAGCCCACGGCGGTGGCGGGAGTTGTACCGGGCCGGGATCGACGAGGGGTCCGTGGAGAACGCGACCTCCCTGGGGGAGGCGTGGCGTGACCGTGTCGCCGCCGGTCCGGACCATGTGGCGATCACCTACTTCGATGCGCGCTACTCCGCCGGCGAGGTCGACGAGATGTCGGACGCGCTCGGCGCCGCGTTCCAGGATCGCGGGCTCGGCCCGGGGGACCGGGTGGGGATCCACCTCCAGAACATCCCGCAGTACGCGCTCGCGCTGCTGGCGCTGTGGAAGATCGGTGCCACGGCAGTCGTCCTCAACCCGATGTACTTCGGCCGGGAGCTCCGTCAACCGGTCGAGGACTCCGGAGCGGTGGCGCTGCTCGTCACCGACCGTGACGTCGCTGCTATCCGGGACAGCGTCGCGGGCACGTCGGTCGAGTGGATCCTCAGTACGAGTGAGCGCGACCTCCAGGGCCGCGACGACCCGCGCGTGTTCGGCGACGGTGCGCACGCGGAGCCCTCGGCGGACGGGGACCTCGTCGACCTCCTCCAGCGCTACGCGGGACGAACCCCTGCTCCTGCAGAGGTTTCTTCCGACGATCTGGCACTGCTCACCTACACCTCGGGGACCACGGGCCCGCCGAAGGGGGCGATGAACTCCCACGGCAACGTGGTGGCCGTCGCACGCAGTTTCGCGGACTTCGTGGGTATCGAGCCGGGCGATGTCGTGCTGGCGATCGCGCCGCTGTTTCACATCACGGGCGCCGTCATCAATGCCACGCTCGGCCTCATCTGCGACACCACCCTCGTCTTTGCGGGACGGTTCCGCCCGGAGGTCGTGCTGGATGCGTTCCTCGAACACCGGGTGACGTATACGATCGGCTCGATCACCGCGTACAACGCCCTCATGAAGCTGGACCACGCCGGCCCGGAACACTTCGCCTCCGTCAAGATCCTCTACAGCGGTGGTGCGCCGATCCCGCCATCGACCGTTGACCGGTTCCAGGAACGGTTCGGCCACTACATCCACAACGGTTACGGGATGACAGAGACCACCTCGGGCGTGATCGCCGTGCCCCCGGGAGTGCGCGCGCCGGTCGATGAGCAGAGCGGAACGTTGTCCATCGGGGTCCCGCTACCGGGTGTCGACGCCGAGGTCGTGGGGGCGGACGACGTACCCGTCGCACCCGGGGAACAGGGCGAACTCGTGCTCAGTGGCCCGCAGATGGTCTCCGGTTACTGGCGCAACGAGGCAGCCACGGAGGCGACGATGCCGCGAGGTCGGCTCCACACCGGGGACGTCGCGGTGATGGACGAGGCCGGCTGGGTGTACCTGGTGGACCGTCTCAAGGACCAGATCAACGCCTCCGGCTACAAGGTGTGGCCTCGAGAGGTCGAGGACGCCCTCTACGAACACGACGCCGTATTCGAGGTGGCTGTCGTGGGCCTTCCCGACGAGTACCGGGGTGAGAAGGTCGTCGCGTTCGTCTCCCTCAAGGCCGGACAGGCCGTCACCGAGGACGAGCTGGTGGCCTTCGCCGGCGAACGCCTGGCGGCGTACAAGCGTCCCTCGGAAGTCCACGTCATTCCCGAACTCCCCAAGACCCAGACCGGAAAGATCCGGCGTCGCGAACTCCGAGATCAGAACCGAGACAAGGAAGCACTGTGACGAACTACTACGACGGCTCCGGAGCCGCAGTCCTCCCGGGCCACACTCCAGGTGCCGATCAGCAACTCCGCGGGACCAAGGCCGCGCGCAAGTCGCTCATCGCGAGCACCACCGGGCAGCTCTTCGAGTGGTACGAGTGGACCGCGTATGCGGTGTTCGCCCCGTTTATCGCCGCCGCGATGTTCGACAACAGCGACCCGGTCTCCGCGCTCCTGGCCACCTTCGCCGTGTTCGCGGTGGGCTTCCTCATGCGTCCGCTCGGCGGAATCGTCTTCGGGCGGGTCGCGGACGTCAAGGGGCGCAAGTTCGTGCTCATCGTGACGATGCTCATGATGGCCTCGGCGAGCCTCGCGATCGGCCTCCTTCCCACCTATGAGTCGATCGGGATCGCGGCCTCCGCGCTCCTGTTGCTCGCGCGGATGACACAGGGCTTCGCCCACGGCGGTGAGTCCGCGACCGCCAACAGCTACGTCGCCGAGATCGCGCCGCCGCACCGCCGCGGCATGTGGGGAAGCCTCGTCTTTGTCGCCATCATGGGCGGCACGGTGACCGCGTACGCCATCGGCGGCGGCATCACGGCGGTGATGTCCGAGACCGCCGTGGGTGAGTGGGGTTGGCGTATCCCGTTCCTCCTCGGTGCCGTGTTCGCGCTCTTCATCCTCTACCTGCGCCGGGGCATGGAGGAGTCGCAGGTGTTCGACGACATCGTCGAGACCACCGGCGAGGCGGAGGGCACGGCGGTTCGCCGTGGGCGCGGGTTCACGCCGGCCCAGCTCACCAAGGCGATCGCGCTCGTGGTGATGATGGTCTCGGGGATCACTGTGGCCCACTACACGTGGAGCTCGTACGCTTCGACCTTCGCCATCACGCAGAGGGGCATGGACTCCAACACCGCCTTCTGGGCGATCACCGCCAGCCAGTTCCTCGCGCTGCTCACCCTGCCGCTGTGGGGGCTGCTGTCGGACCGTATCGGTCGCCGGCCGGTGGTGTTCATCTTCGCGATCGGCACCATCGCCACGACGATTCCGCTCAAGGCGCTCATCGACGACCGGTTCTGGACGCTGTTCTTGGCGTCGCTTGTCGCCATGATCTTCGTCGCCGCGGCCGGATCGATCCTCTCGGCGATGATGTCCGAGGCCTTCCCCACGCGGATGCGCACCGCCGGCATCGGGTTCGCCTACTCGTTGTCCGTCGCGGTGTTCGGCGGAAGCGCCCCGTACCTCAACGCGATGCTCATCGAGCGCGACCTCGGCTGGCTCGTCAACGGTTACATCATCGGCCTGTGCGTGTGCACGATCGTCGCCACACTGATCATGAAGGAGACCAGGGCCGCCAACCTCCACGAGGTCGGCCACCACGACGAGACCCCGAGGAGTTCGCGATGACCGAGGCACAGACCGGCCGCGCCGAGAGCTCACTCGACGTGGCGAGCCTCCTCCGCCCCGACGTCGTGGGCCCGCGGATCGCCGAGGCCACGGGCGACGACGCGTGGACCGACTTCTCCGCCGACCTCATCGCCGGCGGCAAGTCCAACCTCACCTTTGTCGTCAGCTCCGGCG
>DUPF01000107.1 GCA_012838445.1 Intrasporangiaceae bacterium | reverse complement strand
GTCGGCTCGGCAGGGGCGGCGTCGGCCGGTCCGGGTGCGACCGGGCTGGGTTCGGCAGGGACGGTCTCAGTGGGGACGGTCTCAGTCGGGGCGGCGTCCATCTCGGGGGCCGGTGCCACGTCGGCGAACTGGCCCTCGATGCAGGCGATGAACTGTTGGAGCAGTTTGTCCGAGACGTCCTGCATGACGCCCCGGCCGAACTGGGCCGGTTTGCCGGTGATCGCCAACTCCGTCGTGACGTCGACGCGGGTGCCCTCCCCGGACGGGGCGAGTTGCATGATGACCGTCGCCCCGGCCGTGCCGTTGCCGCGCTTGTCCTTGCCCTTGGCCTCGATGACGGCCCGTTTGGCCACCTCGTCCTTCTCGAGGAACGCTCCCGAGCCGAGATACTGCAGAGCGATCGGCCCGAGTTTGACCTTGACGGTCCCGGCGAAGGAGTCGCCACTGGCCTCGGTGACGGTGGCCCCGGGGAAGCAGCCGCCGACCCGTTCCAGGTCGAGGAAGGTCGCCCAGGTGCTCTCCATGTCCGCGGGCACGACGAAGTTGTGCGTCAGTTCCATGGCGTCAGCCTGCCAGTGCGCGCTCCACGGCGCGACGGGTCAGGACGGTGGCCAGGTGGGCCCGGTACTCGCTGCTGCCGTTGAGATCGCTCGGCGGGTTGGCGCCCTCGGCGGCCCGGCCCGCGGCGTCGGCGACGGAGGCACCGGAGGCCAGCGCCTCCTCGACCCCGGTGGCCCGCAACGGGGTCGAGCCCATGTTCGTCAACCCAACCTTGACCTCCTGCCCGCGGGCGACGGCAGCCACGGCGACGATCGACCACTGGTGGGAGACGCGGACGAACTTCTCATAGGCACCGCCCCACCCGGTGTGCTTGGGGATGCGGATCGCGGTGAGCAACTCGTCCTCGCCGACAGCGGTCTCGAACAGGTCGGTGAAGAACTCGGCAGCGGGTATGCGTCGCTCACCTCCGGGTCCGACGACGACGAGTTCGGCGTCGAGAGCGAGGACGGGCGCACCGAGGTCCCCGGCGGGGTCGGCGTGCACGAGGGCCCCGCCGAGGGTGCCACGGTGCCGGATCTGCGGATCGGCGACCGACTGGGCCGCCTCGGCGAGGACCGCGGCATGCTCACGCACCAGGTCGCTCGTCGCGACGTCGTGGTGGGTCGTCATGGCACCGATGACGAGATGATCCCCGTCCTCGCTGATGCCCCGCAGCGACTCGATCCTGGTCAGGTCGATGATCTGTTCGGGGGCGTTGAGTCGCATCCGCAGCACCGGCAGCAGCGACTGCCCGCCGCCGAGGACCTTGGCGTCGTCACCGGCCGCCGTCAACGCGGCCAGGGCCTCCTCGACCGAGGTGGGGGCCACATACTCGAATGCTGCCGGGATCATGCCTGCTCTCCTGTCCCCATCTGGTCCTGGTTCGGCGCACCGGCGGCGAAGTGCTCCTGCGCGGTGTCCTCGGTCCGGCCGGAATCGGATCCGGCCGTGCGGATCGCCGTCCAGACCCGCTCGGGTGTGCACGGCATCCGGATGTCGTTGATGCCGAGGTGGCGGACCGCGTCGACGATGGCGTTGACGACCGCCGGGGTGCTCGCGATCGTGCCCGCCTCGCCGACACCCTTGGTGCCGAGCGAGTTCGTCGTGCTCGGGCTGACCGTGGTGTCGGTGACGAAGCTGATCGTGTCCGCGGCCGTCGGCAGGGTGTAGTCGACGAACGACCCGGTCACGAGGGTGCCGAAGTCGTCGAAGACCGCCTCCTCCCACAGCGCTTGGCTGATCCCCTGGACGAGTCCGCCGTGGACCTGCCCCTCGACGAGGAGCGGGTTGATGATGACGCCGACATCGTCGACGCAGGCGTACTTGCGCATCGTCACCGCGCCGGTCTCGGTGTCGACCTCGACCGCGCACAGGTGCGTCCCGTGCGGGAAGGAGAAGTTCACCGGGTCGTAGGTCGCATCGGCGTCGATGCCGGGTTCGAGATCCTCGGGGTAGTTGTGCGAGGCGAATGTCGCGAGCGCGACCTCGGTGATCCCGATGCCCTTGTCGGTGCCCTTGACCGAGAACCGGCCTGCCTCGAACTCCAGGTCGTCCGGGTCGGCCTCGAGCAGGTGGGCGGCGAATGCGCGGGCTTTCTCGATGACCTTGTCCGCGGCCCGGACCACGGCCTCGCCACCGACGACGAGGCTGCGGGAGCCATACGTGTCCAGACCCTTGTGGGCGACCTGGGTGTCGCCGTGCAGGATCTCGACATCCTCGAACGGGACTCCGAGCCGGTCGGCGACGATCTGGCTGAAGCCGGTCTCGTGGCCCTGGCCGTGCGGGCTGATGCCCGTGATCACCTCGACCTTGCCGGTGGGCAGCATCCGGATGCTCGCGTGCTCCCACCCGCCGGCGCCGTAGCTGAGCGAGCCGAGGATGCGCGACGGGGCGAGCCCGCACATCTCCGTGAACGTCGAGACACCGATCCCGAGTTGGACCGGGTCGCCGGACTCGCGCCGCTGCTGCTGCTCGGCGCGCAGCGCGTCGTAGTCGAAGAGCTCCTTGGCCCGCGCCGTCGCCGCCTCGTAGTTGCCCGAGTCGTAGGTCATCCCGGCGACCGTGGTGAACGGGAACTCCTCGTGCTTGATCCAGTTCTGCTCCCGGATCTGGAGCGGGTCGACGCCGACCTCGACGGCGAGTTCGTCCATGATCCGCTCGATCGCGAAGGTCGCCTCGGGGCGACCGGCGCCGCGGTAGGCGTCGACCCACGGCAGGTTCGTCAGCACGGTCTGGCAGTTGAACTGGTAGGCCGGGAACTTGTAGATCGAGTTGAACATCCACGCCCCGAGGACCGGGACGCCACCACCGACGACGGCGACGTAGGCACCGAGGTTGGCGATGAGCTCGACCTTCAGACCGGTGACGGTCCCGTCCTTGGTCGCCGCCAGGGTGAGCTTCTGGTACTGATCCCGGCCGTGGTGCGCGGAGATGAGCGACTCGGACCGGGTCTCGGTGTACTTCGCCGGTTTGCCGAGCCGGCGGGCCACGGCCAGGGTGATGAACTCCTCCGGGGTGGTCTGGAGTTTGCCGCCGAAGCCTCCCCCGACATCGGGTGCGATGACCCGGACCTTGTGCTCCGGCATCCCGGTCGTCGCGGCGATGAGGAACTTCAGGATGTGCGGGATCTGGGTCGCCGACCACATCGTGACCTGCTCACCGGTCGGGTCGACGACCGTCGAACGGGGCTCCATGAAGGCCGGGATGAGGCGCTGCTGGCGATACTCCCGCTCGATGAGGATCCCGCTCTCACGGGCAGTCGCGATGGCCTCCTCGACGTCACCCCCCGAGCCCTGGGCCTTGGAGTCGAGCTGCCAGAAGGCGGACTTGTTCGTCCCCTTGTCGGGGTGGGCGAGCACCTCGTCCTTGAGGGCCTCCTTGGCGTCGAACACCGCGGGGAGTTCCTCGTAGTCGACATCGACGAGTTCGGCGGCATCGCGGGCCTCGGCGGCGGTGCGGGCCGCCACGACCGCGACGATCTCACCGGCGCAGGCGACATGCTTGGCCACGAGCGGCAGATGGTCCGGGGTGACCTGGTCCGGGGAGATCGGCCAGGCATTGGCGCATACCCCCAGCCCCTCGGGGAAGTCCTCGGCCGTCCAGACGCCGAGCACGTTCGGGGCGTCCTTGGCTGCAGCGGTGTCGATCGAGGTCACGTTGGCGTGCGCATACGGACTGCGGACCATCGCGAGGTGGACCATGCCGGGCAGGGTGATGTTGTCGGTGTAGCGGGTCCGGCCGGTGATGAGACGCTGGTCCTCCTTGCGGGTGCGGGCCCGACCGATCTCGCGGCCGTCGACCTCGTCACTGGAGTCGACGTCGGTCGTCTCGTCGATGATCTCCGCGACGGCCTCGGGGTTGACGCTCATGACTGCGCTCCCTTCGCTGCGGCGGCACCCTGCTGGACCGCCTTGACAATGTTGTGGTAGCCGGTGCAGCGGCACAGGTTGCCTTCCAGGCCCTCGCGGATCTCGGCCTCGGAGGCGTTCGGGTTCTCGGTGACGACGTCGATGGCCTGCATGATCATCCCCGGGGTGCAGTAGCCGCACTGCAGGGCGTGGCAGTCATGGAAGGCCTGCTGCATCGGGTGCAGTTCCCCGTTGGTCGCGAGCCCCTCGATCGTCGTCACCTCGTGACCGTCGGCCTGGACGGCGAGGACGTTGCAACTCTTGACGCTGCGTCCGTCGAGGTGGACCGTGCAGGCCCCGCAGTTGCTCGTGTCGCATCCGACGACGGTGCCGACCTTGCCGAGCGTCTCACGCAGGTAGTGGACCAGCAGGGTCCTGGGCTCGACGTCATCGGAGTACTGGACTCCGTCGACTCTGACAGAGATCTTCGTCATGGGTGCTCCTGCCACGCTGCAGTTGATGGTCGGTATCGCGATCCTCGCGTGATCTGCGTCACCTGACAAGAGACTTCCGCAGCAGCGGAGAAACACTGCTTTTCACTCCGCATCTACGGATTCTCGTGGTGCCGCACGACGCGTTTCGTTAGCGTTGCCGACCATGGCTGCACGCTTCGACCACCTCGTCGTCTCGGTCGCGGACCTGGATGCGGCAGCGGCCCGCTGGGCCGCTGCCGGACTGCGCCCCCACCGCGGCGGGCGACACCCGGGCGGGACGGTCAACGCCCTGATCCGCGGCCCGCGGACGGGGTACGTCGAACTGATCAGCACCGAGCCCGACGCCCGCTCGGACTGGGCGGACCGGGTCCGCGGGAGCACCGGACCGCTCGGATTCGCCGTCGCCGTCGACGACATCGCGGCAGCCCGGGCAGCTCTGATCGACGCCGGCTTCACGCCGCGGGAGGTTACCGACGGCAGCCGGGCCACCGTGGACGGGGCGACGCTGCGGTGGCGGATGTGCCAGGTCGGTCCAGTGGCCTTCGACCCGGAGTTGCCGTTCCTCATCGAATGGATCACGCCGATGCCACCCGGACCGGACGACGGTCCGGTCGTCGAGGCGATCGGCATCGAGGTGCCGGATCCGACCCGCCTGGCGACGCTGCTGCGGACCGTCGGCTTCCCCGAGCAGCCGGGCGATGTCCCGTGGCTGACCTTCGCCGACGGGGAGGTGACGATCACCCTGGCTACGTCGCCGGAACACCACGGGGTGACCGCGGTCGGCTTCGGCCTGGCACACGGGGCGGGCTCCTGGCAGGACCTCGACGGACTGTACGTCTCGACCAGCCCCGACGTGCGCAGCCACCGCGGGCATGTCCTCCTGCCGACGGTCGAGGAGCACTTCGCCGACCGTGACCCGGCGCTGGCCACGTGGCCGGCTCCGCACCCGGAGCGGGCTCCGCTCGAGGAGGAGTACTCCCGCTGCCTGGACCCCGGCAAGTACCGCATCATCGCGGCCCGGGCGCGCGCGTGGACCGCGGCACTTGCTGAGCGGGGCATCGCCGAGGTGTCCGACACGGACGGCACCCTCACCATCACCCCGCACGCTCCCGACACCCTCCCGGTGCAGGTGCGCTTCACCGGGTTCGACGGGGTCGACGACAGCGGGGTGCAGATCGTCGCGACCGGCAGTGGGGCCACCATCACCCAGTTGCCGGTCTGCGGCTGTGACGCCTGCGACGACGGCTCGGCGCCGTTGCTGCGCGAGATCGACGACACCTTCCTGCACCTCATCGACGGCGGCGTGCTGCACATCGCCGACCGGCGCGGACGCACGGTGACGACGACTCTGGACGGGTGGGCGGCCAGCGGGAGATTCCGGGACGGGGAACCGGAGCGGTGGATCGCCGACGTCGACGCGGGACGGGCGGATCGCCGCTGGGTGGTCACGCGGGGAAAGCCCTGGATCTGAGAGGCTGGGGACCCACCACCAGGGGAGGAATCACGACGTGGCCGGACGGCATACCCATGGACCTGCGGTCGAGGAACGCACCCCTCGAGCAGTCCTGGCGGTCGTCGCGGCCCTGCTGCTGCTCGTCGCGCTCGCGATCGCCGCGTTGTGACCCGACGACCCACCACGACGGTTGGGCACCCCGTCGGCGATCCAGGCCACCGGTGTCGTGGAGGTGATCGAACAACAACCGTGCGCGGGCCCGTTCACCGATGAGTTCGCCACAGATGAGTTCGACACCGACGGGGAGGCAGTGGAGATGTGCGGGAGCGCCCGCGTCCGCCTGACGTCCGGGGAGTCGAGCGGGAGCATCGTCACCGTCGCCCTCCCGGAGGGGATCGGCGCCCCGACGTTCGAAGTCGGTGACCGGGTCGCCATGGGATACGTGGCACAGAACCCCCCGGAGGCCCAGTTCTACATCACCGACCACACGCGGGGGACCCAGCTGTGGATGCTCCTCGTCGCGTTCGTCCTCGCCGTCCTCGCCTTCGGCCGGTGGCGCGGGGTCTTCGCCCTGCTCGGGCTGGGGCTGAACTTCGCGATCATCCTCGGTTTCGTCATCCCCGCGATCCTCGACGGCAAACCGCCGCTGGCGGTCGCGATCGTCGGATCCGCGGCGATCGTGCTCTCCGTCCTCTACCTCACCCACGGTCTCGGCCGGACGACGACCGTAGCCGTTGTCGGCACTCTCGTCAGCCTCGTGCTCACCGGACTCCTCGCCGTCCTGTCCGTGCACGCGATGCGCCTGACGGGCGCGCTCGACGACAGTTCGTTCCTCCTCGGCCAGTTCCAGGGCATCGACCTGCGAGGCCTGCTCCTGGCCGGCATCCTCATCGGTGCACTCGGCGTCCTCGACGACGTCACCGTCACCCAGGCGGCCACCGTCCAGGAACTCGCGATCGCCAATCCCGACTACGGTGCGGGCCAGCTCTACCGTGCGGCGACCCGCGTGGGCCGTTCGCACATCGCCTCGGTCATCAACACGATCGTGCTGGCCTACGCCGGTGCCTCACTCCCGCTTCTCGTGCTCATCGTCGCCCTCGACGCCCCCGTCACCGAGCTCCTCACCGATCAACTCATCGCCACCGAACTCGTCCGCAGCGCCGTCGGGACGATCGGGCTGATCGCCGCGGTGCCGATCACGACCGGGGCCGCGGCCTTCGTCGCCACTCGCGCGCGCCGGGCACCTCGTTGACCGCGCTGCAACTCCGGGCTATATGATAATCGTTCTCATCTAGCCACCATCCCCCAAAGGAGCACCCGATGGCCCTTCCTGTCCACTGCATCACCGGAGTCGAGACGCTGCCGATGGAGGCGGCGACCGTCGGCCTGCAGTGGGATCTGCCCAGGGCGGTCGTCGTGCGGCACCGTCTGGATGTTGCGGCCGGCACGTTGACCCGCGTCGTCAGTGACGCGACCGGCGTCCTCGAGCAGGAGACGACCGAGGTGGAGCACCTCTGCGCCAGTTGCGCGCTGCGCGAGGACATCATCCCCACCCTCGAACGCCTGGCCGCCCTGGACCGCTGGGACTCGATCGTCGCCCACCTTCCGGTCGGGATGGAGGCCTCCCAGTTGTGCCGGATGATCACCGCGGATGCGGACCTCGCGAGCGACCTGCGTGTCGCCGGGGTCGTCATGGCGGGTGAGCGCGCGAGCCTGCCCGACCTGCTCGTCACCGACGACCTGCTCGTCGAGCGGGACCTGCACACGAGCCGCACCGACCGGCGCGGGGTCGCCGAGGTCGCCGCCAGACTCGTCGAGTACGCCGACGTCGTCGCGTTGTTCGACGACGAGTCGGCGCCTGCGGCCAGCGATGCAGGGGGCGCCGGCTCGCCGGCCGTCGACGCCGCCGCCGGTGAGGCGCTCGTGCGGACCCTGGCCCGCCCCGGGGCGCTCGTCGTCTCCGGATGGCCGGGGTTGCGGCACGCGGACCTCATCACGGGGTTGCACCATCACGACACGAGTGAGGAGTGGGTCGACGACGTCTTCACCGCCACCATGGGGGACCTCGACGGCGAGCACGTGTGGCGGCTGGACCTGATGACGACCGACCCGCTCGACCCGAGCCGGTTCCTCGACCGACTCGAGGACCTCGGGACCGGTCCGCACCGCACCCGCGGGTTCTTCTGGATGCCGACCCGCCCGGACGACGTCGTCGCCTGGCAGGGTGCCGGCGGACAGGTCTCGGTCGGCGTGACCGAGACCTGGGCGGGCCGTCCGCGGCACAGCCGGATCGTCGTCACCGGACTGTTCGGCAGCGGAGACGACCGCGAGACGATCCGCTCGGCATTCCTCGACAGCCTCGTGCGCGACGACGACCGGGTGCACCGCGGCATTCGCTGGCAGGTCGAGGAGGACGGCCTCGAGCCGTGGCTCGGCCCGATCCCCGGCGCGGCCTGATCGTGACCTGAGGGCGGCTCAGTCCGCGGCCTCCCGGTGGGCCCACAGGTCGCGGAGCAGGGCGATCTCGGCGAGGTGGTGGATCGCCTCACGGTGGATGTGCAGCACGAGGGAGATCATCGGCGACTCGGCCCAGGGCCCTTCGGCGGCACCGACCGGCGCCCACAGGGCGTCCTCGCTCAGGTCCTGCACACCGGCGACCCAGTTCCGGTATGCCTCGTCCAGCTGCTCGAGGCCACCTGCGGCAGTCCCGGGGAAGTCCCAGTCCTCCCAGTGCACGCGCGGTCCGCCGAAGTGGCTGTGCGTCCGGGGGCCGAAGCAGGCGATGACGAGGTGCGCGATGCGCCACGCGATCGAGGTGATCGGCGCGGGCGTGGGCTCGGGGTGTCCGTAATCGAGCAGCCACTCCCCCGTCCCCGCTTGCAGGTTCACCGACTCGGGCACCTCGGCGTCACGGCGGCGCACGGTCCAGCCCTCGCCGGTCGGCAGCCAGCGGTACTCCTCATCGGTCAGCCCCTCGAGTCGCGGCCGGGCCTGGTTCTCCCAGTGCCACGTCACCTGCTCGAGAAGTTCTTTGACGACATCGCGGGCCATGGGTCTCTCCTCGGGTGACAGGAACAGCGGGTGACAGGAACAGCGATGGTCAGGACGGGTCGGCGAGGTTGTGGTCGGCGGGGACGTTGTCGGAGTCGGGCGGGGACTGCAGGCCGGGGGCGTCATACTCCTCGTGCCCGCCGTGGATGGGGCCGTCGAGGTCGGTGAGCCGCTCCCCCAGCCCACCCCACTGCATCGCGATGATCTCGGCGGCGATGCTCACCGCCGTCTCCTCCGGGGTGCGGGCGCCGAGGTCGAGCCCGATCGGGCTGGACAGTCGGGCGAGTTCGGCCTCGCCCAGCCCGGCCTCACGGAGTCGCTCGAGCCGGTCCTCGTGGGTGCGGCGGGATCCCATCGCGCCGACGTAGGCGACCTGCGGCAGCCGCAACGCGATCTGCAGCACGGGGACGTCGAACTTCGGGTCGTGGGTGAGCACGCACATCACGGTGCGCCCGTCGATGCGGCCCGCGTCGACCTCCTCCTGCAGATACCGGTGCGGCCAGGTCACCACGACCTCGTCGGCTTCCGGGAATCGGCTCGCCGTGGCGAAGACCGGGCGGGCATCGCAGACCGTGACGTGATAGCCGAGGAAGGACCCGATCCGGGCCACCGCCGCGGCGAAGTCGATCGCCCCGAAGACGAGCATCCGCGGCTTCGGCGCGAAGCTGGCGACGAAGACCCGCATCCCCTCCCCGCGGCGTTCCCCGTCCGGCCCGTAGGTGATCGTCGCGTTGCGGCCGGTGGCGAGCAGCCCGCGGGCGTCGTCGACGATCGCGTCGTCGGCGCGCGGGGAGATCTGCGCCGCCCGGGTGTGCGAGGTGCCCGGGTGGATGACCACGTGCCGGCCGACGACGTCCGGGTCCGGATGCTCGATGACGGTCGCGACCGCGACCGGTCGACCGGCGGCGATGTCGGCGGCAACCTCACCCAACTCGGGGAACGTCTCCTTGCTGACCGGCTCGACGAAGATGTCGAGGATCCCGCCACAGGTCAACCCGACGGCGAACGCGTCGTCGTCGCTGACACCGTAGCGCTGCAACGACGGCACCCCCGAGGCCATCACCTCCTGACCGACCTCGTAGACCGCACCCTCGACGCAGCCACCGGAGACCGACCCGACCGCCTCACCGTCATCACTGACGAGCATCGACGCCCCCGGCGGGCGCGGTGCCGAACGCCACGTGTCGACGACGGTGCCCATCGCCACGACCCGACCCTCCTGCCACCACGGCAGCAGCCGCTCCAGAACATCACGCACAGCGGACCTCCTTGTCCAGCCCTGCCCGACTCTTGTCCTCCCCTGCCCGATTGATCCGCCGGACCACCTCGGCGAACGCCGCCAGCGAGTGCCCGGCGACGAATGCGTCGCAGTGCGGCAGGACGGCGACGATGCCGCGCTGCACCGGCTGATAGCCGGCCCGGCCACGGTGCGGGTTGACCCAGATGATCCGGTGCGCGAGGCGGCCGAGCAGCCGGAGCTGCCGGGCCAGTTCGCCCGGATCGCCCCGCTCCCACCCGTCGCTGGCGATGACGACGATCGCCCCCCGGGCCATCCCGCGACGACCCCACCGGGTCAGGAAGTGCCGCATCCCGTCCGCGAGCCGGGTGCCACCGGACCAGTCCGGGATGAGTTCACCGGCGGCGATGATGGCCCGGTCGGCGTCCGGGTGCTGCAACGCCCGGGTGATGTGGGTGACCCGGGTGCCGAGGGTGAACGTCTCCACCGCCGTCTCGCCGCGGGAGAGGTGATGGGCCAGGCGGAGCAGGGCGTCCGCATACGCACTCATCGATCCGGAGATGTCGAGGAGGAGGACCACCCGCCGGGGGCGGGTTCCTTTGCGACGCCAGTGGATCCGGGAGGGTTCGCCGAAGTTCTTCAGTTGTGCCCGCAGGGTCCGCCGGGCGTCGACCCCGCCGGATCGGGACGGGGTATGCCGGTGCGCGCGCCTCCTCGGGCGCACTGCGGGCAGGGTCGCGAACATCGCTGCGAGGCGCCGCCGCTCCGCCGCGGACATCTCGGCGATGTCGCGCTGACGCAGCACCTCGGCGTCACTGGCCATCGCCCGGACCGCGTCCGACTCATCCGAATCGGCGCCCACACCACCGTCACCGTCGTCGGTGGGCAGATCGGAGTGCCTGACGACCGGCTGGGGTCGGTGCACATTCGCCCCGGCCCGCAGTCCGCTGAACCACGCCGTGTAGACCTGGTCGTAGCGGGCCAGATCGGCCGGCCCGGCACACAGCGTCGCCCGGCCCGCCCAGTAGGTCCCCGCCTGATCGTCCAGACCGATCGCCGCGACGGCGCTCAGGTAGCCGTGCTCCCGGTCGGCGGTGATCGGCAGCCCGGCCGCCCGCAGCGCCCGGCAGAACCCGAGGAGGATCTCCTCCGGCG
>DUPF01000106.1 GCA_012838445.1 Intrasporangiaceae bacterium | reverse complement strand
GTGGTGCGAGTTCCGGGACCTGTGCCCCGAGTTCGGTGGCACTCCCCCACCGTTGCCGGAGAATGCCGCCGCGATCGCGCTCGACCCGGTCTCCTCCGGCGCCGCCCGGCCCGCGGACGACTAGGGCGGCGCGGCGGTCGGTCAGAACGTCGCTGCGGCCCGTTCGTGCAGGTCCGCCAGGTCGGCGACCCGCACCCCGGCGAGGCTGTCGATGTGCAACGCCCCGGGCAAGGCGGGGATGTCGACGAAGTGCGGCACGGCCAGGGTCGGCACTCCGGCGCTGGTCGAGGATCGCACCCCGGTCGGTGAGTCCTCGATCGCCAGGCACTGCCCCGGTGCCACGTCGAGGGCGCGGGTGGCGTGCAGGTAGGGCTCCGGGTGCGGTTTGCCGTGCGCGACGACATCGCCGCTGGCGACCGCTGTGAAGACCCCGTCGGGGAGGTGTTCCAGGACCGGGTCGACGAGGGGGGTCCACGACATCGTCACCAGCGCGCTCGGAATCCCGACCGCGGTCGCCTCCAGGAGCAGTTCACGCGCCCCGGGGCGCCACGGGATCTCGTCCCGGATCCGGTCGATGACACGGTCCATGAGGGCGTGGATGATCTCCTCCGGCCCCAACGACACCGGTGAGTTCTGCGCGATGAACCGGGCCGTCACATCCAGAGAGCTGCCGATGAGTTGGGCAGCCAACTCATCGGACCACTGGCCACCGGCCTCCTCGACCAGGGCGTGCTCGGCCTGCACCCAGTACGGCTCAGTGTCGACGAGAGTGCCGTCCATATCCCAGAGAATGGCCACCGGGCCGGAAGATCCCAACACTCTGGACAGCCTAGACATAGGGTTGCGACATGATCGAACTCGATGACATCCCGGAGCTCGCCGACCCGCTGGTCATCGCCGCCTTCGAGGGCTGGAACGACGCCGGCGAGGCGGCGACGGCTCTCGTCGACCACCTCGTGGACATCTGGGAGGCCGAACCGATCGCAGCCCTCGACCCGGAGGACTACTACGACTTCCAGGTCAACCGACCGCGGGCCATCGTCGACGAGGGACGCCGCCGGATCCATTGGCGCACCACCCGGATGCTCCTCGCCCAGCGGACCACGCTCGGCCGTGACGTCATCCTCATCCAGGGTGTCGAGCCGTCGTTCCGGTGGCGCGGGTTCGTCATCGAACTCATGGACTTCGCCCACGCCGTCGGGGTCAACACCGTCATCACCCTCGGTGCCCTCATGGCCGACGTCGCGCACACCCGCCCGATCCCGGTCAGTGTCACCACCGACGACGAGGCGACCCTGCACCGCTACGGACTGGAGCGCAGCACCTACGAGGGACCGACCGGCATCGTCGGGGTGCTCGCCGACGCCGCCAGTCAGGGTGGCCTGGAGTCGATCTCGTGCTGGGCGGCGGTACCGCACTACGCCGGCCACACCCCGTCACCGAAAGCCACGCTCGCGTTGTTGACCCGCCTCGAGGAACTCCTCGACGCCCCGATCGACCACCTCGACCTCGACGACGACGCCCGCGCGTGGGAGCGCGGCGTCAACGAGTTCGCCGAGGGCGATGACGAGGTCGCCGAGTATGTCGGTGCGCTTGAGGACGCCCAGGACACCGCCGATCTGCCCGAGGCGAGCGGGGAGGCGATCGCCCGCGAGTTCGAGCGGTTCCTGCGCCGCCGCGGTGACGGTGAGCCCGAGATCGACAAGGACCGGACCTAGGACCTAGCCTGTGCCCGCTCGCCGGATCGCGGCGTCGCGCGTCAGTCCCAGGTGCGCAGGTCCACGAGGGGCCCGCTGTCGGCGGGGATCGAGTCGACCACCTCGACACCGGTGCTGAAGCGCAGCCCGTTGCGCACCGCCGACCCGACCCGCTCGGCCAACGCGCCGGAGTCGGCGACCCCGTTGGCCGGGACGATACGCAGGTTGAGGTGGTCCTTGTGGTCGACCCGGTCGATGACGAACTGCCACGCGGCGACCTCCTCGAGCGGGTCGAGGACGTCGGCGGCCTGACGCGGGTGGAGGAACATGCCCTTGACCTTGACCGCCTCACCGGCCCGGCCGAGGACGCCGGCGAGTCGGCGGGTGCCGTCGGCCCCCTCGATCCAGCGGGAGAGGTCCCCGGTGCCGAACCGCACGAGTGGGTACTCGGTGCGCAGCAGCGTGATGACGACCTGGCCGACAGCGTCGCTGACGGGCGCCCCGGTGCTCAGGTCGCAGACCTCGACATGGATGTCGTCCGGCACGAGCAGTCCCCCACCCGGTTCGTCCTCGTAGCCGATCAGACCCACCTCGGCCGTCCCGTAGGCCATCAGCACGGTCGGGACCCGTTCGCGCAGGGTGGACCGCAGTGAGTCCGGGAGCGGCTCGGCGGTCACGAGCGCCTTGGTCAGCCGCCACCGGGACGGGTCGTGACCGGCGGCGTCGAAGGCGTCCATGAGCGCCTTCAGATAGCTCGGCAACCCGACGTAGGCGCTCACCCCCAGGTCGGCGACGGCCCGGGCCTGCAGATCCTGGGACCCGATCCCGGCCGGCACGACCCGCGCCCCGAGGGCCCGGGCCCCGGACTCGAACATCGCCCCGGCCGGGGAGAGGTGGTAGCCGAAGCAGTTCATCACGACGTCGTCCGCACCGAAGCCGGCCGCCCGCAGCGCGGGCCGCCAGCGCCACGGGTCCTCGCCCGCGAGCTGCGGTTCATACAGGGGGCCGGGCGACTGGAAGAGCCGGACGACGTCCGCGGAGTCGCTGAGCAGACCACCGAACGGCGGGTGCGCCTGCTGGGCCGCGAGCAGGTCGTCCTTGGTGAGGATCGGCAACTGCGCGATGCCCTCGTGGGTCACCGACTCGGGGTCCAGGTCGGCGGCCCGCAGCCGGGCCGCAAGAGCCGGTATGCGGCGCGCACCCTCGCGCACACTGTCGGTGATCCGCCGGTCCAGATCGGTGGTGGTGGGCATGACTGTCCTCTCGACGGCGGACGCTGTGTCCGCCGCTGTCTTGAAACGGCCGCTGTCGCGAGGGCCGCTGCCTGAGCAGGTCGGCGTCTCGGAGCGTCGGGTTCAGCGTCGGGTGTCTCGAATCAGAGCCAGCGCTTGCGGCGCTTGTAGTGCTTGACGTCGCGGAACGACTTGCGCTTGCCGGAGTCGCCGAGGCCGAGGTAGAACTCCTTGACGTCGGGGTTC
>DUPF01000105.1 GCA_012838445.1 Intrasporangiaceae bacterium | reverse complement strand
GTCTGCTGGACGGTCGCCTGGTCGGTCGGCTCACCCCCGAGCGGGTCGCCGCGCTCGTCGGTGCGGAGTCGGCGTCATGACGACCGTCTGGGTGCCGTGCGATGCGGCGGCTGTCTCGGTCGGCGCCGACGAGGTCGCCGATGTCTTCGCCGCCGCGGGAGCGACGGTGCGGCGCAACGGATCTCGCGGCATGCTCTGGCTCGAGCCGCTCGTCGAGGTCGAGACCGACGGCGTGCGGATGGGGTATGCGAATGTCACCCCCGCCGACGTCCCCGACGTCCTCGCCGGGTCGGCCGAGTCGATCGGTCCGGTCGAGGACCACGAGTGGCTCACCGCGCAGAAGCGCATCACCTTCGCCCGCGTCGGGGTCATCGAGCCGACCGACATCGCCGCCTATCAGGAGCACGGTGGGTATGCGGGCCTGACCCGAGCCCTCGCGATGGACCCGGCCGCGGTGGTCCAGGAGGTCATCGAGTCCGGTCTGCGGGGCCGTGGCGGTGCCGGGTTCCCCACCGGGATCAAGTGGGAGACGGTGCGGAGCGCCTCCGCTGATCTGAAGTTCGTCGCGTGCAACGCCGACGAGGGCGACAGTGGGACGTTCGCCGACCGGATGCTGATGGAGGGCGACCCGTTCTCTCTCATCGAGGGCATGACGATCGCTGCGCACGCTGTCGGAGCGAGCGAGGGCTACATCTATATCCGCAGCGAGTACCCGCACGCGATCGCGACGTTCCGGCGGGCCATCGAGATCGCCTATGCCCACGGGTTCCTCGGTCAGGGCATCCGGGGCAGCGACCTGTCCTTCGACCTGCACGTGCGGGTCGGGGCCGGTGCCTACATCTGCGGGGAGGAGACCTCGATGCTCGACAGCCTCGAGGGCCGCCGCGGCGAGGTGCGCGCCAAGCCGCCGCTCCCCGCCCTCCAGGGGCTGTGGGGCCGGCCGACGGTGGTCAACAACGTCGTGTCTCTGGCCACGGTGCCGATGATCCTCGCCGACGGCGGGGCGGCCTACGGGAGTCTCGGCTTCGAGAAGTCCCGCGGCACGTCGGTGTTCCAGCTGGCCGGGAACGTGCGGCGGGGCGGCATCGTCGAGCTGGAGTTCGGCATACCGATCCGGGATCTCGTCGCCGGGTTCGGGGGCGGGACACGCTCCGGGCGGCCGATCAAGGCGGTCCAGATCGGTGGACCGCTCGGGGCGTATGTCCCGCGGGAGCAGTTCGACCTCGAGCTCGCCTACGAGACCCTCGCCGAGAACGACGCGATGATCGGCCACGGCGGGGTCGTCGTCTTTGACGACACGATGGACGCCGCACAGATGGCGCGCTTCGCGATGGAGTTCTGCGCGAAGGAGTCGTGCGGCAAGTGCACCCCGTGCCGGATCGGGTCGGTGCGCGGGACCGAGGTCATCGACCGGATCACCGGCGCGACCGACGACGGGGTGCGGCGCACGCAGCTGACGATCCTCGACGAGCTGTGCACGACGATGGCCAAGGGTTCGCTCTGCGCGATGGGCGGGCTCACCCCGATGCCGGTGCGCAGCGCTCTCAAACACTTCCCCGAGGACTTCGGGATCACGGAGCATGCGGACGCGGACGCGAGCGCGGCTGCTGAGTCCGCCGGCGATATCGAATCGGCCACTG
>DUPF01000013.1 GCA_012838445.1 Intrasporangiaceae bacterium | reverse complement strand
GCCGCGCCGTTGCCGGCGCTCCTGCATCGCCTTCTCGGCCGGGGATCCGGGTGCCGGCATCCGCCGAATGACATAGAACTGCTGGGTCATCGACCACAGGTTCGTCGTGAACCAGTAGATGAGCACACCGATCGGGAAGTTGACCCCGGAGACGGCGAAGATGATCGGCAGCACATACAGGAGCAGCTTCTGCTGCCGGGCGAACGGGTTGTCCAACGCCGATGCGGGCATGTTCTTGCGCATCAGCTGGTGCTGGGTCATGAAGGTCGTCGCGGACATCAGCACGATGAGGACGACGGTGACGATGCGGGTGTTCATCGTCTCGGCCCGCAGGAAGATGTCGGAGAGCTGGGCACCGAAGATCGTCGCCTGCTCGGCCTGGGCCGCCACGGACTGGGTGATCGGACCGATCGCCGGCTTCTCGCCGTTGGCCACCGGTTGCAGCTCCCACAGCACCCGGAACAACGCGAAGAAGAACGGTGACTGGAGCAGGATCGGCAGACAGGAACTGAACGGGTTGGTCCCCGTCCGCTTGTACAGATCCATCGTCTCGGCAGTCATCGCCTGACGCGAGTCCGGGTCGTTCTTGCCTTTGTACTTCTTCTGGATCTTCTGCAGTTCGGGCTGGATGAGCTGCATCTTGCGGGAGGCCATGATCTGTTTGACGAACAGCGGGATCATCGCGGCCCGCATGACGATCACGAGGCCGACGATCGACAGCGCCCAGGTCCAGCCCGACGATGCCGGCATGCCGATGAAGGTCAGGGCTTCATGGAAGCCGAACATGATCCATGCGACGAGCCACTTGATCGGCTCGAGCAGGGAGAGGAAGAAGTCGAACACGCGTGATCCTTCAGTGGTCGTGGTCGGGTGGGCCGCTCGCCCGAGCGGAGGTCTGGTCGGGGCCGGCGGGGGTATGTGTCCGCTCCGGGACGTAGTCCACCCCACCGGCGGCCCATGGGTGGCATCGAGCCACCCTACGCACTGCCAGCCAGGTCCCCTTCAGGGGACCGAATCGTTGCAGTGCCGTCAGTGCATAGCTGCTGCACGACGGGTAGTAGCGGCAGGTCGGCGGGGTCAGCGGGGAGATGACGAGTTGGTAGAACCGGATCAGGCCGATCAGCGGGAGCGAGAGCACCCAGCCGGTGAGCCGGAGAATGCGACGTGCGGTCGATTCGGCCTGCCCGGGTGGTGTGCCGGGGTGCTCGGTGCGGTCCGGATCGACTCCGTGGGAGCTGTCGGTGGTCATCATCGAACACCTCGCAGACCGGCATCGGAACCCTGGACCCGGGTCATCACAACAGTGAGCAGGCGCCGCAACTCGGCACCGAGAGTTGCCGAATCGGCCGCCGAACTCGCCGGTTGGGCCCGCACGACGAGGTCGACCCCGGCCGGGATCGAGCCCAGCAGTGCCGCCGTCTGCGCACGTAGGCGACGCTTGACCCGGTTGCGCACGACCGCACCCCCGACGGCCTTGGAGACAACGAAACCGATCCGCGGCGGGCACCCCGCTCGCGAATCGGTCGTGGTGGCATGCACGACGAGCAGCCGTGATCCGGCTCGAACGGCCCCCCGGCCCCGGATCACAGCACGAAGGTCAGCACCGGTGCGCAACCGGTGCTGCGCCGGCAGCACGAGAACACCGCTTAGCGAGAAGTGATCTCGTCAGGCGGAGAGCTCGGTGCGGCCCTTGCGGCGGCGGGCAGCGAGGATGGCCCGGCCGGCGCGGGTGCGCATCCGGTGGCGGAAGCCGTGGTTCTTGGCCCGGCGACGGTTGTTCGGCTGGAACGTACGCTTGCTCACGGTGCTTGGCTTTCGTCAGGTCGAGGCGTCTCGACGGCGGCGGTTGTGGTCAGGTGACTCGGATCGAGTGGTCTGGACCGGCGCCGTGCACCGGGGTGCAACGGACCGGCCGAGATCGTCAGGCCGACACAATCCCGATCCGGGTATGCGGTCCGCACCTTCGGTGATCCACACCTGGATCCGGAGCAGTCGGCGCGCGATGGTGTCAGCAGGCGAAACCGGCCGGGACGCGGATGTCAGCGGGCAGGACCCACTGACCGGCATCTGGCCAGACTGCACAACGGTACGCGAGGGCAGTGGCGAGGGTCAAACGCGTGGCCCGTGCGACGGCAAGGCCCAATATCGTGTTCCGGGCCCGACACGCGGCAGGACACGCCGAGGAACCGCCAGATTCCGCGATCTGAGCCCCCTTCCCATTGAAGTGGGCCTCTCGGCGCAGTACCGTCGCCTGTCTGTGGATAACTTTCAGCCATGTCCCCAAATGTGGACAAGACTGTGGAAACCGCAATGACGCCATAACAGACGCCACAACAGAAACGAGGATGAGCGACCGTGCCGAGCAGCGGAACCGACTATGAGCAGGTATGGCAACGAGTGGTCCACCAGTTGGAGGATCTGCCGCCGCAGCAGCGTGCCTTCCTGCAACTGGCCTCGTTGCGGGGCGTTCTCGACTCCACTGCGCTGGTCGTCGTTCCGAACGACTTCACCAAGGACATCCTCGAGCGCACTCTGCGGGAGAAGATCCTGCAGGCCCTGACCAGTGCCGTCGATGACCCCGGATCGGCACCGACGTTCCTCGCGGTCACCGTCGATGCCTCCCTCGCCGGAGCCGAGGGGGATCTGGTCGACTCGTTCCAGAGCGATCGCGACGCCGCCGGCCTCGACGGTGTCGGCCCGCGCCACCCGGACCCCGCCGGCGCCCCTGGCGACGGGCCGTCGTTGACGCTCGTCGAGCATGCGCCGCCCCACGCACGCCGCCACGCCGAGCAGACCGCAGCCATCGCGTTCGGGGAGCGGTTCTCGCATACCGGACCGCAGCCCCAGCCGGACGGGAGCCTGCTGCCCCAGGACCGCACCATCGCCGAGAGCGGACCCCAGGAGGACGGGGACGTCATCGACTTCGTCCCGGCACCGCGGACCAATCGGCACGAGCTCGAACCGATCGAAGCGACCCACCTCAACCCCAAGTACACCTTCGAGCGGTTCGTCATCGGATCGTCCAACCGCTTTGCTCACGCCGCCGCAGTCGCGGTCGCCGAGGCCCCGGCCAAGGCATACAACCCGTTGTTCATCTATGGCGAGTCCGGGCTGGGCAAGACCCACCTGCTCCACGCGATCGGGCACTATGCCCGCGAGTTGCAGCCGCATGTGCGGGTCCGCTACGTCAACTCCGAGGAGTTCACCAACGACTTCATCAACAGCATCCGCGACGACAAGGCGGCCAATTTCCAGCGCCGCTATCGCGATGTCGATGTCCTGCTCATCGATGACATCCAGTTCCTCTCCGGGAAGATGCAGACCCAGGAGGAGTTCTTCCACACCTTCAACACGCTGCACAACGCGAACAAGCAGGTGGTCATCACCTCCGATGTCCCGCCGAAGTCCCTCAACGGGTTCGAGGACCGGATGCGCAGCCGGTTCGAATGGGGGCTGATCACCGATGTCCAGCCGCCGGACCTGGAGACGCGGATCGCGATCCTGCGCAAAAAGGCGATCCAGGAGCGGCTCGAGGTCCCCGACGACGTCATGGAGTTCATCGCCTCGCGGATCTCGACCAACATCCGCGAACTCGAAGGTGCCCTGATCCGGGTGACGGCCTTCGCGAGCCTGAACCGGCAGCCGGTCGACATGAGTCTGGCCGAGACGGTCTTAAAGGACCTCATCCCCGGGGAGGGCGCCAGTCAGATCACGGCGGCGCTCATCCTGGCGACGACGGCGGACTACTTCGCGCTCTCGCTCGAGGACCTCAAGGGTCCTTCCCGGTCCCGGATCCTCGTGACCGCCCGGCAGATCGCGATGTATCTGTGTCGGGAGCTGACCGAGTTGTCCCTCATCGCCATCGGGGAGCACTTCAACGGCCGGGACCATTCGACGGTGATCCACGCGTGCCGCAAGATCGGGCAGCTCATGACCGAACGCCGGGCGATCTACAACCAGGTCACCGAGTTGACGAACCGGATCAAGCAGCAGGCCATTTAACACCAGTACAAGGGTGGGACAGGTCACAACTGCCCCACCAATCTCGTCGTTATCAACACGGTTCTCCACAAATGTGTGGAGAACCGGAGGGATGGTGGGCCGGTGAGCATCCACAAGTGTGGACAAGACTGTGTATGCCCGGGCTCCGCGACGCGATTGCCGCCCTGTGGATGTCCGGCGCACGTCGTGTGCGAAACCCCCGATGACCGGTGGGTAAACATCGAGGCGGTGTGGACGCCGATGTGGATATCGCAGCGGCGTCAACACCGTCCCCGAGCCGACAGGACGCTCATACGCACCCTGTCAACAGTCTCGACACGCGTGCTGACCTGCACGAACAGTGGTTATCCACACGATCCACAGCAGCGATGACGATGACGATACTTATCTCGATCACAGTTTGTGCTCCGAGAACAGCTCGGAAGTGGGCCGTGCTGCCGGCCGAGGGGTGGCGACGCTTTGTCGACCGGTCACTCGACCTCGGACTCCCGCGTGGTCGAACTTCATGCAAGACTGGCGTGCCACCCGTGTTCGTCCGGGCGCTGCGGCGTCCCTGCGCACGGTTGGTTCCTGCCGATGCAGCCACACTGCTCGGCCGACTCACGCGCGATGTTGTTAAAGGACGGTCCTTGTGAAGTTCAGGGTTGAACGCGACACCCTTGCCGATGCCGTGACCTGGGTGGCCCGTGGCCTGCCGGCCCGCCCGCCGGTGCCGGTGCTCGCCGGTGTGCTGCTGTCAGCCGACGCCGAGGCCGGGACGATCACCCTGTCGGCGTTCGACTACGAGGTCTCGGCGAAGATCACCGTCGATGCGGACGTCGAGGAGGGCGGCACGGTCCTGGTCCTCGGTCGTCTCCTGGCGGACATCTCCCGCAACCTGCCGGCCAAGCCGATCGACGTGGCCGTCGCGGGCAACAAGGTCGAAGTCTCCTGCGGTTCTTCGCGATTCAGCCTGCTGCAGATGCCGGTCGACGACTACCCGAGTCTTCCGGTGGCGCCGGAGAGCAGCGGCAGCATCGACGGCCACGACTTCACCCAGGCGGTGGCGCAGGTCTCGATCGCAGCCGACCGCGGTGACACCCTGCCGATCCTGACCGGGGTCCGGGTCGAGATCGAGGGTGAGAAGGTTACCCTCCTCGCGACCGACCGCTACCGGCTCGCGATGCGTGAGCTGACCTGGCGCCCGGGTGCCTCGGACACCGCGTATGTCGGACTCATCCCTGCGCGCACGCTCAGTGAGACCGCCCGTGCCCTCGGTGCCGCGGCCTCGGTCGACATCGCTCTCGGCTCGGCGGACAGCGGCGACGGACTGATCGGCTTCGAGGCCGGCGCCCGCCGCACCACGTCCCGCCTCCTGGACGGGGAGTACCCCAAGGTCACCTCGATCTTCCCGACCACGACCGACACCGAGGCCGTCGTCACCACCGGTGAACTCGTCGAGGCGGTCAAGCGCGTCTCCCTGGTCGCCGAACGGAACACCCCGGTGCGCCTGCGGTTCGCCGACGGCCAGGTCACCATCGAGGCCGGCACCGGCGAGGACGCCCAGGCCTCGGAGGCGGTCGGTGCGCAGCTCACCGGCCCGGACATCGAGATCGCGTTCAACCCGCACTTCCTCCTCGACGGACTCGGCGCGGTCGGCACCCCTTACACCCGCCTGGCCTTCACCCAGGCCAGCCGGCCGGCGGTCCTCAGCGGCCAGGCCGAGGAGGACGGTGAGGCGGACGCGTCCTACCGGTACGTCCTGATGCCGGTCCGCTTCGCGAACTAGGGTCCCGACCCCACACGGCGAACTAGGCTGGCGAGCCAACGACGCCACCACCCATCGAGCAAAGGGGCAGCCATGCAACTCGGTCTGATCGGTCTGGGGAAGATGGGCGGCAACATGCGGGAGCGGTTGCGGCGGGCCGGTCATGAGGTCGTCGGGTTCGATCGCAATCCGGAGGTCTCGGATGTGCGGAGTCTGCGGGCGCTGGTCGCGGCGTTGGAGGCGCCGCGGGTGGTGTGGGTGATGGTCCCGCACGGGGCGCCGACGCGGGAGACGGTGGCGAAACTGGCGGATCTGCTCGAGGCCGGGGACCTGGTCATCGACGGCGGCAACAGTCGGTTCACCGATGACTTCGAGCATGCGAAACTGTTGCGCGCCAAGGGGATCGGCTATCTCGACTGTGGGGTCTCGGGTGGCATCTGGGGGTTGGAGAACGGGTACGGCCTGATGGTGGGGGGCACGAAGGCGAATGTGAAGAAGGCGATGCCGATCTTCGATGCGTTGCGTCCGCCGGGTCCGCGGGAGGAGGGGTTCGTCCATGCCGGGGATGTCGGGGCGGGGCACTACGTGAAGATGGTGCACAACGGCATCGAGTACGGCCTGATGCATGCGTATGCAGAGGGCTATGAGCTGTTGATGAAGAAGGACATCGTCAAGGATGTTCCGGGGTCGTTCAAGGCGTGGAGTCGCGGGACGGTGGTGCGGTCCTGGTTGCTGGACCTGATGGTCAAGGCGTTGGAGGAGAATCCGGGCTTGGCGGATGTCTCGGACTACACCGCGGACAGTGGCGAGGGCCGGTGGACGGTCGAGGAGGCATTGGCGTTGTCGGTGCCGATGCCGGTGATCTCGGCGTCGTTGTTCGCCCGGTTCGCGTCCCGGCAGGAGACGAGTGCGGCGATGCAGGCCGTGGCGGCGTTGCGCGGCCAGTTCGGTGGGCACGACGTGATGTCGGTGGCCGAGGGCGATCGGTTGCGGGCGCAGGCCGAGGCCGGGCCGACATCGGTGGCGGCGACGAAGAAGGCGGTGCGGGCCAAGGAGGAGCCGGGTCGTGGTGGTCGGGCCGCGGTGCGTAAGGCGGCCGCCAAGGGACGGGCCGCAGCCGAAGCCGGCCCCTCGAGCGGATCCGGCTCGACGAACACGTGACCATGCCCGCCTGCGTTGTGAGAAAACCGCGACAGTGCATGTCCGTCACTTGAGTCTTGCGGATTTCCGCAGTTATCCCCGCGCCGAACTCCCCCTCTCCCCCGGGGTGACGAGCCTCATCGGCGAGAACGGTCAGGGCAAGACGAATCTCGTTGAGGCCATTGGTTATATCGCCACTCTGGCCAGCCATCGCGTGGCCACCGACGCGCCCCTGGTCAGGTTCGGTGCCGAGCAGGCGGTGATCCGCTGCGCGGTCGTGCGCCAGGGACGCGAGCAGATCGTCGAACTCGAGATCAATCCCGGCCGGGCCAACCGGGCCCGGCTCGGTCGGGCCGCCGCAACTCGCCCCCGCGACATTCTCGGCGTGCTGCGCACCGTGCTGTTCGCACCGGAGGATCTCGCCCTGGTCAAGGGGGACCCGAGCACCCGACGCCGCTTCGTCGACGACCTGCTCGTCGCCCGCCAACCCCGCTGGGCCGGGGTGCGCTCGGACTACGAGCGGATCGTCAAGCAGCGCAACGCCTTGTTGAAGTCCGCGGCCCCGGTCCTGCGCCGCGCCAACCGTGGCGCGCGTCGCCCGAGCCGACCCGAGTACGAAGCCCCGGAGGACGCCAGAGCCAGCGCACTGCATACTCTCGATGTCTGGAATTCCCAACTGGCACAGGTGGGTTCACAACTTCTGTATGCGCGGCTGCGGATCCTGCGCGACCTCGCCCCGCACTTGGGTCAGGCCTATGAACAGGTCAGCGCCGGTGCCGGTGAGGCGCAGTTGTCCTATGCGTCGTCGCTGCACGAGGCGGCCGCGCAGCGGCTGGCCGACGGGGAGGTCCCGGAACCGGCAGAACTGGCCGAGCTCATCCTGGAGTCGGTCGCTGCCGTGCAGGCCACTGAGATCGAGCGGGGCGTCGGCCTGGTCGGGCCGCACCGGGACGACATCGTGCTGACCCTCGGTGAGTTGCCGGCGAAGGGCTATGCCAGCCACGGCGAGTCGTGGTCGTTCGCGCTCGGGTTGCGGCTGGCGTCGTATCGGCTGCTGCGGCACGACCTCGACGACGATCCGGTGCTTATCCTCGACGACGTCTTCGCCGAACTCGACGTGGGCCGACGGGAGCGGCTCGCGGACCTCATCGCCGACTGTGAGCAGGTCATCATCACCGCCGCTGTCGGTGCTGATGTCCCGGAATCCCTTGGGGGACAGACATTCTGGGTGCGCCGAGGGGAGGTTGAGCCGGCATGAGCCAGGAGCCCGACGACGTGGATTCGGCCGAGGGTGAACAGGTCGATGCCGCGGCCGCCGCGCTTGCCCGGGCCCGGGCCAAGGCAGCCGACGCAGGACTGCGACCGGGGTCACAACCCGAGCGCAAGCGACGCGCCGGCTTCGGTGCGGGTGCCGGCGGTCGTCGCGACGGACGGGACTTCAGCCTGATCGGCGACCAGGTCGACGCCCTCGTCGCGGACCGGGGCTGGGACATCGACGTCGCCGCCGGGGCGGTCATGGGCCGGTGGGGGCAGATCGTCGGTGCGGAGGTGGCCGCGCACACCCAGCCGGTGACCTTCGAGGACGGGATCCTCACGGTCCGGTGCGACTCGACCGCCTGGGCGACCCAGTTGCGGCTCATGCAGAGCGTGCTGCTGCAGCGGATCAGTGATGACGTCGGCGCCGGCATCGTCGCCGAACTGCGGATCGTCGGCCCGTCCGCGCCGTCGTGGTCACGCGGGCCGCGCAAAGTCTCCGGCGGCCGCGGCCCGCGCGACACTTACGGCTGACCCACCCGACCCCACCCCCTTACCTCCCCGTGCGGGGCACGGGGGTTCTGCGGCGCTATATCGCCGCAGCCGTCGCCAAGCGCCTCATCTCGTCACGATCGCCGCAGGGATTTCCCCGTCTCCCAGTGGCCATCTGCCGATCCCCGCTTCGGGTGCGGGACGAGGCTCGGGCGAGCGCGGCATACCGACCCTGGCGGGCGAGCAGCTCGCGGTGGCGACCGATCTCGACCACCCGACCCTGCTCGAGGACCGCGATCTGGTCGGCGGTCTCGATCGTCGAGAGGCGGTGCGCGATCGTGATCGTGGTCCGGCCCTCGGCGAGCCGCTCCAGCGCGGTCTGCAGGGCCCGTTCGGTGCGGTTGTCCAGGGCGCTGGTGGCTTCGTCGAGGACGAGGATCCGGGGGTCGCGCAGCAGGGTGCGGGCGATGGCGATCCGCTGCTTCTCACCGCCGGAGAACCGGTGGCCGCGCGCGCCGACGACCGTGTCGAGACCGGCGGGCAGCCCGGCGACCAGATCGGCGGCCTGCGCGATCCGCAGGGCGTGCCAGATCTCGTCGTCGGTGGCGTCCGGTTTGGCCAGGAGCAGGTTGTCCCGGATGGAGGCGTGCAGCAGATACGTCTCCTGGGTGACGACCCCGACGATCGAGGTGATCGTGGCCTCGTCCAGGTCGCGCAGGTCGTGCCCGTCGATCGTCACCCGTCCCGCGGAGGGATCCCGCAGACGGGAGACGAGGGATGCGAGAGTGGACTTGCCGGAGCCGGTGTCCCCGACGAGGGCCAGGGAGGTGCCGGCCGGGACGATGAGGTCGATACCGTCCAGGGCCGGACGATCACTGTCGTCGTATGCGAAGCTCACCTTCTCGAAGCGGACCTCACCGCGCACTGAATTCACAGTGATATCAACAGGTGTGGATGGTTCGGGAACGTCCGCGATGAGGTCGAGGTAGCCGAAGATGCGGCTGAACAGCGCCATCGACGAGACCCACTGCGCGCCGACGTTGAGGATCCCCATGAGGGGACGGAACACCTGGCTCTGCAGGGCGGTGAAGGCCACGATGGTGCCGATCGTCAGGCCACCGTTCGTCGCAGGGAAGCCTCCGGCGAGGTAGATCAGTGCCGGGATGGTCGCGAAGACGATTTGCATCGTCGCCATCCGCCAGCGGCCGGCGAGTTGGCTGCGCAGCTCGAGACCGATGAGGCGCGCCGAGGTCGCGGCGAACCGCTCGCTCGCGGCCGCGCCGGCACCGAGGGTCTTGGTCAGCAGGACGCCGCTGACGGAGAGACCTTCCTCGACCTGGGAGTGCAGGGTGGCCAGTTCCCGCTGTTTGCGAGCGGTGATCTCGCGGCGGATGAGTGCGACCCGGCGCGTCAGATAGACCGCCGGCGGGATGACGAGGAGCGAGAGGAGGGACAGTCGCGGGCTGAGCGCGATCATCGCGACGGCGGTGGCGATCGCGGTCGTCATATTCGAGGCGATCGACGTCGCGGTCGTCGTGACGACGGACTGCATCCCGCTGACGTCGTTGATGAGTCGGCTCTGCACCTCCCCGCCGCGGGTGCGGGTGAAGAACGACATCGACTGCCGCTGCAGATGCGCGAACACCTGGGTCCGCAGCGTATGCATGACGCGCTGGCCGACAGCGGTCGCCTGCCACGTCTGCACGACCCCGAGTGCCGCGGTCGTCGCGGCGACGGCGACCATGGCGCCCACGAGCCGGAGCAGCGCACCGACATCCTGATTCGGGAGGGCGTCGTCGATGATCGCCCGCACGAGGAACGGTTGGGCCATCGAGATGATCGAGGTCGCGACGATGATCGCTGTCACGACGGCAAGGGTGCGCCGGTGCGGGCGGAACAGGGCAAGCACTCGGCGCAGCTCGACCGGACTCTCGGCGAGTTGGGCCCGGTCGGCGGGGTCGATGCGGGCCGCGCCACGGCTGGGGCCGGTCCCGGCGGTGGGGTTCAGGGGGGTCAGGGGCTGGTCCATGGGCACCTCCTTCGTGGGCTGGTGCGGGCGGCGATCGGTCGCCGCGCGTGAATATAAGAGAGGTTACCTCACTATTTGGTTACTTCAAAATCCGGTATGCTCGACTCATGTCCCGCACGCACCCGCACCACGATCCGGACCCGGGTCGGGATGGACCCCCGGAGGCGGGCCAGGAGTCCCGTGCCGGCGTCGATGCCCGACACAGCGAGCTCGAGACCGCTCTCCTGGCGGTGGCCCGCGGACTGCGCCGGGGCTGGGCAGCGGCGATCGCGCACACCGGACTGGCCCCCCACCAGGCCCGCGCCCTGCGGGTCATTGCGAAGGCGGGCCCGATCCGTCCGGGGCTGCTCGCCGAGCGGCTGCGGATCACGCCGCGCTCGGTGACCGAGGTCGTCGACGTCCTCGTCGAACGGGATCTGATCAGCCGGCTCCCCGACCCCACGGACCGGCGGGCCATGACGCTGGAACTCACCGAGCAGGGCCGCGCGCTCGTCGCCGAGATCACGGCGCTCCGCAGTGCCCACACCGCAACTGTCTTCGACGCCGAGCTGAGCGCGCGGGAGCAGGCGAGCCTGGCATACCTCCTCGGCCGGCTGGCCGACCGCCTCACCCCCTGACCCCCTCGCTCCGCGTCCCCTCCCCGTACGGGGCACGGGGGTTCTGCGGCGCTATATCGCCGCAGTCTGCGCCGAGCGCCTCCTCTCGCCAGGATCGTCGCAGCCCGACGCCCTTTCCCCGACGCCCACCTCCCGAAATCCCCGCCTCTCAGATCGACCCTGAGTCACCCAGCCGTTCGTTAAGGTCGTGACCAACCGGGTCGACCCGGAGCGCAGAGAGGACCGACATGACCGACATCCCCGCGACCGCCGACTCCTCAGCCGCCGATTCTCCCGCCCCTCAGCCCACACCCGAGGTCACCTACGAGGTCCGCGAGGGCGTCGCGAGGATCACCCTCGCCGCACCGGGCCGCCGCAATGCGCTCTCGGTCGAGATGTCCCACGAGATCATCGAGGCGGCCCGCACCGCCGAGGCCGATCCCGCGGTCGGTGCCATCGTCATCACCGGCGGTCCCCACTTCTGCTCCGGCGCCGTCCGCGAGGTTCTCGCGGCAGCGGGCAAGGACCCGGCCGAGGACCGCGCCTACCGCAACCTCGAGACGATCTATCGGGCCTTCACCTCGATCGGCGAGATCGGCCTTCCGACCATCGCCGCAGTCCGCGGTGCCGCTGTCGGCGCCGGACTCAACCTCGCCCTGGCGACCGACCTGCGCGTGGTCTCGACCACCGCCCGGCTGCTGCCCGGCTTCGCCCAGATCGGCATCCACCCCGGCGGTGGCCACTTCACACTGCTCAGCCGAGCCGGCGGTCGTGAGGCGGCAGCCGCGATGGGAGTCTTCGGCGAGGAGATCGACGGCGCCCGGGCGGTCCAACTCGGGATGGCGTGGGCGGCCGTCGACGACGACCAGGTCGAGTCGGAGGCACATCGGCTGGCCGCCCGGGTCGGCCGCGACCCGGACCTGGCCCGACGCCTCGTCGCCAACTTCCGCCGTCAGACCGCCGGCGGCGGGCTGCCGTGGGATGTCGCCGTCGAGATGGAACGCCCCTCACAGATGTGGTCGCTGCGGCGCCGCTGACGAGTACGAAGCGGGATACTCCTCCCGTGGCAGCGAAGCAGCCGGCGAGCGGAGTGGATGAGGCAGTGACCGCATACCTCTCGACTGCTCCGACCTCCGGTCGGCAGAGGTATGCGCGACTCCGGCAGGTGGTCCACGACCGGGCCGGCGTCGATCGGGTGAGTGAACGGCTGTCCTACCGGTTGCCGACCTTCTTCGTCGCGGGCACGCGGCTGCTCCATGTGGGTCTGTGGGAGGAGCACCTGCCGATCTATCCGGTGCCGGATTCAGCCGCCGATCCCACCCTCGCGGCCGAACTCGAGAAGTACCGCGTGGGCAAGGGCACGCTGCACTTCCGCTACGACGCGGACTGGCCGGCGGAGTTGATCGAGCGGATCGTTGCCGCTCATCTGGCTCGGCTCGGCTGACCGCCACATCCGCCCCCGTGCCTGGCAGGATGGGGGTATGGCAGAGCAGCCCGGATCGACCACCGCCGTTGAGCCCCTTGTCCTGCGTGAGGACATCGACCGGATCGCGGTCCTGACGCTGAACTCCCCCGCGAACCGCAACGCCCTGTCCCGGGCGATGGTCGCCGAACTGACCGCAGCCCTGAACGCCGCGAGCGCCGATGAGAGTCTGCACGGGGTCCTCCTCCAGTCGGAGCACCCGGTGTTCTGTGCCGGCGCGGACCTCAAGGAGGCCCGGACGGTGGACATGGTCGAGTCGGCGCGGGGCATCATCGCGCTGCAGCGGGCCATCGCGGCCTGTGCGATCCCCGTCGTGATCCGGCTCGACGGCCCGGTGCGGGCCGGTGGCATCGGCCTGGTCGCGAGCGCCGACGTCGTCGTCTGCTCTCGGGAGGTCTCCTTCGCCCTGACCGAGGTTCGGCTCGGGCTCGCGGCCGCGGTGATCTCCGTGCCGCTCAAGGCCAAGTGCGACCCGCGGGCGCTGGCCGACTGGTCGCTGACCGGTCGGCTGTTCACCGCGGAGGAGGCCCGCGACGGTGGGCTGGTCACGGCGATCTGCTACGGCCAGCAGGTGACCCACCGGGTCGAGGAGGTCCTCGACGATCTGCGTTCCGCGGTCCGGCAGGGTCTGGTCGAGGCCAAGAAGATCCTCGTGCGGGACCTGCTCGCCGCCTTCGACCGGGACGGCGACGAGTTGGCCGAGCTCTCCGGGCGGCTGTTCCACTCCGATGCCGCCCAGGCCGCCTTCGCCGCCCGTGCCCGGCGATCGTGAACCTCACCCCATTCGCTGCCCACTCGGTCATCGTCACCGTGCTTCCGCAGCATGGTGACGGCTGCTGAGCCAGTGAGCAGGGCCGGCCTGCTGCTGGCAGGGTAGTGCGCATGGACCGCAACTATCGGCCCCTGATCATCACTCTGGTCGTCATGGGTGTGCTGGCATTGATCGCCGTCCTGGCGTTCGGCATCACGCTGCGGCACATCCTGACGCCCAAGGACCCCGGGTTCCCGGTGACGATGGTCTCGAAGGTCGCACCCGAGGGCGAGGGGGTCCGGGTGACGAGCACGCTGACCGCGGTCGAAGGAACGCTCCCCGACGAGGTCACCCTGATCAGTCGTCTCGACAGTGGCCGGGTCAGGGATCCCGCGGGCATGATTCACCTCGAGTCCCGCTCCCGGATCTCCGATATCACCGTCGACGGTGAGCCTGCGCAGCCAGGCAGCACGGTCCGGGCCGGCGGCAGCGGGCTCACCGTGTCCTACCTGATCGGCCGGAATGATCGAGGCAACATGGTGGCGGTGGTCTACTCACCGGTCCGCGGCCTGGACGTGCGTCACCTGACTGTCGATGCCACTGACGCCCGGGATTGCATGCACCCGTTCAAGCACTTCGTCGTTGATGACCCAACCCACATGCTCACGACCGCCTGCGATACCCCGGCGGTGGCCACCCCGGAGGCGCTCGTCCCGGACTCCCTTGTCGAGCTGCCGGTGTGGGTGCGGCTGCACTACTGACCTCGCGCTGCACCGAGCAAGCAGCCACCGCCAAGGGAGGGTCGAGGCGGGTGGCCAGGAACCGCTCCCAGACGCGCTGAACCCCCAGTTCGCGTAACCCCCCTTACGACCGCGCGAGTTATCCCCAGAAAATGGCCTCTACGCGCGTCAGGATGCCTGGTTTGTCCCTGCCGAGGGGTAAGATGGAGGGAGTTTCCGCGCCCAGCGTCGCGACGGTTCGCCGCCTCGGTGGACCCACTGGCACTGGGCGCCTCGCATGACTCGGATCCGATGCCTGCCCTGCTACAGGTGTGTCCGGATCCGGTCAGGTGAGCAGAGCACGAGTTGAGGAGCATGAGTGGCTGACCAGCCCACGACCAACGGCGCCACCCCCGAGCAGCCGGACGAGCCGACGCACCACCTGGACCACCTCGACGACCCCGAATACGACGCTGCCGCGATCACCGTCCTCGAGGGACTCGAGGCGGTCCGCAAACGCCCCGGCATGTACATCGGTTCCACCGGTGAGCGCGGCCTGCACCACCTGGTCTGGGAGATCGTCGACAACGCCGTGGACGAGTCGCTCGCCGGCTATGCCGACACGATCAACGTCACCCTCCGCGAGGACGGCAGCGTCCGGGTCAAGGACAACGGTCGCGGCATCCCGACCGACATCCACCCCACGGAGGGGGTCAGTGCCGTCGAGCTCGTGCTGACCCAGTTGCACGCCGGTGGCAAGTTCGGTGGCGGCGGCTACAAGGTCTCCGGTGGTCTGCACGGGGTCGGCTCCTCCGTCGTCAACGCCCTCTCGACGCGGATGGAGGTCTGCGTCCGGCAGAAGGGGCACGCGCACCGGATGTCCTTCGACCGGGGGGTGCCGAACGGTCCGCTCACCCAGATGGAGGAGACCGACCTGACCGGCACGACGGTGACGTTCTGGCCGGACCCGGAGATCTTCGACTCGGTCGAGTTCGACTTCGAGACGGTGCGGGCCCGGTTCCAGCAGGTCGCCTTCCTCAACAAGGGTCTGACGATCAACCTCGTCGACGAGCGGATCCCCGAGGAGGAGAAGACCCACGACCACCCCGACCTGGACTCCATCGACGACGACGTCACCGAGGTCCAGGCCAGCACCGACGACAACAGCGGCAGCCTCACCCCGCCGGAGCACCGCAAGATCGTCAAGGCCCGCGCGGTCTCCTACCGCTACGACAACGGCCTGGTCGACTACGTCACCCACCTGACCTCCTCGAAGCGGGCCGAGCCGGTGCATCCGGAGATCATCTCGATCGAGGTCGAGGACGAGGACCGCGCGCTCTCCCTCGAGATCGCGATGCAGTGGACGTCGGCGTACAGCGAGTCGGTGCACACCTACGCCAACACGATCAACACCCACGAGGGCGGCACCCACGAGGAGGGCTTCCGGGCGGCGTTGACCAAACTCGTCAACGACTTCGCCCGCAAACACAACCTGCTCAAGGAGAAGGAGGAGAACCTCACCGGCGACGACGTCCGGGAGGGGTTGACCGCCGTCATCTCCGTCAAGCTCGGCGAGCCGCAGTTCGAGGGTCAGACCAAGACCAAACTCGGCAACTCCGAGGTCAAGGGTTTCGTCCAGCGGGCGATGACCGATGAGTTCGGCCACTGGCTCGAGTCGAACCCGAACGACGGCAAGGAGGTCATCCGCAAGGCCATCCAGGCCGCGGCGGCCCGGATCGCGGCCCGCAAGGCGCGGGAGAGCACCCGCCGCAAGGGTCTGCTCGACTCGGCCGGTCTGCGCGGCAAGCTCAAGGACTGCTCCAGCAAGGACCCGAGCATCAGTGAGGTCTTCATCGTCGAGGGTGACTCCGCCGGCGGTTCGGCCACCCAGGCCCGCAACCCGGAGACCCAGGCGATCCTGCCGATCCGCGGCAAGATCCTCAACGTCGAGAAGGCCCGGATCGACAAGGTCCTCGCCAACAACGAGGTCCAGGCGCTGATCTCGGCCTTCGGCACCGGCATCGGGGAGGACTTCGACCTCTCCCGGGCCCGCTATCACAAGATCATCCTCATGGCGGACGCCGATGTCGACGGTATGCACATCCGGACTCTGCTGCTCACCCTCCTGTTCCGCTTCATGCGGCCACTCATCGACGCCGGCTACGTCTACCTCGCCCAGCCGCCCCTCTACCGGCTGCGGTGGACGAACGCCCCGCACGAGTTCGCCTACTCCGACCGGGAGCGGGACGGGCTGCTCGAGTCGGGCCGGGCGGAGGGCAAGCGGCTGCCGAAGGAGAACCCGGTCCAGCGCTACAAGGGTCTCGGTGAGATGAACTTCGGCGAGCTCGGCGAGACGACGATGGACCCGGACACGCGGGTCCTGCTCCAGGTCACCCTCGATGACGCGGCCGCGGCCGACCAGGTGTTCTCGATCCTCATGGGTGAGGACGTCGAGTCCCGCCGCACCTTCATTCAGAAGAACGCCCGCGACGTCCGCTTCCTCGACATCTGATCCCGAGTGGGTATGCGGTGAGCCGGTCCCGAGAAGCCGCTCACCGCATACGAACTCAGGACAGCGAGACTGAACAGACTTAACGCAGAAGGAAACTGAACTTATGGCTGACGACGACGACATCCTCGGTGGCATCCTCGGGGACGACGAGGGGGACGGCGCGGACGACAACGACGGTGCCGGCCAGGAGCTGGGTTCCGTTGTGCGCGACCGCAGTCCGGGTGAGACCGACCGGATCGAACCGATCGATCTCAACACCGAGATGCAGCAGTCCTACATCGAGTACGCGATGTCGGTCATCGTCTCGCGGGCGCTTCCGGATGTGCGTGATGGCCTCAAGCCGGTGCACCGCCGGATCGTCTATGCGATGTACGACGGCGGCTACCGGCCGGACCGGGGCTTCAACAAGTGCTCCCGCATCGTCGGTGACGTCATGGGCAAGTACCACCCGCACGGCGACACCGCGATCTATGACGCGATGGTCCGGCTCGTGCAGCCGTGGTCGCTGCGCTATCCGCTCATCGACGGGCAGGGCAACTTCGGCTCCCCCGGCAACGACGGGGCGGCGGCGCCGCGGTACACCGAGTCGCGGATGGCGCCGCTGGCGATGGAGCTCGTGCGGGACATCGGCGAGGACACTGTCGACTTCGTCCCCAACTATGACGGCAAGACGTTGCAGCCGGTCGTGCTGCCGGCCCGGTTCCCCAACCTGCTCGTCAACGGCTCCTCCGGCATCGCCGTCGGTATGGCCACCCAGATCCCGCCGCACAACCTGCGCGAGGTCGCCAGTGCCGCCCAGTGGATGCTCGAGCACCCGGACGCCACTCGCGACGAGGCGCTCGAGGCGGTCATGGAGCGGATCAGCGGTCCGGACTTCCCGACCGGTGCCCTCATCATGGGCCGACGCGGCATCGAGGACGCCTACCGCACCGGGCGCGGGTCGATCATCATGCGCGCGGTCGTCGAGATCGAGGAGATCAAGGGCCGCACCTGCCTGGTCGTGACGCAACTGCCGTACCAGGTCAACCCGGACACCCTCGCCGAGAAGATCGCCCAACTCGTCCGCGACGGGAAGATCAGCGGCATCGCCGACATGACCGACGAGACGTCGGGCCGGACCGGGCAGCGGCTCGTCATCGTCCTGAAGCGGGATGCGGTCGCGAAGGTCGTTCTCAACAACCTCTACAAGCACACCCAGCTGCAGGCGACGTTCGGGGCGAACATGCTCGCCCTCGTCGACGACGTCCCGCGCACCCTGCCGATCGACGCGTTCGTGCGGCACTGGGTGGACCACCAGATCGACGTCATCGTCCGGCGCACGCAGTACCGCCTCGCCGAGGCCGAGAAGGCGATCCACCTGCTGCGCGGCCTGATCAAGGCACTCGACGCGCTCGACGAGGTCATCGCCCTGATCCGCCGCTCCCCTACCGTCGAGGCGGCCCGGGCCGGACTGATCGAACTGCTCGACGTCGACGAGGAGCAGGCGAACCACATCCTCAACATGCAGCTGCGTCGCCTCGCGGCCCTGGAGCGGCAGAAGATCGTCGACGAGCACGACCGCATCGAGGCGCTCATCCTCGACTACCAGGACATCCTCGCCACCCCGGCCCGGCAGCGGACCATCGTCGGTGAGGAGTTGGGCGAGATCGTCGACCGCTTCGGTGACGAGCGCCGCACCCGGATCGAGTTGTTCGACGGGGACATGTCGGTCGAGGACCTCATCCCGGAAGAGGATGTGGTCGTGACCATCACCCGAGGTGGGTATGCGAAACGCACCCGGGTGGACGCATACCGGACCCAGCATCGTGGTGGGAAGGGCGTGCGGGGTGCCGCGCTGCGCGGCGAGGACGTCGTCGAGCACTTCTTCACGACGACCTCGCACCACTGGCTGCTGTTCTTCACGAACTTCGGGCGGGTCTATCGGGCCAAGGCGTATGAACTGCCCGACTCGGGGCGCGATGCCAAGGGTCAGCACGTGGCCAATGTCCTGGCCTTCCAGCCCGGTGAGCAGATCGCGCAGGTGCTGGCGCTGCGGACCTATGACCAGGCTCCTTATCTCGTGCTCGCGACGAAGAACGGGCTCGTGAAGAAGACCCGGCTGCAGGAGTACGACTCCCCGCGCTCCGGGGGACTCATCGCGATCAACCTGCGGGAGGGGGACGAACTCGTCTCGGCCGGGCTGGTCTCCGACGAGGACGACCTGCTCCTCGTCTCCCGCAACGCGATGTCGGTGCGTTTCCACGCCAACGACACGATCCTGCGTCCGATGGGCCGGGCGACCTCCGGGGTCGGCGGGATGAAGTTCCGCGACGACGACGTACTGCTGTCGATGTCGGTCATCGAGGCCGGCACCGACCCGGATGTCTTCGTCGTCTTCGAGAACGGTGTCGCCAAGCGCACCCTGGCCTCGGACTGGACGGCCAAGGGTCGCAACATCTTCGGTGTGCAGGCCGCGCGGACCGGCAAGGGCGATCGCCTCGTCGGGGCGCTGACCGTGGATGAGGATGACGAGGTCATGGTCGTCATGGAGCGCGGCAACATCGTGCGCACCCGCGTGGACCAGGTCTCGCGGACCGGGCGCCTCACCATGGGCGTCTCGTTCGCGACCCCGGGCAAGAACGACTCGATCGTGGCCGTGGCCCGCAATCCGGAGCGTGAGGACGACGAGGACGAGGCGCGACATGAGGACGGCGTTGACCCGGATGCAATGGCAGATGCGCAGGATCATGGCGTAACGTCACCTGAGAACGCGCCGGATCAGACTGTTGATGAGTCGGCCGACGACAGCGACAAGACCACTGATGAAGGAGACAACGCGTGAGCGACACTGACGGCACCTCGGGGCGACCCGGCCCCGGGTCCTCCGGCTCGGCCGGCTCCTCGTCCGGCGGTTCCTCGTCTGGGTCCGGATCGTCCTCGGCCACCGAGACCAAGCCGTTGAGCACGGTCCGTCCCGGAGCAGCGGGTTCCGGTTCTGGCTCCGATGGCTCTGCATCCAAG
>DUPF01000104.1 GCA_012838445.1 Intrasporangiaceae bacterium | reverse complement strand
GGCGGGGTCGTCGGGGTGCCCTTGCCGAGTCCGACGACGAGGACCCGCTTGGCCTTGACGCCGGGAACGGCGACCAGTCCGGTCACCTCCTCGGCCTTGCCGGAGGCACCCACCGTCACCAGCGCCGACTTGATGTGGGCGGCGGCGTTGCGCGGCAACCCGTGTCCTCGCACGAGGGTGGCGACTCCGTCCACGGCGACCGCGCCGACGACGAGGGCATCAGCGGACAGGGTGGCGGGATCGCTGTGGGTCAGCGCAACACTAGGCATCGAGGGGGTGCTCCTTCGCGATGAATGGGGGACTGGGTTGGCAGTGCCTCCACCCTAATGGGGATGCAGTCGCCCACTTGGGAGTCCTGGGGTGGGAGGCTGGGGCCGAGCCGTCGGCCGGTGAACACTGTTTCCACCCTGAGGTCGTGAACCTCTATGTCTAGATCGTGTCCCGGCCGGCGGGTAGGTCGCCCGTTGAGTGCTACTGGGATGTCGTGCCCCCGATTCGTGGGTGAGCACTTGTCCATTAGGTCGCTACCGGGGCGGTCTCGGCTCGCCAGAGCAGAACGGACCGACCAGTGCACAGGAGGTGGTTAGCAGTGATCTTCGTCGGCAACGACTGGGCAGAGGATCACCATGACGTCTACGTGATGGACGAGGCGGGCAAGAAGCTCGCGGCCAAGAGGTTCAGTGAGGGCATCCAGGGCCTTGGGGCCTTGCATGCTCTGCTTGGCACTCATGCCGAGGACCCGGCGCTGGTGCGGATCGGGATTGAGACCGACCAGGGCTTGTGGGTCAACGCGCTGGTCGCGGCGGGGTACCAGGTCCACGCGATCAACCCCAGGGCCGCCGCGCGGTACCGCGACCGGCACCACCTCAGCGGTGCCAAGTCCGACTCCGCGGATGCCAAGATGCTGGCCGACCTGGTCCGCACTGACGCGCACAACCACCGGCTCGTCGCCGGGGACAGCGCCCAGGTGGAGGGCATCAAGGTCCTTGCCCGGGCGCACCAGAACCTGATCTGGTCCCGTGCCCGGGAGACCAACCGGCTGCGCAACGCGCTGCGGGAGTACTACCCGGCCGCCCTCGTCGCGTTCGAGGACCTGGATGATCGGGACGCTCTGGCCGTGCTGGGCCGTGCCCCCGACCCAGCCACCGGGGCCAGACTGAGCCTGTCCCAGATCAAGGCCGCGCTGCGTGCTGGTGGACGCCGCCGCTACCTGGACGCCACCGCCCAGCGGATCCAGGAAGGGCTGCGAACCGAGCAGCTGGCTGCCCCGGCCCAGCTCGCCGAGGCCTACACCGCGAGCACCAGGGCCCTGGTCGGGCTGCTGGTCGCGTTCAACACCCAGATCAGAGACCTCGAGGCACAGCTGGAGCAGTCTTTTGAGCAGCACCCGGACGCCGACATCTACCTCTCGCTGCCAGGCCTGAGTGACGTCCTCGGCGCCCGGGTGCTCGGCGAGTTCGGGGACGACCCCGAACGGTTCGCTGACGCCAAGTCTCGCAGGAACTACGCCGGCACCTCACCCATCACCCAGGCCTCGGGCAAGAAGAAGATCGTGCTCGCCCGCTATGTGCGTAACAAACGTCTCTACGACGCGATCGACCAGTGGGCCTTCTGCTCCCTCACCGCCAGCCCCGGTGCCCGCGCGTTCTACGACGAACGCCGAACTACGAGCACCACGAAGCCCTCCGCGCCCTCGGCAACCGATGGATCGGCATCCTGCACGGCTGCCTCAAGCACGCCACCCCCTACGACGAGCACACCGCCTGGGCCCACCGCCACTTCACAGCAGCTTGACACGTTAGACCCCTGGGATATCTAGAGCCCCCGGTAGGTTGAGTGCTATGACGACGCTGCGCACCTCACCGTTGCACGACACCCACCTCGCCCTGGGCGCCAAGATGGCCGACTTCGGTGGCTGGTCGATGCCGATCGAGTACCCCGGTGGCGGGGTGGTCGCCGAGCACACCGCGGTCCGGGAGCGGGTCGGCATCTTCGACGTCTCCCACCTCGGCAAGGCCCGGGTCAGTGGACCGGGCGCCGTCGACTTCGTCAACTCCTGCTTCACCAACGACCTGCGCCGGATCGGCCCGGGGCAGGCGCAGTACACGATGTGTCTCAACGACCAGGGCGGTGTCGTCGACGACCTGATCCAGTACCTCGTCTCCGACGAGGAGGTCTTCCTCATCCCCAACGCCGCCAACAACGCCACCGTCGTCGACCTGCTCCGGGCCGCAGCCCCGGAGGGGATCACCGTGACCGACGAGCACGAGTCCTACGGCGTCATCGCGGTGCAGGGCAGCCGCAGTGACGAGGTGCTCGGCGCTCTCGGCCTGCCGACCGGGCACGACTACATGACCTTCGTCGAGGCGACCTGGGAGGGGGAGCCGGTCATCGTCTGCCGGACCGGATACACCGGCGAACGCGGCTACGAGGTGCTGCCGTCCTGGTCGGCGACCCCGGCGGTATGGGAGGCGCTCGCCGCAGCCGTTGCCGCCGAGGGGGGTCTGCCGTGCGGGCTCGGCGCGCGGGACACCCTGCGCACCGAAATGGGTTATCCGTTGCACGGCAACGACATCGGGCCGGACATCACCCCGGTCATGGGCGGTGCCGCGTGGGCGGTCGGCTGGGACAAGGACACCTTCTGGGGCAAGGACGCCGTGGCCGCACAGCGTGCCGCCAAGGACAGCCGACTCCTGCGGGGGCTGCTCGTGACCGGCCGCGGGATCCCACGCGCGGGCTGCGAGGTCAAGGACAGCGACGGTGCGGTCATCGGTGCGGTCACGTCCGGCACCTTCTCCCCGACCCTCAAGCAGGGCATCGCCCTGGGACAGGTCGACCGCGGTGTCCCCTTCGAGACCGACGTCGTCATCGACGTGCGCGGCCGGGAGGTGCCGGCCCGGATCGTCAAGCCACCGTTCGTCGACGTCTCCGTCCGCGCGGACTGACGCTGCGCGACCCGACCCACGAGAACCGGAGCGGAGCAGACCGACGTGAGTGACGCATACACCTGGATCTATCTCGACGCCGACGGCGCGCCCATGTCGGGGGAGCCGCTCGTGGACTCCACCTTCCCGACCCAGGCCGACGCCGAGGCGTGGTTCGCGGAGGGCTGGCAGGAGTTGGCCGACGCCGGGGTGGCGGCAGTGACGTTGCAGCGCAACGGGATCGACGTCTACGGCCCGATGTCGCTCGAGGCCGGCTGAGCGCTCAGACCGTCGGGAACTGACCCCGGGCGACCTGCGGACGCGGCATCCGCCAGCGGCGCAACTGGAACGAGCGCATGAACGTGTAGAAGCCGCCGCCGGACAGTTCGGAGGGGGAGTACTTCTCGGCGAGCTGCTTCTTCATCTTGCGCCACGTCAGGATGCTGTCGCCGATCGCGAACAGGACGAGCAGGTAGAGCATCATCGTGATCGCCAACGTCGTCTGGTTCGGCTGCAGGTAGGACACGATGAGCGTGACGAGCATGATCGGCAGCAACCACTCGCCGATGTTCCACCGGGCGTCGACGTAGTCGCGGATGAAGCGCCGCACCGGGCCGCGGTCCCGCGGGGGCAGGTGCCGCTCGTCGCCGGTGAGCATCGCCTGATGCTGCAGTGAGGCCGCCTTGCGCCGCTCCTCCCGCGCCCGGGCCTTGGCCGCCTTGCGATCGTTGTCGACCAGGGGTCGCTTGCGGGCCGCCTCCTGGTCCCGACGCTTCGGGGTGGGGCGGTTCTTCGCGCCCTCGCGGTACTCATGCTTGCGCTGCTGCGCGGGTGGGGACGGAGGGGTCTGCTTCTTGCGGCCGAACACAGCATGAACCCTATGTCACCCTGGATATGGTCATGGGTGTGACATCACCGAACTTCGCGCCGAGCGACGGAACACCCGTCGACACCACCGCCATCGCCGACCGGGTCCGGGCCCTGATGCCCCAGGTGCTCACCGACCTGGAGGACCTGACCCGGATCCCGAGCATCTCGCTGTCGGCCTACGACCAGGCCCACGTCGAGGCCAGCGCCGAGGCGACCGCCGCGCTGCTGCGGGCCGAGGGGCTCGAGGTCGAGATCGTCCGTGAGGGGGGCCGCCCGGCGGTCATCGGACACCGGCCCGGACCGCCCGGTGCGCCGACCGTCATGCTCTACGCCCACCACGACGTCCAGCCCACCGGTGACGAGGCCGACTGGGACAGCCCGCCGTTCGAGCCGACGCTGCGGGACGGGCGCCTCTACGGGCGCGGCGCAGCCGACGACAAGGCCGGCATCATGGCCCACGTCGCGGCGTTGCGCGCCCACGGCGACGATCTGCCGGTCGGGGTGACGGTGTTCGTCGAGGGGGAGGAGGAGATCGGCTCCGACTCCCTGCCGGCGATCCTCGAGCGGCACGGGGAAAAGTTGCGCGCCGACGCCATCGTCCTGGCCGACTCGACGAACTGGGCCATCGGCGAACCCGCCCTGACGACCACCCTGCGGGGGATGATCCGCGTCGTCGTCACCGTCAGCACCCTCGACCACGGCATCCACTCCGGCATGTTCGGCGGGGCGGTCCCCGACGCGCTCATGGCCCTGGTGCGGGTCCTCGCGAGCCTGCACGACGACGCCGGCAACCTCGCCGTCGAGGGGCTGAACTCCGGCCACGCCGCCGACCTGGAGTTCTCCGAGGAGCGGCTGCGCCAGGAGTCCGGACTCCTCGACGGGGTCCGCACGATCGGATCGGACTCGCTGCTGTCGCGGATGTGGACCAAACCGTCGGCGACGATCATCGGCATCGACGCACCGAGCGTGGAGACCGCCTCGAACACCCTCGTGCCCACCGCCCGGGCCAAGGTCTCGGTCCGGATCGCCCCGGACCAGGACGACGAGCGGGCCTTCGAGCTCGTCAAGGACCACCTGCTCGCCAACGTGCCGTGGGGGGCCCGGGTCGAGGTCGAGTTGGAGGAGCGCGGGCTCGGCTTCGCCGCCAATGCCGAGGGCCCGATCTACGAGCAGGCCCGGGCCGCCTTCACCGACGCGTGGGGGGTGGCCCCGGTCGACATCGGCGTCGGTGGCTCGATCCCGTTCGTCGCCGCCTTCGCCGAGCAGTTCCCCGATGCGGCGATCCTCGTCACCGGCGTCGAGGACCCGGACACCCGGGCGCACGGAGCCAACGAGTCACTCCACCTCGGCGAGTTCGAGCGGGTATGCGTTGCTGAGGCGATCCTGCTCGCTCGCCTCGGTGCGATGACAGACACGAATGGAGGAACAGATGGCTGAGGAGCACGTCGACGAGTCGGCGGACCCGGGGAGCACGCCCGGCAGCTATGTCGAGGCGAGTTTCGAGCGGGATACGAACTACATCACGGACCGGATCGTCGCCGACCCGGACGGGACGCCCGGGCACTGGCCGGTCGAACCGGGCCGCTACCGCCTCGTCGTCGCCTGGGCCTGCCCGTGGGCGAACCGGACGATCATCGTCCGGCGGCTCCTCGGCCTCGAGAACGTCATCTCCCTCGGGATCTGCGGACCGACCCATGACGCGGACAGTTGGACCTTCGACAAGGATCCGGGCGGGGTGGACCCGGTCCTGCAGATCCCGCGGATCAAGGACGCCTATCTCGCCCGCGACCCGGAGTATCCGCGCGGCATCACCGTGCCCGCGATCGTCGACGTCCCGAGCGGGCAGGTGGTGACGAACGACTTCCCGTCGATCACGCTCGACTTCTCCAACCAGTGGCGCGAGCACCACCGCGACGGCTCTCCGGACCTGTACCCTGAGCACCTGCGGGAGGAGATCGACGCGGTGAACAAGCGCGTCTACACCGAGGTCAACAACGGGGTCTACCGGTGTGGCTTCGCCGGCACCCAGGAGGCCTACGACGCGGCCTACGAGCGGCTCTTCACCGCGCTGGACTGGCTGACCGAACAGCTCGCGACGCAGCGCTACCTCGTCGGGGACACGATCACCGAGGCGGACGTGCGACTCTTCACCACCCTGGCCCGGTTCGACGCGGTCTATCACGGGCACTTCAAGTGCAACCGGACCAAACTGTCCGAGATGCCGGTGCTGTGGGCCTACGCCCGCGACCTGTTCCAGACACCCGGGTTCGGCGACACGACCCACTTCACCGACATCAAGTCGCACTACTACGAGGTGCACACCGACATCAACCCGACCCGGGTGGTCCCGCAGGGGCCGGATCTGTGGGGGTGGGCGCGCCCGCACGGTCGCGAGGTGCTCGGCGGGCGGCCGTTCGGGGACGGCACCCCGCCCGGGCCGCCGCCGGAGGGGGAGCGGATCGCGCCGCACGACAACCCGCTCCTCGGTCTGGACGGGATGTTCATCCGCGCCTGACGGCCGCTGATGTCAAGAGACTCTTGACATTGCTCATGTGTCAAGAGATCATTGACACATGAGCCGATCCTCTGCAACCCGAGTTCTGAAACTGTCCGTCTGGGCGTATGCCGCTCTCATGGCGGCCGTCGGCGTCCTCTTCATCTGGCTGAGCACCAAACCCGACGGCGGGTTCGTCAAGGGGTTCTTCCAGGGTGGTGCATTCGGGCTCTTCGCGCTGGCGGTGTTCCTCGTGGTGACCTCTGTCCGGCACTCGCGTCGCGACGACCTGTCCACGATGTGGCGGCCGAGCGAGGACGTCCGGACCGAAGACGCCTCCGATGAACGCTGACCGGGAGCTCGCCGACCGGATCTCGGCGGCCGTCCTCGGCGACACCCGGGGGAGCGAGCCGGACCACCTCGGCCTCGTGCGGCGCGCGGCCCACGCCGACGCAGTCGTCACGGATCTATTGGGCCAGGCGGTCTCGGCCGCTCGGGGCGGCGGCCACTCCTGGGCCGCGATCGGCGAGGTCCTCGGCCTCTCCCGCCAGGCGGTCCAGCAGCGCTTCGGCTCGATCGCTCCGGCGGAACCCGTCGGGTCACAGACCCGCCGCCTCGGGCCGGTCACCGCCTTCGACGAACTGTACGAGCTCGAACTCGCCGGCCGGCAGGGCTGGCGGACCATCGGCGCCGGCATGCTCTACCACCTCGTCGAGCGCACCCCGACCCAGTGGGAGACCAAGCGGCTCATCTGGCGCAAGCCGGCGACCGCATACGAGCAGGACGGCTGGACCGTCGCGGTGCGGGCCTTCCCGTGGCTCTACCTCGTGCGGGACACCGGCCGGCCGGCCGAGCCCGGCGACTGAGCCCGCCGCCACAACTTCGCGATTGCGAAGTTGTGGCGGGGATGTGGGCCCGTCAGTCCTTGTGCGACTCACCCGGCAGGGCGAGCATCTGGTCCAGCGCGGCCCGGGCATAGCGGGCGACCTGCTCATCGACCCGGATCGGGTTGACGACCCGCCCCTCGACGAGCGACTCCAGCGCCCAGACCAGGTGCGGCAGGTCGATCCGGTTCATCGTCGAGCAGTAGCAGACGTTCTTCTCCAGGAACGAGACCTGCTGGTCCGGGAACTGCTGCCCGAGGCGCTTGACGAGGTTGAGCTCGGTGCCGACGACCCACTTCGTCCCGGCCGGCGCGGCGGCGACGGTCTTGATGATCTTCTCCGTGGAGCCGACCTCGTCGGCGAGTTCGACGACCTCGTAGCGGCATTCAGGGTGGACGATGACCTTGACCCCCGGGATCTCCCGGCGGGCGGTCTCGACCGCATCGACCGTGAACCGGCCGTGCACCGAGCAGTGCCCGCGCCACAGGATCATCTTGGCCGCCTGCAACTCCTCGACGCTGAGCCCACCCATCGGCCGGTGCGGGTCGAAGACGACGCAGTCCTCGAGCGAGCCGCCCAACTCGCGCACATACGTGTTGCGGCCCAGGTGCTGGTCGGGCAGGAAGAGGACCTTGCTGCCCTGCTCGAAGGCCCACGACAGGGCCGTCCGGGCGTTCGACGAGGTGCAGATCGTCCCGCCGTGCCGGCCGGTGAAGGCCTTGATCGCCGCGGACGAGTTCATGTACGTCACCGGGACGGTCTCCTGCGCGACGCCGGCCTCGACGAGGTCGTCCCAGGCGTCCTCGACCTGGTTGATCGCCGCCATGTCCGCCATCGAGCACCCGGCGGCGAGGTCGGGCAGGATGACGGTCTGCTCATCGGAGGTGAGGATGTCGGCGGACTCGGCCATGAAGTGCACCCCGCAGAACACGATCCACGGCGCATCCGGGCGGGCCGCGGCCTCCTTGGCGAGTTTGAACGAGTCACCGGTGACGTCCGCGAACTCGATGACCTCGTCGCGCTGGTAGTGGTGCCCGAGGACGAAGACCCGGTCCCCGAGGGCGGCCTTGGCGGCCCGGGCCCGCTCGACCAGGGCCGGGTCGGAGGGTGCCGGCAGGTCGCCGGGGCATTCGACGCCACGCTCGGTGTGCAGGTCGGTGCCCTGCCCGAGGACGAGGAGCGGCAGCGGAGATCCGGTTGCAGTCATGTCCACGATGGTATGCGGTGCGCACCGGCCGCATAGGCTGACCTCGTGCGCGTCGTCATCGCCCCGGACTGCTTCACCGGCACCCTCACCGCCGCCCAGGCGGCCGCCGCCATGGCGCAGGGGTGGCAGGACGGCGCCCCGCACGACGAGATCGTCCAGGTGCCACTGTCCGACGGAGGGCCCGGCTTCCTCGACGTCCTCGCGACGAGCGCCGACGACGTCGCCCTGGAGACCATCGTGGCCACGGTCGCCGATCCGCTCGGGCGGCCGGTCCCGGCCGCGGTCCTGCTCGACCGGGCCGCCGGTGGGGTCGGCGGGGCGGTGCCCACCGCATACATCGAATCAGCCCAGGCCGCCGGCCTGCATCTGCTCGCCGCAGCCGAGCGGGACCCGACCCGGACCTCGACGTTCGGGGTCGGTCAGCTCATCGAGGTCGCGCTGGCCGAGGGTGCCCGACGGATCGTCGTCGGCCTCGGCGGCTCGGGCACCAACGACGCCGGCGCGGGCATGCTCGCCGCCCTCGGGGCGGGGGAGGAGCCCAGGCTGCGGGGTGGGGGACTGGCCCTGCAGGACCTCGGGGACGACGACCTGCCCGGACTGCTCGCGGCCCGGGACCGGCTGGCCGGGGTGGACCTCGTCGCGGCGACCGACGTCGCCTCACCGCTGCTCGGACTCCAGGGGGCAAGCGCCGTCTTCGCCCCCCAGAAGGGCGCCACCCCCGAGCAGGCCCAGGCGTTGGAGGGTGCGCTCGGACGCTTCCACGAGATCGTCACCCGCACGCTCGGCGTCCCGACCGACCTGCTCACCGGGCGGCCGCTGCGGCTGGACCGCTCGGCTGGCGCCGGAGCGGCCGGCGGACTCGGCTACGGACTCCTCGCGCTCGGTGCCCGGCGGGTGAGCGGGGTCGATCTCGTCATCGAGACCGTCGGCCTGCGCAACCACATCGCCGGCGCCGGTGTCGTCGTGACCGGCGAGGGCAGCTTCGACTGGCAGAGCCTGCAGGGCAAGGTCGTCTCCGGCGTCGCCCAGACGGCCCTGGAGGTGGCCACCCCGAGCATCGTCATCGCCGGTCAGGTGCTCATCGGTCGGCGTGAGGCGATGTCGGTCGGCCTCTCCGGGACGTATGCACTGGCCGAGACCCCCGCCCAGGTCGAGGCCGCGATGATGGACCCGGTCGCGTCGCTGAGCGCACGCACCGCCCGGGTCGCCCGCACCTGGTCGCCGCGCCGCTGAGGGGGGTGTGCTCTCGAGCGGGACGGGATTCTCGGCACACTGACGTATCCTGGTGCGCATGACTGAGCAGGCCACCACTTCGAAGACCCACGGCGTCATCCTCACCGACGTCGCCGCGGCCAAGGTCAAGTCCCTGCTGGAGCAGGAAGGTCGCGACGACCTGCGCCTGCGGGTCGGGGTGCAGCCCGGCGGCTGCTCCGGCCTGATCTACCAGCTCTACTTCGACGAGCGCTCCCTCGACGGGGACCTCGTCTCGGACTTCGACGGTGTCGAGGTCGTCGTCGACCGGATGTCCGGCCCCTACCTCGACGGGGCGACGATCGACTTCGCCGACACGATCGAGAAGCAGGGCTTCACGATCGACAACCCCAACGCCGGTTCCTCCTGCGCCTGCGGCGACAGCTTCGGCTGATCGACCGCTCGAGGCGAGCACCGCATACTCACAGCAGCGGCCCGGCACCCCCTCCGGTGCCGGGCCGCTGTCGTGTCCCTGAGGTGCGGGTATGTGCTGCTCGCCGTCAGTGGACCGGCTCGCCCGTGCGAGTGCTCGCGCCCTGTCGGGTGAGCAGCCGCCACGGGCGGGCCGTGAGGAGGAAGACGAGGAGCGGGACGACGAGGACCGGCCACGGGTGGGACGCACCGACCGCCAGGCCGCCGCGGTCCGGGTGGATCCGGGCCTTGAAGACCGTCCCGGGCCACGGGAACACCGATCCGGTGGCCTCCTGGCCGACGACACCGGCCGCCTCGACACCGGCCGCGAAGGTCGTGGCCGTGTACATGAGCGCGAAGAGCATGGCACCGAAGGTGAGGGCGGCGAACAGCGCCGCGCGCGACCAGAGGGGACGGCGCTCGTACTCACCCTCGGTGGCGTCGAAGGCGAGTTGTTTGGGTGTGCCGACGTTGAGCAGCGCCGAGGAGGCGCCGATGTCGGCCGCGGCAGCCTGCAGATTGGCGCGCAGTTCGCGACGCAACTCCTTGCGGCGTCGGCGCCGGGCGCCGCGCAGCTCGAGCCAGAAGTCGTACCGCTGGACGAAGTCTTCGATGCGGATGGTTGTGAGGATTCCCATGGTTATGCCCCCGTGGTGTGAGTGGGTGGGTGGACGGCCGGGACCGCCGGCGCCATCACCTGTGCGACGGCGGCGACGAGAGCGTCCCAGGCCCGGCCCCGCCGGAGCAGTTCCTCGCGGCCCGCGGCGGTGGTCGTGTAGTACTTGCGCGCCGGTCCGGAGTCGGACCGGGCCAGATAGGACTCGAGCAGGCCTGCTGCTTCGAGTCTGGTGAGCGCCGGATACACGGTCCCTTCGGCGAGACCGTCGAAGCCCGCCTCACGCAGGCGGGTGACGATGCCGTATCCGTAGCTGTCCTCGGTTTCGAGCAGTGACAGGAGGAGAAGAGCGAGGACCCCCTTCAGCATCTGTGCGTCGTGTGTGCTCATGGGTTCTATCTTTAGTCCAGTACCTATCTATGTCGAGTACCTGACGAAGTATTCTTCCGGGACGATGTCCGCATCCCGTCCGGTACCCTCAGGCTCCGTGCGCATCGCAATCTGTGGGTCCATCGCCACCGACCACCTGATGACCTTCGACGGACGCTTCGCCGACAGCCTCGTCGTCGAACAGCTCGACAAGATCTCCGTCTCGTTCCTCGCCAGCGACCTGCAGATCCGCCGCGGCGGCATCGCGGCGAACATCGCCTTCGGGATGGCCCACCTCGGGCAACGGCCGGTCCTCGTCGGCTCGGTCGGGGAGGACTTCGCCGACTACCGCTCCTGGCTGGAGCGGCACGGCGTCGACTGCGAGTCGGTGCACGTCTCCGAGACGCTGCACACCGCCCGGTTCGTGTGCACCACCGACAACGACATGGCCCAGATGGCGACCTTCTACGCCGGGGCGATGGCCGAGGCCCGCAACATCGAGCTCGGCCCGATCGCCGCCCGGGTCGGCGGACTCGACCTGGTCCTCATCGGAGCCGACGACCCCGAGGCGATGCTGCGGCACACCGAGGAGTGCCGCGCGCGCGGCATCCCGTTCGTCGCCGACCCCAGCCAGCAGCTCGCCTTCGCCGACGGACGCTTCATCCGCAAACTCATCGACGGCGCCGACTACCTGTTCACCAACGAGTACGAATCGCACCTGACCGAGAACAAGACCGGCTGGTCCCGGGAGGAGATCGCTCAGCGGGTCACCACGCGGGTCATCACCAAGGGCAAGGACGGCGCCACGATCCACACCCGCGGACAGGAGCCGGTCCACGTCGACGTCGCCGTCGGGGTCCGCCCGCTCGACCCGACCGGGGTCGGGGACGCCTTCCGGGCCGGGTTCCTCACCGGCCTGGTCAACAACCTGCCGCACCGTCGGTGCGCCGAACTCGGCTCGGTGCTCGCCGCCTACGTCATCGAGACCGTCGGCACCCAGGAGTACCGCGTCTCCAAGGACGACTTCCTGCGCCGACTCACCGACAGCTACGGACCGGAGTCCGCCGCCGAGATCGAGCCGCACCTGCACTGTCCCCGGCCCTGACCGCGGTCAGCCCACGACGCCTGATATGCCCGCCTGGCCGCCCGTCGAACCTCCACCGACCCGGTGGCGGCTGCGACCCGAGCGGGCCGAGCCGGGGGAGGACCTCATCGCCGCCGGGGCCGACCTCGACCCGGCCCTCGTGCTGCACGCCTACCGCAGTGGGGCCTTCCCGATGGGCGTCGGACCCTATGGCTCCGGCCCGCTCGGGTGGTGGTCCCCGGACCCGCGCGGCGTGCTCCTGCCCGGTGGGCTGCAGGTCTCCCGCTCCCTGGCGAAGTCGGTGCGCAGGTGCGAGATCCGGGTCAACACCGCCTTCACCGAGGTCATCGCCGCCTGCGCCGACCCGACCCGGGACGGCCGGTGGATCACCGCGGAGGTGATCGACGCATACACCCTCCTGCACGAGTTGGGCTGGGCCCACTCGGTGGAAACGTGGCGGGACGGGCGGCTCGTGGGCGGGCTCTACGGGATCATGATCGGCGGGCTGTTCGCGGGGGAGTCGATGTTCTTCCGC
>DUPF01000103.1 GCA_012838445.1 Intrasporangiaceae bacterium | reverse complement strand
CCGGACGGCGGGTCCGGGGGCGCGGCTTGCGGGGTCCGTTCGGAGGTGTCATCGGTCCTGTCGTCTCGTCACCGTCGGATCGTCACGTCTGTGTCGTCAGTCTGTGTCGTCGCGTCTTCGTCGTCGTGTGCTGTCGTCGTGTCCTGTCGTCACGGTCGTGGCGTCGGCGGCACGACCGGGCGGGGTTTGGCCGGAGGCTTGACGACCACGCTAAACGTGGCGTCGGCCGAAGCCGGCTCCGCCACGCCGAGGACGGCGCCATCATCGATCCGCAGGAAGGCCGGAGCCTCGGCCGGGACCATGCCGAGCCGGCTCGCCTGAGCAGCCAGGGCGGCCGGCGAACTGACCGCCGTCAGCTGCTGCTCGAGGGCCGCCTCGTAGTCGGAGAGCTCACCGGCGGAGCGTTGCAGTTCGTGGACCTTGAAGGCTCCCTCGGCGAGGGACATGTTGAGGAAGAGCACCGCGAGCAGCCCGGCGAGGAGCATCCCGGCGCAGGCGAGGAGCACGCCCCCCTGACTCGGTGCCGCCGACGGGACGGCGGTCAGGACCGGGCGCGGAGCCTCCCGGCGTCGGATCCGCGGACCGGTGCTGCGAAGTGGGCTGGTGGCCAGTGCGCTCATCGTGGATCCCCTGTCGTTGCGCGGCGGGTCGTGCTGGTGCTGGTGGTCGAAGTAGCGGGGCGGATGCGTTCGGCGGCACGCAACCGCACCGAGGCCGATCGCGGATTCGTCGCCTGCTCCTGGGCGGAGGCCTCCTCCGCACCGCGGGTGAGCAGGCGCAGGTAGGGGGCGTGCTCCGGGAGTTCGACGGGCAGCCCGATCGGGGCCGAGCTCCTCGCGCCGGCGGCGAAGGCCTGCTTGGTGATCCGGTCCTCGAGGGAGTGATAACTCAGCACGGCGATGCGGCCACCGACCCCGAGGGCGTCGATGGCCGCGGTCACGGCACGGGACCACACGCTCAACTCGGCGTTCACCTCGATCCGCAGCGCCTGGAAGGTGCGCTTGGCCGGGTGACCTCCGACATGCTGGGCCTTGGCCGGCACGGCGCGACGGATGATCTCCACGAGTTGTCCGGTCGTGCGGATCGGCTCGCGGTCACGGGTGGCGACGATGCGCTCGGCGATGCGCCGCGCATACCGCTCCTCGCCGTAGCGGCGCAGCACCTGCTCCAGCTCCCGGACCGAGTGGCCGGCCACGACATCGGCAGCGCTGGGGCCGGAACTGTCGTCCATCCGCATGTCGAGCGGCGCGTCGGCCATGTAGGAGAACCCCCGCTCCGGGGTGTCGATCTGCATCGAGGACACGCCGAGGTCGAAGAGCACCGCCGACAGCGACTCGATGCCGAGATCGTCGAGGATCCGGGGCAGTTCGTCGTAGACCGCGTGCACACCGACGAACCTCTCCCCCGCGAACGCGAGTCGCTCGCGGGCCAGCGCCAGGGCGTGCCGGTCGCGGTCGATCCCGACGAGTCGCGCCGCCGGACAGGCTCGCAGCAGCGCCTCGCTGTGACCGCCGAGGCCGAGGGTGCCGTCGAGGATGACCGCGCCCTCGTGCTGTGCTGCCGGGGCGAGGATCTGGACGCACCGCTCCAGCAGGACCGGGACGTGCTGCTCGGCACGTGGGTCCTGGGTCATCACGAGTCCTCTGCTCATCGGCCTTCGGGGTCGGTCTGGGTTTGCGGGACGGTGGCGGTGCGGTGGCGGTGGCGTGGCGGTGGCGGTGCGGGGATCGGGTCGACCTGGACCCAGGTCCCCATCCGGTCCGGACCCGGCACGGGGGAAGTCGTGTCGGGGACGGTCGGCTGGAGGCCGAGGTGCAGGTCAGTGGGCAGGTCGTGGGCGGGTGGGCTAGATCAGGCCGGGGATCACCTCGTCCTCCTGGTTGCTGAAGTCGTCCTCGTAGGTGTCGATGAACGCGTTCCAGGCGGCGCTGTCCCAGACCTCGAGGTGGTCGCCGGCACCGGTGATCGTCACGTCGCGGTCCAGGCCGGCGTACTCGCGCAGGTGCGCCGGGATGGAGACCCGACCCTGCTTGTCGGGGATCTGATCGGAGGCCCCGGACAGCAGCAGTCGGGCGTATGCGCGGGCCCGGCGGTTCGTGCTCGGCATGGCGAGCACGCGGTTCGCGAGCGATTCGAAAGCCTCCGTGGGGTAGATGACGAGGGACTTCTCGTGGCCGCGGGTGACGACGATGCCGGAGGCGAGTCGGTCGCGGAACTTGGCCGGCAGGAAGAGCCGCCCCTTGTCGTCGAGACGCGGCGTATGCGTACCGAGGAACACCGCGCCTCACCTCCCATGCACCGTTCGCGTGTCACCACGGGTCTCCCGTTCGCCCCACCGTACTCCACTTTCCCCCACTATTCACCGTTCTAGCGCATAATTCTGGAGACTTCGCGATATCTCTGCAGGTCACAGTGGTGGAGCAAAGTGGAGGGAAACGGTGAAATATGGGCGCCGAGTGGATTGGGCGCCCGGTTCCGTTATCGATCGGCGTGGACGTGAGGCAGGATCGTGGTGAGCAGAAGTTGTCAGCCGGATCGGCAAGGAAGGGGGCATCACCCGTGACGTCGGTGAGCCCAGGACGGGAAGAGCGCGGGGGCGTCTTCGACCAGAACGACATCGTGTCGGATCGGATCGAGACGCGTCGTGGCGGCGAGCCGCGTCCGGCCGGGACCGGCGGCGACGACGCCGACCGCCCCGAGCCGATGCGCCTGGAGGCGGTGCGGCAGCGGGCCGCCGACCTGCAGGCGACGATGAACTCGGTCATCGAGGGCAAGGCCGGCGTGGTCTCCACCGCGGTCATCGTCCTGCTCGCCGAGGGACACCTCCTCGTCGAGGACGTGCCCGGGGTCGGCAAGACGATGCTCGCCAAGACCCTGGCCAGGTCCATCGACTGCACCGTTCGGCGGGTGCAGTTCACCCCCGACCTGCTGCCGAGCGACATCACCGGGGTGAGCGTCTACAACCAGGATCTGCGCGGCTTCGAGTTCCGACCCGGCGCGATCTTCGCCAACGTCGTCGTCGGCGACGAGATCAACCGGGCCTCCCCGAAGACCCAGTCCGCCCTCCTGGAGAGCATGGAGGAGGGGCAGGTCACCGTCGACGGCCAGACCTATGCCCTGCCGATGCCGTTCATCGTCATGGCCACCCAGAACCCCATCGAGATGGAGGGCACCTATCCCCTGCCGGAGGCGCAGCGGGACCGGTTCATGGCCCGGATCTCGATGGGCTATCCGGCCCGCCGCAGCGAGATGGACATGCTCGCCGCGCACGGACGCTCCTCACCCCTGGATCGGCTCCAGCCGGTCGTCGACGCTGCGACGGTGCGCGCGATGATCGCCGCCGTGCGGGAGGTCTACGTCGCCGACGCGATCCGCGAATATATCGTCGACCTGGCCACCGCGACCCGGGAGAGTGAGGCGTTGCGCCTCGGGGCCTCCCCGCGGGCCACCCTGCACCTGCTGCGCGCCGCCCGCGCGCACGCCGTGCTCGCCGGCCGCGACCACGTCCTGCCCGACGACGTCCAGGCGATGCTCATCCCGATCCTGGCGCACCGCATACTCACCACCGGCCAGACCCAGTCCGCCCGCCGCACCGCGGCTGATGTCCTGACCGATATCGCGCACCGGGTGCGCGTCCCGGTGCCCCGCTCGGTCTGACCGGCTGCGTCGCGTCATGGCCGGACCCACCCCCGTCCACCAACCCGAGACCAGGAAGGGTGCTGGACACGTTGCGAACTTCTTCTCGTCCCTGACCACTCGGGGAAGGTTCTTCGTCAGCCTCGGGATCGCGCTGCTCATCACCGGACTCGGCCTCGGGATGACCGACCTGACCCGCATCGGGGTACTGCTCCTCGCGCTGCCGGTGCTCGCGACCCTCCTCACCCGCCGTCACCCGCTCGCCTTCGCCATCTCGCGATCGCCCGTTCCGTCGCAGGTGCAGGTCGATGAGCCGGCCACGGTCACGGTGAGCATCGTCAACCCGTCCCGGACCCGCTCGCCGGTGCTCTCCGCCGAGGAACTGCTCGACTACAGCCTCGGCGACCAGCCCCGGTGGGTCATCCCGGCGCTGCGTCGCGGGCAGCGCCACACGGTGAGTTACCCCGTCCGCAGCCATGTCCGGGGCCGTCATCAACTCGGCCCGCTCGCCCTGGGCGTGGCCGATCCGTTCGGCCTGACCACCCGGCAGGTCGCCCTCCAGACCAGCACCGACCTGCTCGTCCTGCCCCGGGTGGTGCCGCTGCCCGGAGCGGGTGTCGGCGCCCGCGGGGTCGGCGCCGAGGGCGGCATTCCGCACATGGTCGCCCTGCACGGTGAGGACGACGTCTCGGTGCGCGACTACCGCGACGGCGACGATCTGCGTCGCGTCCATTGGCCGGCGACTGCCCGCACCGGGACCCTCATGGTGCGCCAGGAGGACCGGCCGGCGATGCGGCGGGCGGTGATCCTGCTCGATTCGCGGGAGGAGGCGCACGGGCCGACGACCTCACGTTCCTTGGAGTGGGCGGTGACCATGGCGGCCTCTGTCGCGGCGCACTGCGAACACCTCGGCTACGCCCTCCACCTCGTCACCGCCTCCCCCGGCGGGGACGCCCCGCACGAGAGCACCTCGCTCGCCGAGTCCCTGCCGACCCTCGCCGACGTCGCCCCCGTCCCGGCGGCCGCCCTCACCGGTGTCGTGCACGGCGCCGGCGGGGCGGTGGTCGCCGGCGGACTCGTCGTCGCGATCGTCGGCGGATGCTCCGATGACGACGCACGCGCGATCGCGGCCCTGCGCTCCCTCGGCAGCCCTGCCCTCGCAGTCGTCGTGGACCGGACCACGATGAGCGCCCCGACCCAGCCCGGCCTGTCCGATGACCGGGCTTCCGCCACCGCCGAGGTGCTGCGCAGCGCCGGATGGACCGTCACCGTCGTCCGCCCCGGCACGACGTGGGCGGGGGCGTGGGCAGAGCTCACCTCCGCTGCGAGCCTGTCGGGGGTCCGGCCATGAACCGGGCTCGGGTCGCCGATGCGCTCCTGGCGCTGGCAGCGGTCGCGGCCGTGCTCGCCCCGCTGCGGACGCTGTTCCACCCCGACTCCTGGATCCCGGTCACCGCCGCCCTCGCAGCCAGTGTCACCGTCAGCGGGATCGTCCTGCGCCTGCTCACCCGCCGGGACCTGACCGTCGTCCTCGGCCAACTCGGCCTCTGTGTCCTCCTCACCGTCTGGATCTTCGCCCGCGAGCACCTGTGGTGGGGTTTGCCGACGTGGCAGACCGTCCTGGACATCAACGCCCTCCTGTTCGAGGCCCGGGTCACGATCACCTCCTTCGCGCCGCCGGCACCCACTGTTCCCGGGGTCGTGGTCACCCTGGCCCTGATCGGCTGGGTGAGCGTCCTGTGCGTCGACGCCCTCGCGGTCACCCGGCGCACGCCGGCCCTCGCGGGGATCCCCCTCCTGGTCTCCTTCCTCATCTCGGTCAGCAACTCCGGCTCCGGCCTGCCGCTGTGGTACTTCCTCGTCGCGGCCGGACTCTGGCTGATCCTGCTGCGCCGTGCCGGGGTGCGCGACCTGCAGCGGTGGAGTGTGCGGGCCCATCGGGTGCGCCAGTCCGGTGCCACCGGGAACCCCGTCGGCCAGCGAGCGGCGAGCGGACGGGTCGTCGGCGCCGCGGCGCTGCTCGTGGCGATCACGGCCGCCGCCGTGCTCCCCCACCTGCCCACCCGCTTCCTCCTCGACGGACTGGGACGCTCACCCGATGCCGTCGGCGGCGGCCGCACGCTCGCCCTCAGCTCCACCGTCAATCTGGCCAGCAATCTGTCGAGCCAGTCCGCCGAGCCGGTGCTCAGGTATCGATCGAGCACGAACCCGGGCCCCCTGCGCGTGGGGATCCTCAACCTCTACGAAGCCGGTGAGTGGCGCGAGCAGGACGTCTTCGGCGTTCCCCTGCTGAAGGAACTCGCACCGGTCCCTGCCGACGAGGACGCCACCGAGGAGACCTTCGAGGTCCTCGACAACAACCTGGCCGCACCGCAGTTGGCGCTGCCCTACCCGACGACCGAGTTGACGATCGACACCGGCTGGCAGGCCCGCCGGGACGGCTCGGTCCTCGTCGAGAGCCGGGTCGACCGCTACTCCGGGCAGTTCCTCTCCCGGGCGCCGACCGAGGAGCGACTGCAGGCCGCCTCGCCCCTGCCGTCCGGGGTCGGCAGCCTCACCGTCGACGACGCCTCCGCCGACCGGGTCCGCAGCGTCCTGGAGACGATCCTCGTCCCGGACATGTCCGAGATCGACAAGGCCCGCGCGATCCAGGACTACCTGCGCGGCCCCGAGTTCACGTATTCCCTCGAACTCGTCGACCCCAGCACCGACCCCGAGTTGGCGGCCCGGGAACTGGACCCGGTGAGCTTCTTCCTGGAGACCAAGCAGGGATACTGCACGCAGTTCGCGACCGCGATGATCATGATGGCCCGGGCCGAGGGCATCCCCGCCCGGTTCGCCGTCGGCTTCCTCCCGGGGGCCGCCGCCCGCGGCGGCGATCGCCAGGTCGTCGCCGCTGACGCCCACGCCTGGCCGGAGTTGTACTTCGACGGGGTCGGCTGGCTGCGCTTCGAACCGACCCCGGCGACCCGGACGGGAGGCTCGCCCCCCGCATACACCGAGGACCGGCAGGCGGACGCCGTCGATCCGAGCCGGACCGACCCGACCGGGACGAGGGCGCCGAACACCGCCCGCCAGGAACGACCCGACGTTCCCCTCGACCCCGACCTCCCGGCCGGCAGCACGACCTCCCCGTCGACATGGACCACGGTCCGGGACCGCTTCGGCTGGCTCGTCCTCGCCCTCGTCGTCGGTGGGCTGGGTGCAGTGACGATGCCCGCCTCCGCGACATGGGAGCGCCGGCGACGCCGCCGGGCCGCAGCCGACGAGGCCGCCCGGGTCGAGGTCATCTGGCAGGACCTGCTCGAACGGCTCGACGACGTGGGTATCACTCCCCCGCCCGATGCCACGCCCCGGCAGGCCGGCACCTTCATCCGGGACCAGACCTTCTTGACCAACGACTCACGGGTGGCGTTGCGTCGCATGGTCGATGCGGTCGAGCAGGCCCGGTATGCGCGGCCCGGCTCGTCGCACGATCCCACCGCGCTCAGCCGCTCGATCGCGACCCTGGAACGGGACGCGACGACGATCTCGGACAACGTCGTCGGGGCCCTGCAACGACACGACCGGCTGCGGGCCACCTGGTGG
>DUPF01000102.1 GCA_012838445.1 Intrasporangiaceae bacterium | reverse complement strand
AGCGCCAGCGAGACGTGATCATGGCTGTTGTTTCGAAGCTGGCGTCCGGGGATGTGCTCATGAATCCGGGGACGTTCCGGGATGCGGTCACGACGCTGGGGCCGAACTTCACTGTTGATGCGGGGCTGGACAATGCGCGGTTGTTCGACCTGGCGTGGGACTCGCGGGGGGCTGTGGGGGCGATACGCTCGTTCCAGCTGCCGATCACGGGGTTGGGGACTTCGGCGGATGGGCAGTCGATCGTGGTGATGGATGACGTGGCGCTGGGGGAGCTGCGGGAGGCATTGCGGGGAGATGAGATGGCGGAGTTTTATGTGGAGTGGCGGTAGGGGTTGTGCACCACGGCTGAGTGAACGAGACCGCAACTGAACGTGCGCCCCAGGGCCTCGGCTCCGGGGCACGCCACGTCTTGGCCTTGTTTTCGCGAGAAGAAGCCTGCCGGGAGCGTGAGGGAAGAGGACGAGGAGTTACGCGGAGACGTGGGGCAATCGCGGCGCTCGCGGTCGCCGCGGGCGTTGGCATGCTGGCGGGCTCAGGCGTCACTCCGCGAGCGCCCTCGATGTGGATAGTGGGGTCATCCAGACATGGAATTTCTCCGTGGGACTCGAGGCAGTGGAGGCCACGGACGAGGAGTCCGATATTGACGTCATCGAGACCCGGCGGATGTTGTCGTCAATGTTGACCACGTGTTCGTCGTCGAGGGAATCGGGAGACGCGGCGGAACCTGTCGTCGACGATGGAGACGGGACGGAAGCGCCAGCTGAGCCGACGGAGGACGCAAGCATTGGTTCCGGAGCCGGAGTCTGGGCAACTGCCGGTGGAGACAGTCGTCGAGTAGAACGAAGTGGGGGAGGAATCCCCAGCAGCCGGGCCTGGCGCGGAGGAAAGCGGTGGCACCGATCCGGAGACTGTGCCACCGGTGCCGACTGAGGGTGTCGAAGTGTAGGTGTAGGGAGGAGCCTCCGCGGAACGGTGGAGGAATAGTCGCGAAACGGCAACGGGGAGGTTGTCGAACGGCAACTATAGCGGCGTTGGTGGGCCACTCCGTAGGGGCCCCGGCTGTTTCGGGCTCTTCACAATCCAGGGTGTAGTTGGGGTCTGAATCCGCCGGCTTCCAGGAGTGCTCGGGCGATGTAGTGGGTGAGGTTGCGGAAGCCGAGGGCGGAGCCGCGGAGGTGCTCGAGGCGCCCGTTGACGGCTTCGGTGGGTCCGTTCGAGGTGCCGGGCCGGTCGAAGTAGGCCAGGACGTCGGCGGCGCGACGCTTCAGGGTCCGGCCGAGGGTGATGACCTCAGCCAGGCCGGCGGGCACGCCGTGGCTGACGGCGGTGATCAGTCCGGCCATGAGCTCGCGCCCGGTGGCCCGGTCGGGGTGGCGGTAGGCGGCGATCATGCGCTGGTAGATCGCCCAGGTCGCCTCGACCGCGACGTGCTCGTCGCCGCGGAACAGGTCCTCGAGCCGTTGTTGCTGGGTGTCGGTGAGCAGGTCGATGCCGGTGTGCAGGGTCCGGCGGGCGGCGTATAACGGGTCACCGGCACGACCGCGGTGCCCCGTGGTGGTCTGCTGGACGCGGCGGCGGCACTCATCCAGGGCGTCCCCGGCCAGGCGGACCACATGGAAGGGATCCATCACGGTGACGGCGTCGGGGATCTCCTCGGTGGTGGCGGTCTTGAAGCCGGTGAACCCGTCCATCGCGACGACCTCCACCTGTTCGCGCCACGCCTGGGGCCGGTCGGCGAGCCACTGCTTGAACGCCTTCTTCGTCCGGCCCTGAACCATGTCCAGCAACCGGGCCGGCCCCGTCCCCTCACGGACCGGGGTCAGGTCGATGATCACGGTGACGTACTTGTCTCCCCACCGGGTGTGCCGCCAGACGTGCTCATCCACCCCAATGGTGGTCACGTCGTCGAACCGGTGCGGGTCATCGATCAGCACCCGCTGTCCCTCGGCCAGCACCGCGTCGTTCGCGGTGTTCCACGACACCGCGAGTCCTTCGGCGACCCGGGCCACCGTCAGGTGCTGACACACCAGGGCCTCCAACGCCCACCGCACCCCGCGCCGCGAGATCTTCTCCCGCGGCTCGGCCGCCTTGGACGTGTCCTGCCGCCACACGTGAGCGCACCCGTCACACCGGTAGCGGCGCACCCGGATCTCCAGGATCGTGGGACGCCACCCGAACGGTTCATGGGCCAACCGCCGGGTCACCGTGTCCCGGGACACTCCTTGGCACCCGCAGCGGT
>DUPF01000012.1 GCA_012838445.1 Intrasporangiaceae bacterium | reverse complement strand
GTGCGTGTACGCCGTGGTCAACGGCGTCATCAGCCTCAAGCGCTTCTGGGGGTCGGAGCACCCCAAGCGCTGGATGTACACCGCCTTCATGTTCGTCGTGTTCGTCATCCTGGCCTTCGCCCTGGTGGCGGACCTCACCCGACTGGGAGCCTTCTGATGAACGAGAACCCGCCCACCGGCGTCACTGTCGACGAGGGCGCTGCCCAAGCCGCCGCGGCCGCCGACGGCGCACTGGAGGAGAAGGCCGCCCAGCTCGTCGGCGGCGCCGTCAGCGTGCTGCTGTTCATCGTGATGGTCGTGTTCGCCGTCGGGTGTGGCCTGTTGGGTTGGTTCCAGCTCGGCTGAGCTGCCGGACCGAACTCACGCCACGGCATGAGTTCCGGTCACTTCCGGGGCGAAATCGGTGACCGAGTCATGCCACCAGATGAGTTCGGTCCGGGCGGCTGCCCCAGCCCGCCCCACGCGCTACCGTCGAGGCAGGACGCCCACTCCAGAGGGATGCCATGGCCGGTATGGATGAACTCGGACTCGACGAACTCATCGCGCGGCTGACGCGTGAGTTCCCGCGCCTCGCGCCCGCCGAGGTGAACGCCACCGTGCGCGAGGCCTATGCCGAATCCACCGGACCCATCGTCGCCTTCATCCCCTACCTGGTCGAACGCCGCAGCCGGGCCCGCCTCGCCGCCCGCTCGACCCCGGTCGGCGGCGCGCACGCGGTCTCGGGCGTGCCGCCGCTCGGCGCGACGGTCGGCCCCGACGGGGTCACGTTCTGCGTCTTCTCCCGGGACGCCACAGCGGTCACCCTCGCCCTCTTCGACGACGCCGAGGACGCCGAGCCCCGCCGCACGATCCGCCTCGACCCGCGCACCGACCGGACCTACCACTACTGGCACACCTTCGTCCCGGACCTGACGGCCGGCCAACTGTACGGCTACCGGGTGGACGGGCCACGGCGTCCGAATGAGGGGCTGATGTTCGACCCGGCCAAACTGCTGGTCGACCCGTATGCGCGCGAGGTCGCGTTCCCCGACGGCTACTCGCGCGCGGCGGCCGCTCGGGCGGGCGACAACGCCGCGACCGCACCCAAGAGCGTGGTCGTCGACCCGGCCGCCTACGACTGGGAGGGCGACCGGCCACTCGGGCGCGACTTCGACGCCACGTTCATCTACGAGATGCACGCGCGCGGGTTCACGGCGCACCCGAACTCGGGGCTGCCCGCCGAGACCCGGGGAACCTACAAGGGGCTGATCGAGAAGATCCCGTTCCTACAAGAGCTGGGAGTGACGACGGTCGAGCTGCTCCCGGTGCAGCAGTTCGACTGGCAGACCGCGCCCGCTGGGCTGACCAACTATTGGGGCTACCAGCCGCTGGCGTTCTTCGCGCCGCACGCGCAGTTCAGTTCGCGGCGCGACCCGCTCGGCCCGGCCACCGAGTTCAAGGACCTCGTCAAGGCCCTGCATGCCGCGGGCATCGGGGTGATCCTCGACGTGGTGTTCAACCACACCTGTGAGGACGGCCTGGGCGGCCCGGTCCTCTCGTGGCGCGGCTTCGACAACCTCACCTACTACATGGTCAACCACCACGCGGGGCTGGCCTACGACGACTTCACCGGCACCGGCAACACGTTCAACACCAACGAGACGGTCGTGCGCCGGCTCATCCTGGACTGCCTGCGCTACTGGGTCGAGCACATGCACGTGGACGGCTTCCGGTTCGACCTGGCGTCGCTGATGAGCCGGGGCGAGGACGGCGTCCCGCTGCGCAACCCGCCGATCCTGTGGGACATCGAGACCGACCCGATCCTCGCCGACACCAAGATCATCGCCGAGGCGTGGGACGCCGCGGGGCTCTACGAGGTGGCCACCTTCGTCGGCGACCGCTGGGCCGTGTGGAACGGCGCCTACCGCGACGTCGTGCGCCGGTTCATCAAGGGGGACGCCGGGGTGGTCCGGCAGTTCGCCGACTGCCTGATGGGCAGCGCGCAGCTGTTCGCCCAACCCGACCGCGACCCGCTGCGCAGCATCAACTTCGTCACCGC
>DUPF01000011.1 GCA_012838445.1 Intrasporangiaceae bacterium | reverse complement strand
GGCCGCGCCAGGTATTGCTGGTGCGGCCGCGGGTTTCTCGTGCGGCGGCGCGCTGCTGGTGCGCGCCCGGCTCAGGAGCGCAGGTCGCGCAGGTCGAGGGTGAAGGCGGACAGCGCGACGAGGCCCCCGAGGAGCAGGAGCAGGGTCACGTCGAGCCAGCGCTGCCGCACGACGAGCCCGCCTGCGGACTCCTCCGGGAGCACGGCCCGCAGCCCAGCGGCCAGCCACAAGGAGCCGGCGATGGTGCCGCCCGCGCGCCACATGTGGTCACCGGCGATGAAGAGCAGCCCGATGCACAGTCCGACCATCGGCACCCACCACAACCGTAGGCCGCTGACGATCGGGGGCCGCGGCTCGATCGAGACGTCCGCGTCGGGTGGCCCGTCGGGGAGGTCCTCGGGCGGCACCTGGGCGTGGACCGTCAGCTCCCGCTGCTCGTCGGGGTGCAGGTCGGGTTGGCGCGCCGGTCGCTTTGGTTGCTCTGGTGGCTCGGACATCGGGTATGCCGTGGTCCCGGGCGGGGTCAACCGGCCAGTCCGGCGCGGCGCTCGGCTGCTTCGACGACGTTGCGCAGCAGCATCGCCCGGGTCATCGGTCCGACCCCACCGGGGTTGGGGCTGATCCAGCCGGCGACCTCGGCGACCTCGGGGGCGAGGTCCCCCGCGATCTTGCCGTCGACGCGGGAGACCCCGACGTCGAGGGCCGCGGCACCGGGTTTGACCATGTCGGCGGTGATGATGCCGGGCACGCCGGCGGCGGCGATGATGATGTCGGCCTGGCGCACCTCGGCGGCGAGGTCGCGGGTGCCGGTGTGGCACAGCGTGACGGTGGCGTTCTCGGAGCGGCGGGTGAGGATGAGCCCGAGGGGCCGGCCGACGGTCAGCCCGCGGCCGACGACGACGACCTTGGCGCCCGCGATGGGCACGTCGTGGCGACGGAGCAGCTCGACGCAGCCCATCGGTGTGCACGGCAGCGGCGCCGGCTCGCCGAGGACGAGCCGGCCAAGGTTCATCGGGTGCAGTCCGTCGATGTCCTTCTCCGGGTCGACGGCGGAGAGGATCCGGTTCTCGTCCAGGCCGGTCGGCTGCTGGACGAGGAATCCGCTGCAGGCCGGGTCCTCGTTGAGCTCGTGCACGGCGGCGAGTGCCTCGTCGAGGCTCGCTGTCGCGGGCAGGTCCCGACGGATGCTCGTGATCCCGATCTCGGCGCAGTCCCGGTGTTTGGCGCCGACATACCAGTGGCTGGCGGGATCGTCGCCGACGAGCACCGTGCCGAGGCCGGGGGTGGCACCACGTTCGGTGAGGGTGGCGACCCGCTGGGCGAGTTCGGTCTTGATCGTCGCCAGGATGGCCTTGCCGTCGAGGATCTGCGCGCTCACGCCCTCAGCCTACGGCGTCGTCGGTGCATCGTGCCGATGTGTCGACACCGGCGGCGGCTGCGATCGAGGCACCCGCTTATCCCCTCTCGGCGGGCGCACGCCGGTTGGGTCCTGCGGCACACGGGCGACCGTCCCGCCACGTGCTCACAACGGGTCGAGCAACCCGGTGCGGCGGGCCAGGTCGAGCACCGTGTCGATGGTGTCTGCGTCGGCGGCCGTCTTGTCGTCGCGATAGCGCACCACCCGGGCGAACCGCAGCGCCACGCCACCGGGATAGCGCCGAGAGCGTTGCAACCCGTCGAAGGCGATCTCGACGACCTGTTCGGGCCGCAGGTGCACCGCATACCTGCTCCGGGAGCGTTCCAGTTCGAGGAACCGCCGCGTCTGCCAGGTGAGCATCTCGTCGGTCATGCCCTTGAACGTCTTGCCGAGCATGACGAAGCCGCCGGTGCTCGGGTCGCGGGCCCCGAGATGGATGTTCGACAGCAGGCCGGTGCGTCGCCCGCTCCCCCATTCGACGGCGAGGACGACGAGGTCGAGGGTGTGCCGCGGCTTGACCTTGACCCATCCGGCGCCGCGACGTCCGGCGGCGTACTCGGACTCCAGATCCTTGATGATGATGCCCTCGTGTCCGGCGGCGATCATCTCGTCGGCGAACTGCTGCACCCGGGCCGGGTCGGTGGTCACGATCCGCGGGACGAGGTATGCCTGCGCCACCTTCTCCAGAGCAGCGAACCGCTCCCTGGCGGGCCGGTCGATGAGGTCGCGCCCGTCGAGGTGGAGCGCGTCGAAGAAGAGCACGGTCAGCGGCCACTGTTGCCGCAGCAGCGCGACGTCCCCGGATGACGCGGTGCGGGCGGCGCTGTCCTGGAACGGAACCGGACGACCGGCACGGAACACGAGTGCCTCGCCGTCGAGGATCGCGGCGGTCAGCGGCAGGCCCTCGACCGCCTCGACGACCTCGGGCAGCCGATGGGTGATGTCGTCGAGGGACCGGGTGAAGACGGTGACGCTCCGGACCCCGTCGTCCCCGGTGACGAGGTGGGCCTGGACCCGGATGCCGTCGAGTTTGCCGTCCACGGCGACCTCGCCGGAGCGTGTCTCCAGTGCGGTCGCCACGTCGGGAGCCGAGGCGGCGAGCATCGGCCGCACCGGCCGACCGGGGGTCAGGGCGAAGTGGTCCAGGCCGCTGATCCCGTCCTCGGTCAGGGCCCGGGCGACGGCGGCGCTGGAGGCACCGAGCATGGCTGCCCGCCGCACCCGGGCGGCAGGGACGTCGAACGCGTCGGCGAGCGCGTCGAGGAGGACACCGTCGAGGGCACCTTGGCGGATCTCACCGGTGATCAGACCCCGGAGGAACCGCTGCTCCGGGCCGGTCGCCCGGCCGAACAACGAGTCGAGGTGCTCCCGGCGACGGGTCGTCGATCCGGGACCGGACAACTCGCTCATCACCTGGAGGGCATGGTCGACCTCACTGATCGTCAGGGTCGCCTCGGCGGCCGGGATCGGCACCGTCGCCAGGGAGCGCCAGCCGATCCCGGTGCGCCGTTGCCGCAGGGTTCCGGAGAGGAACAGCGCGGCCAACTCGGCCTCGGGCCCGGTGCGTGCGGAGCGGATCGCGTCGGCGATGACGGTCCGCTTGGCGATCCGCGACGATGTCGCGCCGATCCGGCGGGATGCGTCGACGACGTCGCTGAGCAGCATGGGTCAAGTCAACCGCACGCACACCCGGTCACTGCGCCGTCAGGCTCCCTCACCGGCCCGCTCCCACACGAGGACAGCGGCGACGAGGTCCTCCAGGGCCGAGCCGACCGAGCTGAACACCGTGACCTCCTCAGGCGAGCGCCGCCCCGGGTGGCGCCCCGCCGCGAGGTCGGCCAGATCCCCGCACACGTCCGCCTCGGTGAGCTCGCCACGGGCGAGCAGACCGGCCAACTCACCGGTCTCGTGAATGGCGGCCGGGATGTCGACGAAGATCCGGGCCCGTCGCATGAGGTCCTCGTCGGCCTCCGTCATCTCGGTGGTGAAGGAACCGATGAGATCGACGTGGCTGCCGGCGCGGACGTCGGCGCCGAGGATGAGCGGCTCGGTCGAGGATGTGGCGGCGGTGATGACGTCCGCCGTGGCCACGCCCGCCCGCAGGTCCGGGGCGACTTCGGCACGGTGCCCCTCCGCGAGCAGTCGGGCCACCAGGGCCTGCGCCTGATCGGGTTTGCGGGCCCAGACCCGGGTCATGGCGACATCCCTGATCCGCGCATAGTGCGCCGGGACGGCGGCGCACACGTTGCCGGCGCCGATCAGGAGGAGCTCGCGGACCTGCGCGGGTGCGAGGTAGTCGGCCGCCAGCGCACTCGCGGCAGCCGTGCGCAGCCGGGTCAGTTCGGTCCCGTCCATGACGGCGACCGGTTCGCCGGTCTCGGCCCGGATGAGGACATAGCTGGCGTGGATCGCGGGCAGCCCGCGCTCACCGTTGTGCGGATGGTGGGTCGCGAGTTTGATCCCCAACCACCCATCGCGCTGCCAGGCCGGTTTGACGAACAGTGTCCGGCCCTCCCCGAGAGCGTGCAGCCCCCGATCCGGCACCTCGATCTCACCCCCGGCGAACCCGGCCCGCAACGCCTCGATGAGTTCGGCGGGGTCGAGGAGCGACTGCACCTGGTCAGCATCGAAGGTCCGCATCCCTGCACCGTATGCGGTCCGCGGCTCACTCCGCCACCATCCCGGGCGCGGTGGTCGGGTGGGTTCGCTCGACAGCGATCTACGATCACCCTTGTGACTGCGCCCGCCGCCCTCGGTCTGCTCCTCGCCGCCGGAGCGGGGCGTCGCATGGGCCGACCCAAGGCCCTCCTCACCGATGCCGACGGCCGGCCGTGGCTGCATACCGCCATCGATGCCCTCCGCGACGGGGGGTGCGACCATGTCGTCGTCGTCCTCGGCGCGCAGGCCGAGCAGGCCGAGGCCCTCCTCGGCGACATGGCCATCACCGTCGTCAGGGCCGCGGACTGGGCCGACGGGCAGAGCGCGTCGCTGCGGGCCGGGCTCGTCGCGGCGGCCGACTACGTGGCCGATCATCCGCGCCGGTTCGGGGTGGTCGTCGTCACCCTCGTCGACCTGCCGGATGTGGACCGACGTGTCGTCGACCGGGTCATCACCCGGGTCGGCACCGACCCCGCCGCACTCGGTCGGGCCGTCTACACCGATGAGCCGGGGCACCCCGTCGTCATCGGCCTGGACCATCTGGCCGGGGTGCTCGAGACGAGCGGCGGTGACCGTGGCGCCCGCGACTATCTCCGGGAGCAGGGACACACCCGGGTCGAGTGCGCCGACCTGGCCACGGGGCGGGACGTCGATACCCCGGAGGCCACCCCGGTCACGCCGCCGGCGCCGCAGTGAGGCGCCGGGTCCGGACGGTCAGCCACAGGCTCACGGCGGCGTAGTAGACGAGGTAGGCCAGGGACAGGGCGACGAGCACCGGTGACGGCTGCGGCAACTGCCAGGTGATGACGGCGTAGAGCACGAGCCACAGGGCGGCCAGGACCATGTTGGTCCGCCACAGCGTCACCGTCCGGGAGGGGTAGACGTACTTGATGGGAACGAAGACGAGCACGGACAGGACGGCGAGGAGCGTCGCGGTGACGGCCGGGGTCAGGCCCAGGACGATGACATAGAACGCGACGACGTTCCAATAGCTCGGGAACCCGAGGAAGAAGTGGTCGTCGGTCTTGGCGTCGGTGCGGGTGAACTGGTAGCAGGATGCCAGTGCCGGCACCGCCGCCCACACCAGGCCGGCGGCGCCGCCGGGCAGGTAGCCGTTGGCCCACAGCAGCGCCATCGGCGCGAACGCATACGTGATGTAGTCGACGATGTTGTCCAGCAGGGCACCGTCGATCTGCGGGAGCACCTCCCCCACCCGGAACCGTCGGGCGAGCAACCCGTCGGTGCCGTCGATGAGCATCGCGAGCAGGTAGAGGCCGAGGACGGTGCGCACCTGCCCGGCATAGGCGAAGTGCACCATGAGCAGCGCCAGGACCACCCCGGAGGCGGTGAACAGGTGCACGAGCGCGGCCGCGACCGTCGCCCGTCCCGGTTGCGGCCTCATGGCAGACACCCTATGGGTCGGGCCTACGGCCGGGATGGGCGCACCTCCCATCCGCCGCCATAACTTCGCGATTGCGAAGTTGTGGC
>DUPF01000101.1 GCA_012838445.1 Intrasporangiaceae bacterium | reverse complement strand
GCGACGCAGGTCGCGGCGCAGCGGGCCGGGGTCGACGCCGAGTTCGGCCCAGGTCAACCCGCTCGCCCGAGCGGCGAGGAGCAGGGCTGCCGCACCGACCGGCACGGCGACCCGACCGGTCGCCGCCCCGCGCCGGGCGAGGACGTTGACCGTGCCCAGGGCAGCCAGGACGGCGGCGCTGCGGATGTGATCGCGGTGCCGAGCGCGTGTCATGTCACGCGCCTGACCCAACGTTGTCGCCGCAGTCAGCGCGGGTCGTCCTCCCACTTCGGTTCGTCGCCGCCGAATCGGCCCCCCATGCGGGAGAAGGTGTCCCGCTCCCCGATGGTGAACGGCGGGCGGCTGGCGATGAGCAGTCCGAGGTCGGAGCGGTTGACCACCTGGTACGGCTCGGGCGCCTCGACCCGGTGCCCCGGCTCGGCGTCCGGGCCGGGAGCATCGAGCAGCCAGGCCGCGGTCCGGGCCAGGGACGCGGTGACCCGCCATCCGCCGCCGCTGAATGCCCGGGCCCGCAGCGCCGAGAGGATGCCGGCGGCGAGGAGATAGCCGGTCGCGTGGTCGAGCACCTGACCGGGCAGCACGCCGGGTCGTTCCCCATCGGGGGATTCGAGCATGGCGATACCGCTCGCGGCCTGGACGATCGAGTCGAAGCCACGTCGGCCCGCCCACGGCCCGGTCGTGCCCCAGGCGGTGAGCCGCCCGGTGACGAGGTGCGGGTGCCGTTGTGCGATCTCGGCGGAGGAGAGGCCGAACTCGTCGAGCGCACCGTGCCGGTAGCCGGTGATGAGGACGTCGGCCTGTCCGAGCAGTTCCTCGAAGGTGGCCCGGTCGTGACGATCGGCGAGGTCCAGGTAGACCGACCGCTTCTCGCCGCTGACGAGCGCGTAGTGCTCCTCCGGCTCGGGCAGGTGCGGGCTGTCCACCCGCAGCACATCCGCGCCGAGATAGCCGAGCGCCTGGGTCGCGACCGGACCCGCGATGACCCGGGTCAGGTCGAGCACCTTCGGCCGATAGGGCGCCGGCACCGGGAACCCCTCGGCGACCCGCTCCCGGCCGATGAGGTCCTGCCTCCCGGCGGCGCGCCCGGGTATGGTGCGGCGCCACTCCTCCGCGGAACGCACCCGCACCGCCACCCCGCCGGCGGCGGTGACCTTGTCCTCGACGGTCTTGGCCCGCAGTCGCCCGATCCGCTCGGCCACCGCGTCCCGGGTGGCGTCGGCGGGCAGCCCGAGGGCGGTGAGCAGCCGCTCCTCGTGGTGGGCATAGTTCGCGTGGGTGCGCACCCAGCCGTCCTTGGCGGCGAAGAACCCGGACAGCGCCGCGAACGAGACGACCGGCCGGCCGTTGATGCTCGCGAGCTGGTCGTTGCGGAACGAGACGGACACCTGCCTGGGGTCGACGACGACCTGGGATCCGCCCTGCAACGCCAGACCACTCAGCCCGGCGGCCGCCACGGCTCCGACGGCGAGCGCGTTGACCGGCAGGTTCGCGGGCAATCCGTTGCCGGGGTGAATGAGCAGGTGCGCGCTGGCATACCTCTCATCGAGGCCGAGGAGGGGGAGAACCTGATCGAGCAGATCCTCGGGCTGGGTGCCGGTCACACACTTTACTGTATGCGGCGTGCACCGGCCGGTGCAGAACGGGCCGGGGCGGCTGCACCCGGCCGGGGTGGGACGGGACCGGCAAGGCAGGACCAGTTGTCTGAAAGAAATGCAGAATCGTGTCCACCGTTTCGCTCATTTTCCGGCGAAGTGCTGTCACTATGGGACACGTTCCCTGCATCCGATGAGCGCAACCGTGCCTGACGATGTCCGCACCAGACTCGGTGGAGCGCCCGGGTGAGCATTATGCTCATGCGTCGCCCGCAGACGTCTGCGTCACACCGGCGACCATCCCCATGCCGAACTGGAGGTTACGTGAGATCCACGAGCGCCCCCGCGAACTCGTCGCGGCGCCAGCTACCCGCTCTCGTCGGGCTCGCCCTGGCTGCGTTGCTGATGCTCGTCATCCCCAGTGCCGCCCAGGCCGCGCCGACCATGTCACCCGCGCTGTCCTCCGGTGCTGTTGTCACCGAGACCGAGCCGAGCGAGGATCTGCCGTTCTCCTTCTCGGTGCGGGTCCGCGACGGTGGCGAACCGGTGAGCGGCGCGCGGATCATCGTCGAGGGCGACGGTTTCGAGACCGAGGGCGAGACCGACGACAAGGGTCTGGCCAAGATCGGGGTCCCCGAGCGGGCCGAGTACACGATCACCCTCGATGAGGAGTCCCTGCCCGAGGGCATCGCCGTCGAGGGTGAGGCCTCGGTGCAGCGCTCGATCGGGCAGCAGGGCTCGACACCGTACGTCTTCAACCTCGGGGTGGGGGAACGCACGACGACGAGCTTCATGGACCAGCTCGTCGAGCGGCTCATGAACGGGATCAACTTCGGGCTCCTGCTCGGCCTGGCCTCGATCGGACTGTCCCTCGTCTACGGCACGACCGGGTTGACGAACTTCGCCCACTCCGAGGCGGTGACGCTCGGGGCGATCATCGCCATCGTCTTCGGTGTCTTCCTCGGCTGGTCGATGTGGATCGTCCTGCCGCTCGTGCTCATCCTCGGCGCACTCGCCGGGTGGGCCATGGACGCTGGGGTGTGGGCACCGCTGCGCCGCAAGGGGATCAGCGTCGTGCCGTTGATGATCGTCAGCATCGGTCTGGCCTTCGCGATCCGCTACACGTTCGCGTTCTTCTTCGGCGGCGGCACCTACCAGTTGCCCGGCGCGGCCCCGGTGAAGATGCAGATCGTCGGCCCGATCCGGCTGTCGTGGATCGACATCATGTCGATGAGCGTCAGCCTCGTCCTGCTCATCCTCTTCGCGCTGTGGCTGACCCGCAGCCGGATCGGCAAGGCCACCCGAGCCATCAGCGACAACCCGGCCCTCGCGGCCGTCAGCGGCATCAACGTCGAGCGGGTCGTGCGGATCGTGTGGATGCTGTCGACCTCCCTGGCCGCGATCGCGGGAGTCCTGTGGGCATACTTCCGACCGGGCATGCGCTGGGACATGGGTATGCAGATCCTCCTGCTCATCTTCGCGGCCGTCATCCTCGGTGGCCTGGGCACCGCCTTCGGCACCATGGTCGGTGCGATCATCACCGGCCTCCTCGTCGAGGTCTCCACCTTGTGGCTGCCCAGTGATCTGAAGTATGTCGGCGCCCTCGTCGTGCTCATCGTCATCCTGCTCGTCCGACCACAAGGTCTGCTCGGGCGCAAAGAGAGAATCGGGTAGGAAGGAGCGAGGACATGGACTGGGGAGCAATTCTCAATGGCACCGCGGGCTGGATCTTCAGCCCGACAACACTCGCGTATGCGCTGGCCGCGACCGGTCTGGCCGTGCACTTCGGCTTCGCCGGACTGCTCAACTTCGGCGTGGCCGGCTTCATGGCGCTCGGCGCCTACGGCTACGCCATGTCGATCCTGATCTTCGGCTGGCCCTGGTGGGTCGGGATTCTCGTCGGGATCATCGCCTCGGCGATCTTCGCCGTCATCCTCGGCATCCCGACACTGCGGTTGCGGGCCGACTATCTGGCCATCGTGACGATCGCGGCGGCCGAGATCGTGCGCCTGCTGTTCCAGACGAACACGTTCGGCAAGCACACCGGTGCGGCCCGGGGTCTGGCCGGCTACCACAACAGCTTCCGGGCCGCGAACCCGTTCCCGGAGGGGAACTACGGCTTCGGTCCGTGGAGCTACAACGAGACCCAGCTGTGGGTGCGGGTCTTCGGTGTCATCCTCCTCGTCCTCTGCATTCTCGTCGTCTGGGCACTCATGCGCAGCCCGTGGGGCCGGGTGCTCAAGGGCATCCGTGAGGACGAGGACGCGGTCCGTTCGCTCGGCAAGAACGTCTTCGCCTACAAGATGCAGGCGCTCATCATCGGCGGGACCATGGGCGCCCTGGCCGGTGTGGTCCTGGCCCTGCCGTCCGCGGTGATCCCGGCGTCCTACACCCCGCCGTTGACGTTCTTCATCTGGACGATCCTGCTGCTCGGTGGTGCGGCCACGGTGTTCGGCCCGGCCGTCGGGGCGCTGATCTTCTGGACGCTGATGGCCTTCCTCGACCTCGTCCTGCCGGCGCTGGCCACGGCCGGCTACCTGCCGATGACGAGCATCCAGGCCGGCCAGATCCGCTACATCCTGCTCGGTCTTGCCCTCATGGCGCTGGTGATCTACCGCCCGCAGGGCATCTTCGGCAACAAGGAGGAGATGACCTTTGTCCGGTGACCAGCAGCCCCCCAAGACCTCCGCCGAGGACATGCCCTCGACCGAGGAGACGCCCGCGACTCCACACGTCGGAGTTGAGGAGGAGACCACATCGACCCCGCACGTCGGTGCCGACCCCACCCCGACCAAGCCGGTCCGGCGGGCCAAGACCACCGGGCTGGCCAAGGGTGAGCCGGTCGCCGGTGTCGCCAAGGTCGACCCGATCATGATCATCGACAACGTCAGCCGCCACTTCGGCGGTCTGACCGCCGTCGACGTCGAGCACCTCGAGATCCCCCGCGGGGCGATCACGGCGCTCATCGGACCCAACGGTGCCGGCAAGACGACACTGTTCAACCTGCTCTGCGGGTTCGACAAGCCCAACTCCGGCACGTGGAGCTACGACGGCACCCAACTGGCGGGCATCCCGTCGTTCAAGGTGGCCCGGATGGGGCAGGTGCGTACCTTCCAGCTCACCAAGTCCCTCTCCCTGCTCAGCGTCCTCGAGAACATGAAGCTCGGCGCGACCCGCCAGAAGGGCGAGAAGCTCTGGGCGAGCGTCCTCCCGATGCTGTGGCGCAGCCAGGAGCGCGAGATCGAGCAGAAGGCACTCGGACTGCTCGACCGATTCAAACTCGGCGAGAAGGCCTCCGACTTCGCCGCCAGCCTCTCCGGCGGGCAGCGCAAACTCCTCGAGATGGCCCGGGCACTGATGAGCGATCCGCAGCTCGTCATGCTCGATGAGCCGATGGCCGGGGTGAACCCGGCGCTGACCCAGTCCCTGCTCGACCACATCGTCGACCTCAAGGAACTCGGGATGACGGTCCTCTTCGTCGAGCACGACATGCACATGGTGCGCCACATCGCCGACTGGGTCGTCGTCATGGCCGAGGGCCGGGTCGTCGCCGAGGGCCCGCCCGAGACGGTCATGCAGGACCCGGCCGTCATCGACGCCTACCTCGGCCGGCACCAGGACGTCGACCTCGGTGTCGTCACCGGCCGGGTCGCCGGGAAGATCGGCGCCGAGGAGCGTGAGCTGCTCGAGGAGATCGAGGAAGAGACCGAGCACGCGGTGACCGAGGAGCACGCATGACCGCCACGACCACAGAGCAGAGCACGGCCAACACCCCCGGTGATGTCGTCGTCGAGGTCACCGACCTGACGGCCGGATACCTGCCGGGTGTCAACATCCTCAACAACTGCAACCTCGTTGCCCGCAAGGGTGAGCTGATCGGCATCATCGGCCCGAACGGCGCCGGCAAGTCGACCCTGCTCAAGGCGATCTTCGGGATGGTCCAGGTCCGCGGCGGCGACATCACCGTCAACGGTGAGAGCGTCGTCGGCCTGAAGTCCGACGGGCTCGTCCAGCGGGGTCTGGGGTTCGTGCCGCAGACGAACAACGTCTTCCCGTCCCTGACCATCGAGGACAACCTGAAGATGGGGCTCTTCCAGGACCCGAAGATCTTCAACGAGCGCCTCGAGTTCGTCACGAGCATCTTCGCCGAGATCGGTCAGCGGCTCAATCAGCGGGCCGGCTCCCTCTCCGGTGGTGAGCGCCAGATGGTCGCGATGTCCCGTGCCCTGATGATGGACCCGCACGTCCTGCTCCTCGACGAGCCGTCGGCCGGTCTGTCCCCCGTCCGCCAGGATGACGCGTTCATCCGGGTCTCGGACATCAATAAGGCCGGTGTCACGACGATCATGGTCGAGCAGAACGCCCGACGCTGCCTGCAGATCTGCGACCGCGGCTATGTCCTGGACCAGGGCACCGATGCCTACGAGGGCACCGGCCGCGAACTGCTCCACGACCCGAAGGTGATCGGCCTCTACCTCGGCACACTCGGCGCCGACGAGGACTGACCCCCACCGGCTCCCCCGCCCACCCCTCCCCGTGCGGGGCACCGGAGTTCTGCGGCGCTATATCGCCGCAGGATCCCCGTGACGCCGCAGCCGGCCACGACCGCCGCAGCCCACGACGAACGCCGCTGGACTCCCGTGCGGGGCACCGGAGTTCTGCGGCCCTATATCGCCGCAGAATCCGCGTAACGCCGCAGCCCGTCACGACTGCCGCAGGATCCCGTAACGCCGCAGTCGGCGGCGAGCGACGCATACTCCCCGTGCGTCCGCGATGACAGCCTGCGGCGATCCGCGCGACCCGAGGCGGTATGCGCAGCCTGCGGCGCTATATCGCCGCAGGATCCCCGTGCCCCGCACGGGGGACACGCGGGAGCGGGGGCGGGGAATGAGGGCGGAACAGGACGAGGGCCCCGGATCGCTCCGGGGCCCTCGTGCCTGGTTGATCGTGACGCGGGTCGCGATCAGTTGATGCGGGTGTGCTTGTTGTCGGCGCCGTACTGGAAGATGCCGATCGTCGCACCCGTCGGGTCGCCGTTCTCATCGAAGTCGATGGGGCCGGACAGACCGTCGTAGTCGGCGACACCGCCGTCGAGGATGATCTTGGCGCAGGAGGCGAAGTCGTTGCACTTCTGCCCGCCGCCTTCGCCACCGGAGACCTCACGGAGCTTGCCGGCCATCTCACCGGGGTCGGTGGAGTTGGCCGCCAGGGCCGCCAGCGCGAGGAGCGTGGCCGCGTCGTAGGACTCGGCGCCGTAGCTGAACTCGCCGTTGAGCGACTCGCCCTTCTCCGCCTGCCAGTACTCCTCGAGCTCCTGGTACCAGCTGTCGCCGGTGTCGGCGCCCATGGGCGTGGTGCCCTTCGAGCCCTCGAGGCTGACCGGCATCTTGTCACCCCACTGGGACATGTTGCCGTCGACGAGGTAGAACTTCGAGCCGTCGAAGCCCTTGGAGACGAAGGCCGGGATGATCGTCGAGGTCTCCTCGAACGCGATCACCGAGATGGCGTCCGGGTTGGCCGCGAGGATCGTGCTGACCTGGGCGTCGAAGCTGGTGTCGTTGGCGTTGTAGGACTCCGAGGCCACCACGGTGCCACCGGCCGCCTCGAAGTTGGTCTTCAGCGCGTCCGCGAGACCCGAGCCGTACGGGTCGTTGAGGAAGAGGATGCCGAGGTTGGAGTGGCCGTCCTCAGCGACGAGGTTGCCGAGCACCTCACCCTGGAGCGCGTCCGAGGGGGCGGTACGCCAGTACAGACCGTTGTCGTCCCACGTGGTGAACGCCGGGGAGGTGTTCGCCGGGGAGAAGGTGATCTTGCCGGCGGCGACGACGTTGTCGAGGAACAGCGAGGTCACACCGGAGGACGCGGCACCGATCAGGGCCGAGACGTCCGCGGCGAGCATCCTCGGGATGGTGGTGTCGAAGGCGCGGTTGTCCGCGTCACCCGAGTCACCCCACTCGACCTCGACCTTGATGCCGAGGTTGGCCTCGTTGATCTTGTTGACGGCGACGCCGACACCGGCCTCCTCGGGCGGGCCGAGGAACTGGAGCGAGCCGGTCTGCGGCAGCACGGTGCCGATCTTGAGCGTCAGGTCGCGCTCTTCGGTCGACCCGGTGGCCTCGCCGGTTCCGGTGTCTCCGCCGGGGGCGGGCGTCGTGGGGTCATCGCTCCCGCCGCTGTCGCCACCACAGGCGGACAGGACGAGAGCGCCGGCGCAGGCGAGAGCGACCATGCTCAGGCCACGCTGGCGACGACGATGGGTAATGCTCATGTGGGCTCCTTGGAGTGATCAAACACGGGTCCATAGGGTGCGGACCGCGGTTGTAGTGCCACACAACTTATCCGCTACGGCGCCCCAGATGAGGTTCACTGAGTCACAAAACTGCAACGAGTGGCCGACCGGTGGATGTCCGCGGACCGGAGCACGGCATACCCGGACGGGTCGGATCGAGGTCACCAGGGCGGGCCGGATCGGATAGGAATAGGGGTATGCGTCCGCTCTCCCTCCTCGACCTGGCCATCGTCCGCCGCCGTCAGCCGATCGCCGAAGCCCTCCACGAGAGTGTCGTCCTCGCCCAGGACGCCGACCGGCTAGGGTGCTTCGAGCGGCTGTGGTTCGCCGAGCACCACAACATGTCGACGATCGCCTCCGCGGCGACCTCGGTGCTCATCGCCCATGTCGCCGCGCACACCGAGCGGATCCGGGTCGGGGCCGGCGGGGTCATGCTGCCCAACCACTCCCCGCTCGTCATCGCCGAACAGTTCGGCACGCTCGCCGAGTTCCACCCCGGTCGGATCGACCTCGGTCTGGGTCGGGCACCGGGCACTGACCAGCGGACGCTGCTCGCGCTGCGCCGCGACCCGCGCGCCTCGGACCACTTCCCCGACGACATCCGCGAACTGCAGGGATACCTCGGCGAGCAGACCCTCATCGAGGGGATCAACGCCTACCCAGGCCGGGGCACGAACGTGCCGATCTACATCCTCGGCTCATCCCTGTACGGCGCCCAGCTCGCCGCCGCCTTCGGCTTGCCGTATGCGTTCGCGAGCCATTTCGCCCCGGACGCCCTCCGTGCCGCCGTGGCTGCGTACCGCTCCGGGTTCCGACCCTCGGACCAGCTCGCGCAGCCGTATGTCATCGCCGCGCTGAACGTCATCGCCGCCGACTCCACCGAGGAGGCGGAGGACCTAGCCGCGTCGGTGCTCCGCTCCCGGGTGCGGGCGCTGGCCGCCCGCGCCGGCGGCGGGCGCCGACTCGAGGACGCCGACATCGACCTCCTCCTCGACTCCCCCGTCGGGCAGCAGGCCCGGCACATGCTCACGTACACGGCGGTCGGGGACGCGCCGGCGGTCGCGGACTACCTCGAACGATTCGCCGAACTCGCCGATGCCGACGAGTTGATGATCACCAACCCCGCGCCCGGCCTGGAGAAGCGGCGCCGGTCCCTGCAGATCCTCGCCGACATCGCAGCGTGATCGGGTCAGCGCCCGGGTGAGTCAGCGGCGCATGCTCGGCGGAGGGTGATCACCGGCGCTTGCGCACCGG